>PATE01000109.1 GCA_002712305.1 Gemmatimonadota bacterium | reverse complement strand
CCTGATGTACCGGCGACGAAGGCCAAAATCAGCAGCAACGAGCGATCCGTGACCGTGCACAGCCCGATCTGGGTGACGGCCATCACCGCGGCCGATGCCAGCAGAAAGGGCTTCCGTCCTACGCGATCGCTGATGATGCCCGTGGGTACAGCGAACAGGCCGGACGCCAGCGGGGCCAGGCCGGCCATCTGGCCGATGAAGTCCTCCTGATACCCCAGCCGCGTCAGATAGAGATTGTAAAGAAGGGATTGGATCATCATCCCCGAGAACAGGGGGATACCGAACAGGAAAAACCTGCGAACGTTCTCGTCGTAGTCGCGCAGATTGTAACCGCGAAACAGATCGCTCAAGAAGGTCGCATTCGTTGGGTCACCGAGGTCTTCTTCCCTCAGTTGGAGGGGGCTTCAACCGCGCTGGCCATACTGTGTCCCGTCTCTGCCGACGGGCAAGATCTTGGCCGATGTGGTCGACCCCGGCTCCGGCATGGGGAGCCCAGTCAGGGTCGCTGAGTGAGGCCGGGCTGCCGACGGTCGGCGAAGGATCGATGTCGTGGGCTGATAGCCGAATTCAAGATGTGGCGTCTCTACGCGAGCGCCATCCCGGTCGTGGGAGATCATCACCGCCTCCAGGATGCCCGTGGTCAACAGCGTTCGTTCGACGGGGGATTGGGGTACACCCTCCATGAAGAAGTCCTCGATGGCCAGACCGAAGTAGCTGAAGTGCCCGTGGTTGGGGCCCAGGTCGGTGTGATACTCGAAGGCGTCGATGGTTTCGCCGCCGCCGTCACGCCGTCGTGAGGCGTAGGCGGACTTTGTGACGTATCCCGTGTCTCCCAACATCAACACCACACCCCGCAGACCGTCGGTGTATTCCAGCAGAAACACGTGTGGCTCCGTGATCGCATCTCGGTCGAGGCGGCCAGGCCCGGGTTCCATGGCAGCCAGGGCGGCATCGGCGAGCTTCTGAGACCATTGCCCGGCGTCGGCGGCCTGCCAGACATGATCGCCGGACAGGCAGGTCACGCTGTGGACTCCAGACTCACCACCGGCGCGATGCTCCACCTGGCACTGCAAACCCTCCAGGCCATGGAAGCCATACCGTTCGAGCATGTGAAAACTGATACACAAGGCCTCGTCGACCGGCTCACCCGACGGGTGCTGATAGTTGGGGCGTCGCCAGGTCACGGGGATCGATGATCCTGCCCAAAAGGGGATCTCTAACCGACGGGCCTCCTCGTACATCCACTTCGCGTCATGCCATCGGTAGGCCAGGTGTTTGTCGCTGAATACGGGGATTCCACGACCTGACTCGGCGATGACACTGCAAACCTGCTCGAAGAACCATCGGCGGGGCAACATCTCCTGACCGAGGGGTGTGAGCGGATAGTCGCCGTGTTCGCCGATGATGAGGACCGCATCGACGGCCAGTGCCTTGCCGCCCAGAGTCAGGGCGGCGCGAATGCTGCCGAAGACGGGGATGTCATATTGCTCGGCCAGTTGCAAGCCTACATCCCGCTCGTGAATCTGGTCGATGTAGAGGGACACCACACACGTGCGAGGTGGCACCAGCCCTTCATCGGTGGGAAAACCGGTCAGGAACTTCGTCGCCAGCACACCCGCGTGACTGTTGGGAAACCACGTAGTAGCGATGATGGCCACGCGAAGAGGCGGAGACATATCAGGCTCCCTCGACGATTTCCATGGTGCTGCCCTTTTCTGCCACCTGTTGTTCGAACAGGCTCAGGGCGCGCGCACGTAGGTCAGTCGCTTCCTCTTCAGTCTGTGCCCACGCCACGATATCCACAGGGAGTCGTTGGCCATCCGCCGTACGCTCGCTCAGGGCAACAAAGGCCTTCAGATACGTGTTGGGACACGCGTCCATCACACTGTGCAGGATCGGTCCACACTGAGACTCCGGCAGATTGACCACGACCCGCAGGCTCGCCCGTGTGCCGGAGTAGAGTTCGGCGATCATCGGCTCAAGGGTCTGACGGAACAGGGCCTCCACCTCTCGAGGGGGCCCCGGCAGCGCGCACAGGGTCGTGTCAGCCTTGACCGCTTCAACGCACGGCGCCACTCCCGCGGGATTGGGATGGGCGATGGCCCCCACTGGCCGTGTCGCCATCTTGAGGAGCCCCTCGCTGACATCCCCGCGCTTCTCGATACTTCGATTCTCCATAAAACGCTGCACGAGGTCTTCGTCGATCTCCACATCGACGTCGAGGATCGACGCCAGGACCTCAACGGTCAGGTCATCGGGCGTGGGGCCCAGTCCACCGGTGGTGATCACCAGGCGAGTGTCGCGGGCACAGGCGTCGTCGAGCACCGTGCGCAATTCATCGACATCATCATCGAGGATGGCGATGCGTCGAACGTAGCCGCCCAGCGAGGCGATCTGCTGTGCCATCCAGTAGGAGTTGGTGTCCTGAATCTGGCCATTGAGCAACTCGGTCCCAATGGAATAGATCTCGATCGGAGGTTGATGTTTCATCTTCTCTATGTCGCCTGGGCAGGTTGTCTGGGGAGGCTTCTCACTCGATGCTGCGGCGTCCACTATAATAGCCGTGCCACATATCATCCAATCTTCTCGACGACTTAGCCTGAGGAAGAGATCATGCCACATCCAACGACCAATGCCGAGGGGATGCCTACCATCGCCCTGAGCGAAGAGCAGCGCTACCGTTTCGACACCCGGGGGTGGCTTCTCCTGCCGGGTCTGTTGTCCCAGTCACAGGTCGATGAGATGAAGGATTTCTGCTACCGTCTGAAGAAAGACACCGACTCCATTCCCGAGCATCATCGATCCTCAGTTGGTGGTCCGCTGGAATCGCTGACAGATCATCCAGCTGTCGTCGGCTTCATGGATGAATTCGTCAGCAGTGGCTACGCCGGTGAAGACTGTTACGGGTTTCGGCTGGAGGGCACGTTTCTGACGATTCGGTCCAAGGGTGATGGGCAGTTCGCGCCACACGGAGGACGCGGCCTGTTCAACTTTCCCGGCAATTCGCACACCTACCGCATGAACAACGATCGAGCGCACAGCGGTCTGACGCGGGTCGTGTGGGAACTCAATCCGGTACGGCGGGGAGACGGGGGAACCCTCTTTCTGACGGGCAGCCACAAGGGGGCGTTTCCGCCGCCTGCGTCGACGGCGAGCAAGGACAGTGATCTGTGGGAGGGCTACGAGTGCCCTGCCGGTTCGGCGCTGATTTTCACCGAGGCCATCACCCATTCGGGTGTGGATTGGGTGAACGAAGATGTCGATCGAGTCGCCGTCTTCAACTGCTACAACGTGGTCGGCAACAAATGGCACAAGTGGGAACCGCACCCACAGCAGCTGGAACAGATGCCCTTCAAGCGGCAGACGTTGTTCCGCCCTGTTTTCTGCCAGGACAATGTGGTCTCACCCAACGGGGTGTGAGAAGGAGACAGGATGGCATTCGAAACCCTCACCACCAGTGAGCTATCTGTCGTCGTCGGCGACAACGAACCGGGTACAGGTGCACACAGCGTCCATCGTGCGGGCTACAACGGTGTCTGGTCACTGACGAGTACCCACGCGCCGGAGAACTGCTTTTCGCCAGCTGTGGCTGGTCTGAATCTCGAGCATCTCATGGACGATCTGTTCATGACCGACGAAGGGGGCGAGATCTTCGAACCCCGGACCCACCCTATGCAACTGAAGCGCACCGCCGACAACGCGGTGCGACTGTCGCAGGAGCCTAGTCCACTCACAGGTGTTTCATCGGAGACGGTGATCACTGTGCGTGAGCCCTTTTTCATTGATTTCGAGTTCAGGGCAACACTCACACGCCCGCCGAGATCGGGCAGATCCTTCGGGTTCTTCTGGGCAAGTTACATGCGCTCCCCAGAGACTCCGGCCCTGCAGTTTCTTGATCCAGAGGGGATCTGGTGTTGTCTCAGTCCCGATGGGCACGGCGACGACAGTGGCAATACTGTCTGCTATGCCACGATCGAGCCGCGCTGGGGAAACCCAGAGCTTACCTATCGATCCGGATCTCTCACCCAATCCTTCAGTCAGCGACGCTTTGGTCTTCCTCTCATGTTCGGTCGGCCTGGGAAAGGCGACATGCTCTTCGTCCAGATGTTCGATCAGCGAGAGCCCGTTCGATTGTGCATGTCTCCCACAGGCGGTGGGCGCGAAGAGGGGACACGGGTCAACAATCCGGCGTGGGATTTTCAGTATATCGTGGATGACGCGGCGGAGGGCACGACCTGTCAGCTGCGCTCGCGGGTGATCTACAAACCTTTTGTCGATCGCGACGAGGTGGAGCGCCTCTATGCGGAGTGGGACGTTGACCACGGAGTAGATCATGATGCGTAGACCCACGATGATACGGGGGATCCTCTCCGGGCTGTTGCTCGTTACTCGGATGGCTGGTGCACAGCAAGACGTCGAAACGGTTCCCAGGGACGTTGACTCCTTGAGCGTCATGAACTTCGCTGATCACCGGTGAAGTCGATCCTTGATGGAGACACCACAGTCTGTTTGGTTTCCAAACCTGCCCCTTGGCGACGGGTCACCGAGCTCTGTATGGTTGGCTGAATGGCGCCGAAAACGGTGCCTTCCGCACACGCCCACGGGAGGACAAATTGGGAATGATCGAAGTACTGCCGTTTCTGCTCGGTGTCGTCATCTACCTTGGGATCGGAGGTTTCCTCGTCTATCTCGCCCTGCGTTTCGTACGTGCCGCCGAGAAACTCGCCCACAGTGCAGAACAAATCGCCAACAAGCCGTAGGTGAATCTCCACGAGAGAAGTCCTCCCATGCCCAAGCCCACAAGTAGCAATCCGCCGAATGCGGCTCTCTACCCAGAAGGTGGACCCGGGCGGCAATTGAAGTCGCGGCTATCGAAGGGTGAAGTCTTGGTGGGTGGGATCCTTGGCGAGATCGTGCGACCCGCCCTTGTGAGACTCTACCAGCAGGCAGGATTCGATTTCGTCTACATCGAATACGAGCACGTCTTTTTCAGCCCCACCGATCTTGCCGATACGGTCCTGGCCGCCAGGGACAATGGTCTTCCCGTCATCGCCAAGACACCGCAGCTCGAGCGGGCCGAGGTCGCCAAACTTCTCGAGTGTGGTGTCGTAGGCATTCAACTTCCGCGAACCGAGACTCGCCAACAGCTCGAAGAGCTGATCAGCTACATCAAGTTTCCACCTGCAGGAACGCGAGCGGCGGCACCTGGATACGGCAACAGTGACCATGTGAGAATCACCGATCATCGGTCCTGGCTCGAGACTCAGAACGAGGAGATTTCCCTCGTCGTCCACATCGAGACTCGGTTGGGTTTTCAGAACGCCGAGGACATCGTCAGTACTCCCGGTGTGGACATGGTCTATGTCGGGCCGGGGGATTTCTCCGTCGAGATGGGACAGCCCGGAGACCCCGAGCACCCAGATGTGCGGGGGCCGATGGCGGAGATTCTCGAGATGTGCAAGGAACACAACGTGTCTTTCGGCACCACAGCCATCGATGCTGCAGCTGCCGAGCGCTGGGTCGCCGAAGGGGCCCTCTTCTTCGAGGCCGAGGACGAACGTGGATTCATCCTCGATGGAGCGACACGGCTGGTGGACGACTATCGGAGGTTTACGACGGGGTCGTGATCTGCGACAGGCTCAGCTGTGCCCGGCAGCCCCCAGTAATTCACGCAGACCCTCATCTGCGTCCTTGAGCAACGAAGCGGTCAGACCATTCTCGGGGGGCACGCCATACGGCGAACGTCTCAGCCAGCAAGGTGTGTAACTGAGGATGAGCATTCGACGATCCGCGCCGACCGTCGACCCAGCTCGATGCCAGAGATTGGAGTGCATCATGACCACGCTGCCAGCAGGCACGCGCAGGGGCAACTCGCTCTCGACCGGATCGAACTGTTGATAGGGAGGTTCGCGATCCTGCCACTTGTGTGAGCCAGGAACCACGGACACGGGCCCCGTGTCGTCGTTCAGATCGTCGAGATAAACCAGCGCATCGAGGCCGTGGGGATCGGAAAACCACGGTGGACGCGGGAGCGTGTTGACGCGCAGATGCTGATGGTAGGGGGCGGACTGAATCTCCTCACCCGGCCAGGTGATACGGGCACTCAGTCCACGAAGTCGAACCATGGGTCCCATCATGGCGCGGGCGACCGACAAGATCGGTTCGTATTGGATCAGGTCCAGAAAGACCGGATCCTTGTCCTCCAGGTAACGCAGAATGGAACCCCAGGATCGTTCGCCGGTTTTCCTCTTCGATCGATCGACCTCTGCGGCGAACAGTCTGTCCGTCGACTCCCTCAGGCGCAGAAGATGGTCATCGACGAACAGCCTCTCGCGAACCAGGAACCCCTCTCGATCCAGCTGGTCGAGTTCGTGGGGTGAAGCATCGACCTGGATGTCGCGAAAGTTTTCGACGCCGTCCTTCTGATGCTTGTTCAGGATCTGGTATCGGATGCTGTGCCTGTTCCTGTCGTCCATAGAAGATGTATGCCTCTCTCAAAGCCCTTTCGAGGAGCCGCAGGCTGTCGTTCTCCTCAGAGCTGCTCACGAAGCCCTGAGTGGATGGTCGTAGAGAGCCAGTTCACGAATCGCGGGCGCAACCCGGCCGAGGATGCAGATGCGCACGCCATCTATCCGTTGATGGCCAATGTCGATGAGTCGTCGGTTGCCGATCGCTTCGCCCTGTTTCACCTTCCGCCACCCCTGGTCGGTATGCACCTCAATAGACCACGAGTCAACTCGCTGCCCGAGGTGGATCTGCTCGCGCAGGCCAACGATTCCTACCGACTGCGATTCGGTGAAGGTGCAGGTCAACGTCAGATGGTCACTCTCAGCCTGTAGCCAGGACGCCTCCTCAAGCAGATCCTCCACGCGGCCCGAATCGGCAAGTACTGTAGCCGCACTGATACAATCGGACGCAAACATCGCCTCTCGCAACGCCTTGAATCCCATGAGCGACTCCTGGTCGATCTCATGGATTCGGCCACGTCGGTCTGGTGGGAGATTGAGCAGGAGAGATGTTCCGCGACCGACGGATTTCAGATACAGATCGAAGAGGTTTTCCGGTGTGCGGACTCGATCGTTCTCCGATGAATGGAAGAACCACCCCGGGCGAATGGAGACATCCGCTTCGGCAGGTAGCCAGTTGGCGCCGTTTCGATCGCCACAGTTGAGCAGCTGGGTTGGCGAATCCCAGGCATCCACCATGTCGCCGGTCCCACGTTTTTGGGTCAGTCGAGCCTCGAAGGAGGCTGGATCGATGCCGGGAAAGACAAGCTCCTGGTTGATCGTCGACCAGCAGGGATCCCCCGCGATCCCCTTTTCATTGCCCACCCAGCGAACGTCGGGTCCGGCGTCGCTGAACATGACCGCCTGGGGCTGATTGTCTCGCACGATCTGTCGCGTATTGTCCCAATCGTAGTACGTGGTGCGGTCGATACTTCGCGTTTCGTTGGCCCCGCCGTAGTAACCGTCGCCGCCATTGGCACCGTCGAACCACACCTCGAAAATCTCACCGTATTCGGTGGTCAGTTCATGAAGCTGCTGGCGGAAGTACTCGATATAGGCTGGTGAACCGTATTGGGCATGGTTGCGGTCCCAGGGTGACAGATAGATTCCGAACCGGATCCCATGGCGGCGGCAGGCGTCGGACAACTCGAACACGACATCGCCCTCACCGTTCCTGAATGGGCTCCTTGCGACGGAATGTTCGGTGACCCGCGAGGGCCAGAGACAGAAGCCATCATGGTGCTTACATGTAAGGATCAGGCCCTTCATTCCGGCTTCGCGAACGATGGTCACCATGTCATCGGCGTCGAAGTCGGTGGGGTTGAAGAGGGAGGGAGACTCATCCCCGAAGCCCCACTCCTTGTCCGTGAAGGTGTTCGTCGTGAAGTGGATGAAGCAGTAGTACTCAAGCTCGTGCCACGCGAGCTGACGCGATGCCGGGAGGGGCAGATTCACCGTCGACCTACTTTCCCCGAAGAGAGTTGGGCATGAAGTTCGGCGAAAGACGGGGACAGTTCCACTTGCCTGGTCGCACGCATCGTGGTATCGTGGCGATGCGTTGCGAGGACGCCGCCAATTCGGCGGAAAGGGCCGTGCCCACCTCGAAGTTACCATGGTTCTCATGAACCTTCGTTGAGACCTGCTTTCTGCCCAACCATGCGGATGACGGGCAATCGTGAAAGGAAGGTCTTGTATGGCCACCCCTCTGCCCCTGCGTCCCAATCTCGAGCAGTATCAGAAGCAAGCCAAAGACTTGCTTCGTGACGCCGTCGGGGGCGACGCCTCTGCGCTCAAGCGCATTCAAGACCATCGTGCACGAGATGAAGGCCCCGTGCTGGCGGACGCACAATTTGCGATCGCCCGCGAGCATGGGATCGCCAGCTGGACTGAATTCAAACGCCTCGTTGAACTCGTCGATCCATTTCGCGCCGCCCTCTATCCCGGTGACGCGGGGCGGTCGCTGATCTTCGGGGTGAAGCGCCCGAGCTTGCCGTCTGTGAACCGTGGCCAGGTGCGCCCGGATATCGACCCATCGAAGGAGTCTCCCAGGGGTGTGTCTGGCATCGTCCACAGCAGACGCAAGTCGCTCAGATGCTCGTGGATACGGGCGCGGACTGCGATATCACGATCGCCGCGCGGGCGGGACTGGTCGCCCATGTCCGCCAGTTGGCGGATCAGGATCCATCCCTCATCCACTCTCAAGACAGAGCAGGAAGAACCGCACTCTATCGAGCCGGCTGCGTGTATGGCAACTTTCCCCAGGGAGAGGAGATCGTCGATCTGCTCTTGGAACGGGGCGCCTCCCTCGATTTCTTTGTGGCCTGCATGTTTGGTCTGTCTCAGGAAGTAGACCGCTTTCTCGCCGACGACCCCGAATGGGCCGCACGACTGGATCCCGAGGGGATGACCAGCCTCCACTGGGCGGTTCGTTTCAGGCGATGCAACGGAGAGGTCGCCTCGGCGATTGTCCGTCGATTGCTCGAGGGCCGAGCCGACGCCAGCGCACAGAATCCGACAGAAGAGCGGATGCAGTCCATACATCATTGCGGAGAGTGGGCGGGTCATCCCCGCATGGTCGACTTGCTGTTGCAGCACGGTGCTGATATCAACGCCACGGCTGAGAACGGCTGGACGCCTCTCGACTACGCCATGGACCGAGGTCGAGATGACATGGTTCGTTGTCTCGAGGCCCACGAAGGGTAGGTCTCCGGCAAGAAGTGACCCAGCTCACGCGGCACACAGCCCGTCCGGTCGAAACATAGAATATGTCGCCTGGATCCTTGTCCCTCTCGGAGCTCTTCGAATGTCCCCCTGCCAAAGAAGTCTACGTACACTGTCGATGTGGTTGTTGCTGACGACGCTTGTGGTGGGATGCGGCGACGACTCGCACAGACGGCGGGATGGGCCTCCGACGGGTCCATCCGAACCGGCTGAGCAGCCCTTCAGCGCCCTGCTTACCCCGAGGTCTGGTCATCGAATGGCCATGACGGCCAGAGTTACGAATTCAAGAGCAACTGCACGGGCGCATTCGACGAACTCGAGACGTGCTTTCTGTGGACGGTGACGGCCGTCATCGTGGAAGCCCCCGATGGATCGAACTCGACAAGGACTTTAACATCAACGGATATTCGGGCGAGTCACGCGTCGGTGGGTCCTGTACGGGCCCCTTGGTGCAGGTCTGATGCCGGCTGGGGAGTACCGGTTTCTGTACTATGAGAGTGAAGACGTCGTTCTCACGCAGGTCGTGAGCTACACACCGGAGACGGTTGGCTTTCCAAGGGACATCCGGTGGACCCGTCAGGGCGACGATCTGGTCATCCAGTGGACACCGCCAGAGGGCACCAACGCTCAGATGTGGTACAAGGTCCTGCTCTTCCCGGAGGGTGGGAATGTCATCAGCGATGTCATCGCCTGGGATGCCAGCAGCGCTCGGCTGGCGGACATTCCTCTCGAAGACGGCGCGACGGGAACCCTCAACGTTGCCAGCTAGTCCACGGCGGCTATTCACCGTCGCAGAATCTGTCCTTCACCTGGTGAGGGAAGCAAGCGTCTAGGCTTTGCTGCAGGATCAGGCACTGCATACACTGGACAGCGCTTGGTCACGTGGCAAAACGCGAACCCCCACCCAGGAATCATGGAATGCTTGATGGTATCGCACACGTCGAACTGGCCGTTCGCAGTCTGTCGGACAGCCGATCGCTCTACGAGCGGCTTGGACTGTCTCCGGTGGGGGACGGGACAGCCTCCGACACGGACCATGCCTGCCTGCTAGAAGTCGGCCCTTCGATCCTCGAACTGCGGCAGGAAACCGTGCCCCTCCCGAGTCAAGACGCGGGGGAGCGAGAGCCTGTCCAGCCCCCCGTGGTTGACCACTTCGCCCTGCTCGTTGAGGACATGAGCACGACCTATGCGGCGCTGAAGGAGCGTGACATCCCCACACTCGGAGAACCCGCGGAAACGGCGATCGGGCACCGCAACATGCAGCGCTCCCTGCTGGCCTTCAAGGACCCGGATGGGCTGCATGTGCAGATCTCCGAGACGATTGATCCTCGGCCGCAGGCTGAAGAGCGCAAAGCGGCCAAGCGGCGCATGGCTGAGGCCGTCGTAGACGGTTTGTTCGGCGGCTTCGATCATATCTCCACCTACTGCCGCAACTTCGGTTCCACGCGCGCCTTTTTTGGAAAAGCCCTCGGCATGGAGGAGTTTTTTCACAGTACGACACGCGAGGCGGGAACGACGGTGGCCCAGGGATTCGCGCAGGCAGCCTTTGCCGTAGGCGGCACGGACATCGAACTGGCCACAGCACCGCATGATGAACCACTGCAAACGCGTGTCATCAAACAGCTGTCGTTCTGGACAGCCAACCTGGACGGCTGTATCCAGCACCTGGAATCTGAAGGCGTCGACATCGACGGGCCGGGGGAGTGGTCACCTGTGGACGGGACACGCCACAGTGCTCTGGCCATACGCTCGCCCGACGGACTCGACATCCGGATCGTCGAGCACTAGAGGGCACCGGCTTCATTTCAGCCCCAGTTCGGTTCAGCCCCAGTTCGGTTCAGCCCAGTTCGGTTCAACTCAGGCGCGGGCAGCCAATGGCGTGCAACATGGCACGCGCATGGTCCACGTATCGAGGGCGGATGTCGCGAGTCGGCGGACGACAGCGGCTCGACGGCAGGCCCACCAGCTCCATGCAAAGTGCTGTGCAGCGATGGCTTCTGCCAGTACGACGTCTATATTGGCACCTCATGAAACGAGATGAAACCTTTCCTGCCATCATCTTCACCGACGACGGATGGATCATGGCGTCTCCGCCGCCGCTGACGGCGCAGGATCTGCGTGAGAAGATCGTTGCGAGCTACGCCGACACGGCAGGGGCGCTAGGTTGGAGCATCGGCGACCACGAGGTCTACCACTGTGAACTCGAGTCCGGCGAACATTTCGGAGAGTACGTGGCTGGCCTCGATGGCTCGACGAATTCCTTCGTGCATTCTGCCACGCCCGGTGCCGAGGAGCGAATCGCCCACAATCTGCAAACCCTCATCGCCGCTGACGAAGGGCCGCTGACCGTGCTGGCCGCTGACTGCCGGCGTCGAGGGATTCCGTTCTTTCCTCGCGTTCGCATGAACAGTCACTACGTCATCGATCCCGCTCATCCGGGCTACGGGCGATTTCGCCGCGGGCGGCCGAATCTCTTAATCGGTCGACCCGGCGAACGATTGCCGGAAGGTTCACTGGAATGGGCGATTCGGACCGGCAAGGACTATGCCTTCGCAGAGGTGCGTCAGTACATGGAGACCGTCATCTGCGAAACCTTCGAATGTTTCGACGTAGATGGCGTTGAGCTCGATTTCATGCGTCATCCCGGGTGGTTCCGCATCGAAGAGGCGCAGGCGAATGCGTATCTGATGACGGATCTGGTACGCCGCGTCCGGTCTCGCCTGCGCGCCCGGGAATCCGCACGTGGTCGTCGGCAGTGGCTGATCGTGCGAGTGCCGCCCACGCTGGCAGACTCTCTGCGCACGGGGCTCGATGTGACCGCCTGGATCGATGAAGATCTGGTCGACATTGTCGTCGTGGGTGGTGGCTTTATCCCTTTTGAGACACCGGTAGCGGAGTTCGTCGAGGCTGCGAGGGGCTGCGACTGCCGCATCTATGGCTGCATCGAGGCGACGCGATATATCGACGATCGTCACCTGCGTGCCCTGGCAAGCCGTTGGTATGAGGATGGTGCCGATGGGGTGTATCTCTACAACTTCTTCACCATGTCTCGCGACTGGAACGGGAGAATCTTCGCCGAACTGGCCGAGCCGGAGCGGATGGCACGACATGACAAGATCTACGGAACCGACAGTGCCGGCCCCGTGAGCCCCGTCGAAGGCCATTCAGGCGGTTTCCGTTATGCGAGCCCTTCCACGCAACTACCTGTCACCCTTCAGCCTGACTTTCAGGGAGTTGGTCCCTGCATCGTGGTGCGTGTCACCGATGATCTCGTGCAGGCCTTGAACGAGAAGGCCATCGACTCGTGTAATCTGGCCATTCGATTGTCTTCTCAGGACTCGTCCACGGTCGCAGATCATCACCGACTCGAGGTGGCCTTGAACGGTGAACCGTTGCCATGGGAGCAGGCACGGGTGCAGGTCGGCGGGTGGTCGCGCCTGCAGATTCCCCCTCTGTTCTGGGCAGACTATCCAACGTACCCGCAATCGGTCGAGCAGGAGACAACCCTGGTCGAATTCGATGTGAGCGCACCCCCCCTGCGGCACGGTGTGAACAAGGTAGAGATCGGACTCGCAAGCACAGAGTCAGAGCCGTTGGTTGTTGAAGGCGTTGAGATCTGCATCACCTACAAGGAGCAAGGTTGATGGGTTACCGAGGCGCCATCATCGGACTCGGCTGGATGGGTATGCTCTACGATCTGGCCCAACGGATGGGTCACTGGCATGTAGACGACGTCGACCGACCGACGCCGGAGCTCGACGTTCACCGTCGCTTTCCCTATCACCTGAGGCACGAGCCCCGCAGCAGTGTGCCGACGAGTTATGCCGAAGCGCTCGCCGATCGCCCCGAGATCGAGTTGGTCGCAGCTGCAGAACGCGATCCGAAACGTCTGGCCGCATTTAGGCAACGTTACGGCGTCGATGCGGTATACACCGATGCTCGGGACATGCTGGAAACGCAGCGGCCTGAGATCGTCGCCATCGCGTCGAACACCAAGGGGCGCGCCGCGCTAACGTGCCTGGCCGTGGAGTGCGGTGCCAAAGGCATCGTCACCGAGAAGCCGATCGCCGACACCGTGGAGGAAGCCGATCGTATGGTCGGCGCCTGTGCCGAAGCAGGAGTGCCGCTGGTCTGCGGAGCCATCTCTGTGAACCATCCATCCTTCGCCACTGCCCGTGGGCTGCTGGCAGATGGCGCCATCGGAGAACTGGTCTCCATCGAGTCTGTCGTGTTCGCCCAACATCAGAATTGGGCCTACTTCATCGATGGCCAGCCGGCCTGGGTGATCGGGCATGGTGACGAAGAAGCTCGCGAGTTGGGAAGTGGCGAATTCCGGGGCGATGGTCTCATGGTGACAGACGACGGTCTGAGCGTGCACTTTCGCAAGGGGGCACCTGCCGTCCGTCTCACGGGCACGAAGGGAGAGATCCTGCACGCTGGGAACTACACGCCATGGCAACTCTTCAAGGACGTCGAGTCCGACTCGCGCGTATCTCGAATCGAATGGCCCTGGCCGGGCACGCAACTCGATCAGATCGGCGGGGCGGCCATCGACGGTCTCAACGATGTAATGGACTTCCTGGCGGGTAAACTCGACGAGCCGAAGAACTCCGGACGGCGGGTCGCGATGGCCCTGGAGGTGGAGGTCGCCCTGAAGCAGTCGGCGGGGCAAGGAGGGCGTCGGGTTGAGTTGCCCCTGGCAGATCGTTCAGCCGGCCTCGCATACGATTGGCATCGGTGAGGGATCGCTCGCACGGAGATAGATCGATGAGCACACCAAGTATCTGGTTCTATCATGATGGTCGTCACCCACACATCTACCGCTACGAACCCCCCATGGACCGGGAGCAATTCGTCGCGTGTATCGATGAACTGGCGGGTACGCCCGTGGAGGCGGTCTCCTTCTGCCTCGGCGAGGGACGTACGATGCTGCATGATACGCAGGTGGGTGAATTGCTCGGTCACAACGTGGAGAAATGGGATCACCTGATCTTCCACCGCGCCCATCAGAACGCCAGTGGTCTGATCGAGGCGGGTGATGATCCGCTGCAGATTGTGTGCGAGCGTGCCAGACTGCGTGGTATCCGCCTCTATCCCTGTCTGTTGGTGCAGAATCCCGGTGTCGAAAGCGCCACCGTGCGTTGTTCCGATTTTCGTCACAACAATCCACATCTGGAGATTCGAGCGCGAGATGACGTGGACGAGAATCTGATCTGGAGTGACGGGCTCGACTTCGTTCACGAGGAGGTCCGGAAGGAGCGCTTCGGCATCATCGAGGAAACCCTGTCCACCTATGATGTGGCCGGCTTCGAGCTTCAGCTGAACACGCAGCCCCGATTCTTCCATCCCCATGAGGTTGATGCCGGCCGGAGAATCATGACCGACTGGGTGGGGCGGGTCCACGAGGCCGTGCGACAGAGCGGCGAAGGTCGCGAACTCGCCGTGCGCGTGCCCCTTGAGTTGGAAATGGCCTACGGAATCGGTCTTGATGTGGCCGAGTGGATCCGCACTGGGATCGTCGACGTGATTCTGCCCGAGGCCTTCGGCGGCCCCCACCGTGTGGATCCAAATCTCGATTTTTGTCCCCTGGTGAGGCTGACGCAGAGCACGAATTGCCGCGTGATCCCCGCCTTGCACTCGGGGGTCGGAACCGATCGTGTGGGGGAGGGGCCCATCTCCATGATGCGGGCCCAAGCCTGCAACTACTATGCCCAGGGCGTGGACGGTCTCTATCTGGCACAGTGGTTTCACCATTGGCCTTATGAAGCCGGATTCTATGAACGTCTACGCGAGTTGCCCTTCCCCGACATTATGGCCACACGAGACAAGTACTACTACATCCCGTCGGAAAGCAGCTTTGCGGCTCCTGTGGGGGCCGAGGCGACTCTGCCGATTCCGCTAGCTACCGGCGCACCGGAGCAGGTGTCGTTTGTGATCAGTGATGATCTGGCGGCCCAGCACAAATCGGGCCGTGTGCATCAGGTAATGCTGCGCATCGGGTTGGTCAACAACACCGAACTGGATCAGGTGCGCTTCCGACTCAATGGGCGTGAACTGTCACTGGGGTCCTGCCGGCGAATCAACCAGATGTATAGAATGCACGCCCCCCGCCACCGCGGCGGACCGACGTACTGGTACATCTTTCGCCTCGATGCAGATGTCTGTCCGCAACGCGGCCAGAACACGCTGGAGATCACCTTACTCCACAGAGACGTTGCGGTATCCGGGACGGTGAGTCTGCGCGATGTGGAGCTCGAGATCCACTACCTCATGGGCCGAGCCTCGCCCCGTGGCTTCGTCGATCCAGACCTTGGCTTCTACGAGCACGCTGTGACCTAAGCACCATTGGTGACCCCCGATTCCGCGTCTATCACCAGGTTGAGACCATCGTCGCTTCCCGGGCCCAAGGCGCGTGCGGGAAGACTCTTCCGTGCTCATAGTTTGTGGCCGGTTTTGTACCATCAACCTAAACCCGAAGGTCCTGCGATGACACGCGGTGCGTGCCTGATCGTCCTGCTCTCTCTGTGTTGTGTTACCGATCTTTCGGCAGCCTCCGGCAATAGGTCTGGCGCTGTTTTTCCACCCTCACTCGAGTCCTATGCAGATGGGCATCTCGGCAGCATCGCAGAAATCCTCCTGCACCGCATCGAGGTAGAGCCGTTCAATCTTGCGGCGACGATCATCTTCCTGTGCGCCATCATCCACACGTTTTTGACCAGCCGCCTGATGGAGATCTCCCATCGCTGGGAGCACGAACATGCTGAGCGTGTCGCAAAGGGAGAGCGTGCGAAGGGATCGGCGCACTTCGGCGCCGGCGTGTTCCACTTCTTGGGCGAAGTGGAAGCGGTATTCGGCATCTGGGCTGTCGCCCTGGTGGGTGCCATCATCGGATTCTACGACTGGAACACGACGATCCTTTATCTGACAAACGTCAACTACACAGAGCCCATGTTCGTTGGCGTCATCATGATCCTGGCTGCGACGCGTCCCATGCTGAAGGCGGCGGAACTACTGATGTGGAAAGTGGCCAATCTGTTCGGGGGGATGCTCGCTGCCTGGTGGCTGACCATTCTGACCCTGGGCCCGATCCTTGGTTCATTCATCACTGAGCCCGCAGCGATGACGATCTCGGCGCTCCTGCTGGGCGAGAAATTCTACGCCTTGGCGCCCAGCAATCGCTTCAAGTACGCCACACTTGGGCTGCTCTTCGTCAATATCTCCGTCGGTGGCACGCTGACGCACTTCGCCGCGCCGCCGGTGCTGATGGTCGCCGGTCCCTGGGACTGGGGCCTGATGCACATGCTGACATCGTTCGGTTGGAAAGCCGTCATCGGCATTGTCGTGGCGAATGCCATCTACTTCCTGCACTTCCGTGGTGAGATGGACCAATTGCAGGGCAAGTACGCCGTGGTTCGTATGAAGCGGGAACTGCAGTCGCGTTTCGTTCGACTCGATGACCTGCAACGCGAGTTCGAGGCTCTGGAAGAGAGTGTGGGTGAGCAGTTGGGCTTTACGGCGTCCTTTCACGCGAAGTGTGACGAGATCAAGACGCAGTTACATGCCCAGATTCTGGCGAAGGTGGACGGTCTGGAAGAGCAGGTCCGACATCATGTCGACCGAGCGCTGCTGGACGAGGCTTTCGAGCAGCGTTTCGAGGAAATCCGCATGGCGACGATGCGCAAGTCGCTGCCGGGTCTGCTGCCCACAGATCAACGGCCCCGCTACCGAGATCCGAACTGGGATCAGCGCGAGGACTTCGTGCCCGGATGGATGATCTTCATCCACATCCTGTTCATGGCCTGGACCGTATTCAATGCCCACTATCCGGCGCTATTCATCGGTGGGTTTCTGTTCTATCTGGGTTTCGCCCAGGCAACTGCACCCTACCAGAATCGCCTGGATCTCAAGCCACCACTGTTGGTCGGTTTCTTCCTCGCGGGGCTCGTCATGCACGGGGGTGTCCAGGGTTGGTGGATTGCCCCGGTTCTCGGATCGTTGGGGGAACTACCCTTGCTGGTCGGGGCCACGGTGCTGACGGCATTTAATGACAATGCGGCCATCACGTATCTCAGCACACTCGTGCCTGGCTTGACCGACTCACTGAAGTATGCCGTCGTTGCTGGCGCCGTCACCGGTGGCGGTTTGACAGTGATCGCCAATGCACCAAACCCGGCGGGTCAATCGATCCTCAGGCGTTATTTCCCGAACGGGATCTCGCCGGCCGGTCTGTTGGCCGGTGCACTGCTACCGACGGTGGTCATGGGGCTGTGTTTCCTGCTGCTCAGATTCTGACCGTCGCAAGCTGGCACACGCAACGACCGGCTATCACGTCGCAGATTCGTCAGATTCGCTCAGCGTCCAGCACACTTGGCAATGGCGGGTTCAATGGCTCCGAGTGGAGGGTTGCCAGCTCCACATACCCCAGGTGAGGGGCTGGTTGCTGGTGTCGGCTCGACGTGTTGAAGTTGGGGCTGATCCCAAGGTGGCGGCCCAGGAACTGGGCTAGCTCTACCCTCGACACAGCTCGTGTCGCAGCAAGATGTCGCAGGCCCGTCTCTGGACTGAGGGCAAACTGCATGATTCGGTCGGCAAGGTCGCTGACCCAGACGGCGGAGCGCGCCTCGTCTTCGATGATGGTGATGGGCAGATCGCGTCGGTGGCGATAGGCAAGCCAGTCACGATGGCCCGTTCGACCGTCATGTGAGGGGCCGATAGCCAACCCGGCCCGCAGCACCAGAGCCTTGCTTCGACCCAGAATGAGTGATTCAGCTTCGACCCGCGTTTGCCCATAGACGCTGATCGGGCACGGGCCGGCATCCTCATCATACACGCCATTGCCTCCGAATACATGGTCTGATGACACGTAGACGAGGCGGGTTGACGTCGGCAGTGCATCGAGAAGGCGATGGATGTGCCGCACATTGATTTTATGGGCCCAGTCCGGGTTTTGCTCGCACTTGAGGACATTACACACCGCGTGGCAGTAGATCAGCAGCTCTGGTTCGAGCTCAGAAAACAGGGATTCGAGCCAGGCCGGGGTCTCGAGGTCGAGGGCGGGCCATTCGTGTTTCGAGCCGGGCGGCACAAAAGGCGACACATGGGGAAACCGTCGCGCCATTCCATAGCCAACGATGGAAGTGCCACCAAACAGCAGCGTTGCAGGATGATCACCCACTAGTAGGCCCCCGAGGGCAGATCTTCCCAACGCGCCACCCACGACGCACAGGACTCAACGGCGGCTGGGTCCGCCGGATGACGGGCAACGAAGCCCTTGTCCCTGCCGGACTCGGTCGATTGCGCTGTGGCCTCGTAACGAACATCCATCGACCAGCGAACCGTGTCCGATCGATTGGGAAGCGCCCGGTGTGGTGTCTTCTGCCCGAAGCACAACAGATCACGCCGATCCATTTCGATGGAAGTTCCCGTCAGTTCCTGACGTATTTCGGGGGCGAGTCCCCTGAAGCCCGTCTCTTCGTCGTCAACCCCTTCGTGTAGCACACCCTGCTGATGCCCTGCAGCGACCTGAAGGCAACTGTTGTGTTCAGTGACCCGCTGCAGAGGAAACCACATCGATACGACGTGCGTGTTTTCTGCATCGCGATAGTACTGGGCGTCTTGATGCCAGGGGGTGTCCGTCCACTTCTGGTCCGGCAGTTTGGGGCGAGCGTTGAAGATACCATGGACCGAAATGCTCTGTGTTCCGAGAAGATCAGCGGCGATGTCCAGCAATACGGGGTGGGTGAGAATCTGGTACATCTGCTTCCCAACCAGGTCGCGACGAGGGCTCCGACTGTATCTGGGTTTGCCCGCGCGAATCCATAGCTGGTGCAGGCGCTGCGAGAATCCGACCTGCTCGCCTGCGTCCTCTACGAGACCTGCCTCCAGCCACTGGGCGATGATCCCGTTCTGCCAGCGTCGCAGGACGGATTCAGCCATGGTGAGCAGGTCCACTGGCAGAGCGGCCGGCAAGTGCACGTATCCGGTCTGGTCGTAGAAGGTGCGTTGATCCGGTGTCAGCACGAACTATCGCTTCCGCAGGTGCCAGACCTGTTCCGACGGATACTGTTTTGCCCACTGAGCAGGAATCCAGAAGCGTTCCTCCGTCCAGTGCTCCGGCGCCTGCAGTTCGTGAAAATCGAGCACATCAAAACCCGTGCCGTCGAACAGACGCAGCCATTCACCGATGGGCAGGTTGAATTCGATGCCGCCGTCCTCTTCGATCTGGGACCAGTCGGCGCGTCGCCAGCCAAAATAGGGATGATGCAGGTGGGGCTCGGTACGTCCGTCCGGGACGTGGGGCGTGCATACCTGACTCCACATCGTATGTCCCAGGAAGATCAACTCGCCGCCGCTGCGCAGGAGCCGGTGCGCCTCCGGAATCCAGACAGTGGGGTCAGCCCAGATGGCGGCGCCGTATTCGCTGATGGCGAAATCGAAGGCACCGTCCGGCTTGGGGACGGCCTCAGCGATCCCTTCGATCCATTCGATCTCGAACTCGTGCTCCATCGACAGTTGGCGCGCCGTGGCAACTGATTCACCGTGGGATCGATCCCCGTAACCTGAGCGCCGCGCCGGTGCATCCAGGATGACACATATCCGGTACCGTATCCCAGTTCGATCGCGGCAATGCCCTGCATGTCCTCGGACAGCAAGGGCAACTGTGAATTCGGGATGCGCATGATGCCCCACGACGGCTCTTCCGGGTCCCAGTCCTTGCGTCCCCATTCTGCCCATTCAGGCGCCTGACGGTTCCAGTGATCACGATTGATCTGCGCATACTCGGGTAGATCCGCGGGTGGCTCAGGGGCCCGCGTCGGAATCTCTGGCAACTCGAGGGCGAGGCCCAGTTCCTCGCCGTACTTCTGGCCGTCGGGGACAAAGCCGAGACGTTGATAGAATCCTTCCGGGCTGCCCTCGCCCTGCACACAACTGGTGGTCAGTCGCGTAGCACCCGGTCGTTGTCGAACATGCTCGACGAGCAATTCGATGACAGCGCGTCCGAAGCCGCGCCCCTGAAACGGACCGCCGATCATCAGTCGCCAGAGATAGTATTCCCTCTTTTGAGGGTCATCGAGCAGCATGAGAAAACCGACGGGGGTATCACCGTCACAGATGGCGCGTGGCCAGGCGGAGTCGGAGACGTATGCTTCGGCCAGCGAGTAGACGTTGCGGGCGACGAAGCGGTCCTGTCCATCCTGAAGTGAGTCGGACAGGCGTTCAACTTGCTTGAAGTTGGCTTCCGTGACGGGTTGCAGGCTGATCTGTGTCATGGAGGCATGCTAGGGGAGGGGTCGAGGCCATGTCAGCAGAGACAGGGTCAGAAGGTGCCGGCAGGTTGCTCGCGGGCGACAGCGGCCTTACTTGCGGTGTGTACCTTACACGAACCGAAGAGGACCGAATGCCTCGAGACATCGTTTCACCGCACGAAGTGGATCTGGAAAGCGTCGGTCGGCGCGACTACTGGGTCTCCCTCAGCCACACCAGTGTCTGGGGGAGCCATCTGATTCCCTTGACCGTCATCGTGGGCCAACAAGCAAAGCCTGGGGAAGGGCTTGTTGCCTTCGGGGCCAATCACGGCAATGAATACGAGGGACCCGTGGCGATCAAACATCTGTTGCGGGAAATCCAGACGAAGGATGTGCTCGGGCGCATCGTCCTGGTTCCTGTGCTCAATGTGGCCGCTTTCAGCGTCGGCGCCCGCGAGAGCACCGCCGACGATGGATACAATCTGAATCGGGTCTGGGTCGAGGGTGCAGGAACGACGCCGACTCTGGCTGGAATCACCCACCGCATCGTGGACTTCGTGCGCTCAGCCATCTGGCCGCATATCCACATCTGTCTCGACATCCATTCAGGAGGTGAAGTCGCTCGCTTCGCCCACTGGTCAGGCTACTTCGAGCACGACGACCCGAATATCAACGAACGTCGACAGGAGATGGCGCGCTGGTTCGGTTGCGGTGTCGTGCTGGCGACGGGTCGATCGACGCCGAATGGTGTATCCCGGGGCCTCTACGAGGAGGCGGATGATCTGGGCAAGTTTTCCATCGGCACAGAGCTGGGACACGGTTCCTCGACAGATGTACGCGGTGTGCGATACGCTCGGCAGGGGATTCTGGCGGCGGCCATCGAGCACCAGCAGCTGCGTGGGACGCTCGGGCCGATCGATCATCACGCCGACGGCACGCAGTGCCTTGTGCAAGGCGCCACTTCAGTCGCAGCTCCGTATCCCGGTCACTACGAACCCTTGTTTGACTGTGGTTCAGAGGTGAGCAAGGGGACCACTGTGGGGCTGCTTCACGATTTCTTTCGAATGGACGAAGACCCCTTCGAGGTCGTGGCCGGCGCGGATGGTATCGTGATCTCGCAGGCGTGGGGAGCACGCGTTGACCAAGGCCAGATGATTCTGCTCGTGGGGCAGAAGGCAGAGTTCGAGAGATGAACACCCAGAATACTCAGCGAACAGAGACGCCTACACAGAGATTCAGACCGCAGAGACCAGAGACCTAAGGCCGCGAACTCGGTTCCCATATGCCGTCTACCTCAACCGCTTCGTCCATGCCCGGCCAGGGCGGCATGGTCACCCCCACCGCGGCCAGGGGGTCTGGACCTTCGGAACGAAACTGGAAGCACGTGCCCTGCGGAATCGTGATCGATACGCCGGCGTAGACATCGACGATCTGTTCTCGCGCTACTTGTCGGCGCCACATCTGGCCCCGCCCACCGAGGAAGAACCAGATTTCCTCCACCGTCTGGTGGGCGACAGCAATGGAGGTCTGGCCCGCTGCCAGTTCGAAGTGGGCCAGACCACCGCCTTGCAGAGAGAGCAGCTCTCTCACGTCTGATCCATCTGGTGCGACATGCTCGGGCGTGGTCGACATCTGTTTGGTCGCAAAATCTCTCATCGACCCTCCTTTCAATCCACGGGACCGCCTTCAGGAGGAAAGCACGTCCTTGTAGGATCCGAAGACGAAAGCTGTATCCATCTCGTCGAGAATCGTCTTGCCGTCTTCATCGGTGATCATCATCGTGGCCATGTATTCCAGCCACTTTTCGGCGATTTCACCGGTGTGGCTGCGCTCGAAATGTTCTTCGGAGGGTGCTGTCATATACAGATAAAGCCGCTCCTCAAAGTGGTGGATGATCATGTTGACCTCGCACTGGGTCATGGCGTTTGCCAACTCAGGCCAGATCTCATCGTGTGCCTTCTTGTATTGTGCGTAGTAGCCTGGTTTCAGCCTGTACGTGAGTGCCTTCGACCACATGTTTCCTCCGTTGCGCCTCGACGGCGCGGCCTGAACATCTGAGTTTCTGCCCTTGCAGGACCAATGATGGTCTTTGATGAGTGAGTTCGCCAGCCATGGGAGATCCCAGATCAAGGTTCTAGATTGATGGGTTCCAGACAGGAGTTTTCAGACAGATGGAAAACACATCGATGTTCCACAGCCACCCCGCTCCGGGCGACGCATCTTTCGCCCCAGAGCCGATCGAGGCGCTGCCAGTCCCCGACGATGTCGCGCAGTGGCAAGGCACGCGTCAACGGCTGTTGGAATCCTGGCAGGCCGTTCTCGGCCAACCCGCCTTCGACAACTCTGACACCTTCGACCGGTCTGCCGAGCATCTCACCACCTTCGATCAGGAACACTATACGGGCACGATCCTGCTGCAGCCGACGACACCCACGACGCGTCAGACCGTTCTGCTGATGACGCCAACGACGCCCATTTCCACGCCCTGTCCGGGAATGGTCATCCCCTTCTACGACCCTGACAGGATGGCTGGTATCGATCTTAGTACGCGACAGCCGTTGGACGATAGTGAGTCGGTCATCCAATTCGGCCGGCACCTGGCGGCGCAGGGCTACACCGTCGCGTGTCCAGAGGTCTACCCCTTCAACACCGTCGAAGAGCCACCAGGAGGTTTTCTCGATATGGGTCACTGGCAGGCGGCTGCGGATCAGTTGCAGATCGACCACCCCAACTGGTCTGGTGTGGGGCGACTGGCCTGGGACGCATCACGTGCTCTCGATCTGCTGCTCGATCAACCCGGTGTCGACACGACGCGCTGCGGGATCATAGGTCACTCGCTCGGTGGCAAGATCGCCTTCTACGCCGCTGCCTTCGACCCACGATTTGCCGCCTGTGTTTCCTCTGATTTCGGCTTCGGCTTCAGTTTCACGAACTGGGACGATGACTGGTATCTGGGTGAGCGGATTCATCGCCCGGGTTTTGCTCGCGCCCATCACGAATTGCTGGCGCTGATCGCCCCCCGTCCCTTCTTCCTCGTGGGAGGTGAGGCGGATCGCCCCGCCAGCTGGCACTACATTCAGGAGGCACAGCGCGTCTACGCCCTGTACGATCGAGTGGACGCAGCTGGATTCTTCCACCATGGCGCAGGCCATCGCCCCACTGAACAGGCCATGCGAATCGCCTATGCCTGGCTTGCCGAGCAATTCGTCCTCGACCTGGACCCCTCCGGTGTTCGTCTGTGACGGAGTTCTCGGTTGTTTCGTTGGGCTTCAGCGAGCTACATTGCTGTGCTCGCGATGCCAGTGGTGCTCTACTCGAACGCCCAAACGTCGCCATCGTGCCATGATCGAGGGACGCCAATGAATCATATCACCGACCCCGTACCTGCCAGCCTGGAGCACTGGTCTTCGCTGCGGGACAGGATCCTCGAATCAGCCCAGCAGGTCATGGGGTCGTTTCCGGTGTCTGATCGTTCGAGCCCTCCGACGTGGTCGGTTGTTGAAGAGACGGAATGTGAATCCCACGTTCGTCAGAGCATCACGTACGAGGCAGACGAAGATTGCGAAACCACCGCCTTTATCTGTCGCCCTCACAGTTCGACATCCGCTTCCATGCGCGGGATACTCTGTCTGCATCCGACCAATCACGAACATGGCTATCGAGATGTCGTCGGGCTCAGCGGTCGACCCGATCGAAACTATGCAAGCGAGTTGGCGGACCTTGGTTTCGTCACGATTTCACCATCCTATCCGCAGATGGCCGCCTATCAGCCCGATCTACGAGGCCTGGGCTATCACAGTGGCACGATGAAGGCCATCTGGGATAATGTCAGGGCTCTGGACCTGCTCGAGAGTCTACCCTTTGTAGGAGATGGCGCGTTCGGTGCGATCGGCCATTCCCTCGGCGGGCACAATTCTGTGTACACCGCCGTCTTTGATCCACGGATTCAGGCGATCGTTTCCAACTGCGGTCTCGACTCGTTTGTCGACTACCCTAATTGGACAGCAGGCGAGGGGTGGTCACAGGAGCGCTACATGCCGCGGATCGGCGACTACGGTTCGCCAGAGGCGATTCCATTTGACTTTCACGATCTGATCGCCAGTCTTGCCCCTCGCGCCTGTCTGGTCTCTGCGCCGATTGACGACACCAACTTCAAGTGGAAGATTGCCGCCGAAGTCGTGCGCGCTGCCCGCAACATCTACAGTCTACATGGGGCTGCTGACCGTCTACAGATCATTCACCCGGCATGTCCCCATGACTTTCCCCCTGATGTCCGCCGGCTCTGCTATGAGTTCATCGGTACGTCACTAGAGAGTGTGGCCACATGAAGACACTCGTATCCCAGCTTTCCTACTTCCTGCAGAAGCGCACCAGCCAACGCAATCTGAAGCTGTTGGTGCGCCTGTTTTTCGTGTTCCTCGGAATCGTCGCTCTGTTCAGCGTGCTGTTTCACTTTCTCATGCAGCGCGAGGGACACGAACACACGTGGATCACTGGTTTCTACTGGACTCTGACGGTGATGTCTACGCTGGGGTTCGGCGACATCACGTTCCATACGGACCTGGGCAGGGCATTCTCGGTGATCGTTCTGCTCACGGGGATCCTGTACATGCTCGTGCTGTTTCCCTTCACCTTCATCCAGTTCTTCTACGCTCCCTGGATGGAGGCTCAGTCCGAGATTCGCGCACCCCGACAACTTCCAGCCTCCACACGCTCGCATGTGCTGATCACGAACTACGACACGGTCACTCAGGCACTGATCAGCAAACTAGAGAGCTACCAGATTCCGTACCACCTCATCGTTCCCGATCTTGCTGAGGCCCTGCGTCTCTACGACCTGGGTGTGCGCGTCGTTGTAGGCGAACTGGATGACCCGGAGACCTACCGTCGAATGCGGGTCGACCAGGCAGCGCTGGTGGCGGCGACCAATACGGATGCAGCCAACACGAACGTGGCCTTCACAGTTCGGGAACTGGCGCCCAACGTACCGATCGTCACCACTGCCAATGACTCGGCCTCCGTCGATATTCTCGAGTTGGCGGGCGGATCCCGGGTCCTGCAATTGGACCAGATGCTGGGGGAGTCCCTCGCGCGACGAACACTCTGCTCCGACGTCCGGGCCCACATGATCGGGCAGTATGGTGGTCTTTTCATCGCCGAGGCTTCGGCATCAGGAACATCGATGGTGGGACAGACCCTTGCGAGCATCGGTCTGCGCTCTGAGTTGGGCGTTACCGTCGTCGGCGTGTGGGAGCGCGGTGTTTTCCAGGCCGCACGCTTCGAGACCGTCATCGGTATCAACACGATCCTCGTACTGGCCGCAACGGCTGAACAGTTGGATCAATTCAACGAACGCTACCGTGCCGAAGGCATCTCAGACTCCCCAGTGATCATCATCGGTGCGGGGCGCGTTGGGCGCGCTGCGGCGCTAGCACTGGCAGCGCGCGGCGTCGACTATCGAATCGTCGATCAGGATTCTGAGCCTGCTCTCGACAAAGACAAGCATATCGTGGGGAATGCGGCTGAACTGGAGGTGCTGAAGAAGGCGGGGATCATGGAAGCACCGACGGTGATCATCACGACGCACGAGGATGACACGAACGTCTATCTGGCCCTCTACTGTCGCCGTTTGCACGCTGACATTCAGATCATCAGCCGCGTCACCCTCGAGCGCAATATCAGCACCCTCCATCGAGCGGGGGCGGACTTCGTCATGTCGTATGCGTCGATGGGAGCCGGGGCGATCTTCAACTTCCTCGAGGGAGGTGATATGTTGATGATCGCCGAGGGCCTTGGGGTCTTCAAGGTCAAGATCCCCAAGAGTCTGGCTGGACGCAGTATCGAGGACAATCGAATTCGCCGGCGCACGGGCTGCACCGTGATCGCGCTGAAGACAGGGCCGGATCAGCAGATCAACCCCGATCCACACGAACCTCTTCCAGATGAGGGCGAGCTGATTCTGATTGGCAGCACGGACGGTGAGAGTCGGTTTATCGACTCGTTCTACACGTAATCTGCCTGCTGGCAAGAACCTTCGAGCGCTGGGGTTCGCGGGCGGGACGACCACAGGCATGTGTTCAGGTCGTCAACTTGCCCGAGGTCGGCCATCTCGGTTGCTGACATAGTAAACGCCACATGCCGTGGCATTCCGAGGTCCGCAGAATCCTTCTCTTCTATGTTGAGGCACCAGCTGGGCGGAAGATCACGGCCCCCCCACTGGGACAGCTTCTTCGGCTACGCCGGAGGGCTACCGTCCACAGTGGCCTGCAGCATAGCTTTCAGCTTCTCTACCCCAAGGCGGTTCATCAACTCGATGTTGCGAGCCGGAATCTGGCCGACATCCTCAAACTCGTCGATGCCTCGTTCGAGACTCTCCTCCCGGAGCAGATGTAGTATGGGGTAGGGTGATCGATTTGTGTAGTTCTCCGCATCATCCGGATCTGTGCCCTCGAACTGATATTCTGGATGGAAGCTGGCGATCTGGTAGACACCTTCCATCTCTAGCTGCACGAGCAACTCATCGGCATAGCCCAGAAACTGGTTATAGTGCTGAAATCTCGGCAATGCAGCGGGATGAATGAGCAGAGTCGTTTCCATCGATGGTTCTCGACCGAGGAGTTCCAGCTCGTAACGCAACACCACGAGCAGTTCCTCTTCTGTCGAGGCCCGAGTGGTGACGAAACGAATGCTGCCCTGCAACAGTTCGCGTTTGGCGAAGGGACACAGGTTCAGGCCCACGACGAAGGACTCCACCCACTGTCGTACGGAGGCAATGACCGCATCGTCGTTCATCGAATCCTCATCTTGCGGCGGATGTCTGTCTCTCATTCGTCTCCGAGCGGTTTTTCACGGTTGTAGATCCTTGGCGAGGGTCGACCCAAAGGGCTCCCGCTGGTGACAGGTGACGGAATGCCACTAGTTTTGCATTTTATAGGCAAATGGTACCCTGCTGTGCTGCAAATCCCCAAAAAGATCGCTTCGGATCACCATGGCCCTGATCGTCGTTGTTGAAGATGACTTCACAACCCGTCGAACTCTGAGTTAGTTTCTGCGAAAGGCCGGTCACGAAGTGGAGGAGTTCGAGGACGCAGAGCCGACGTCGATGATGGATGTGTTGAATCGAGCCGACATGGTGGTCACGGACCTTCTGCTGCCGAGACCCGCCGAGGGCTTGATCCAATCGATCCGCGCGGCGGGATTGACGATGCCCATCATCGTCATCAGCGGCTACTTGAATAGCGAGGATTGGGACAGGATCGGGTCGGAGTGGGCCACTTCCTTCATAAAGAAGCCCTTCCTTCCTGAGGATTTCGTCGCACACGTCTCTGAGCATTTGAACTGATGCGCATCTGAACTGATCAGCATCTGATCTGATCGGCACCTGAGAATCCGTCTGCCGCCCCGCGTTGCTCACTGCATCACGAGGGCAGCACTATCGTCATTTTGCTGACCGTACCGCGCACGCCAAAACGATTGCAGGGACGCACCCTCAGCTGATTCACTCCCTCGTGCAGGTCCCAGACCCACGCCGGGTCAAGTCGTTTTTCCCACGGTGCACCGTCCACGCTCGCCTCGAAGGCCTCCAGCCATGGGGTGACCGTTTCCACCTCAACCCGCACCTGTCTGGGGTTTTCCGTCTCGACCAGGTGCACCCGTGCCTCGTTCAGCGCTGGTTCCCAGTCCTGCAGTCTTGCTGTGGTACGGTCGTATTCGAGTTTTGGCGGAAACCGCTCACTGTGCCAGGTCACAAACTCGCTCGAGCCCCAATTGCTGCTGACCCGCCACGGTACCGGATGGGGACGACTTGCGAAATCGTTGCGCATCGGCATCTGCAGATGTCCGATCATCTGCAGAAGGTCCATGCCACCCTCAAACAGGATGTCGTGCCCATGGCCCGGCTGCCGGCATCCGAGGCCTACTGCGGCGGGGTCGACGCGTGCCACCTGAGCCTGGATCGGTCGCTCCCACGTGACCGGCTCCGGCACCACACGGCCCACGTGCTCGGCGATTTCAGTAAGACTCAAGGGCACGCTCGTCTCGAGGTCGTAGAGGTAGTAGTCTCGGGTGGCGTCGAGGTGTACCCACTTGCCGAAGTCATTCGACCAGACTTCGGTGACCTCATGTCCATACGTGTGTTTGGTGGAGATGTTCACCCAGCGAGCCGGATAACCGAACGACAGCAGCGCCGCCACCAGTGCCAGATTGCAGTAGAGGCAGTGTCCTTCGCGCCGTGGACCGTCGTACGGACCCAGCAGGCGGATCGCCCCATCCGGATCGCGTTCTAACTGCGGTAGATCGTCGTAGCGCCAGGCGTAGCGATCGAGGTTGCCCAGGGGGATTCGGTACGACCAGTTCATCAGCCGCAGTTGGGCTTCGAACTCGGTATCCGCGCCGGCCACCACAGCATCCAGTTCGAAGCGCTCACGCAGGTCGGCCAGCGCCTCGGGTGTCTCCCACACGTAGTCGAAGGATGAGGGCGTTGCCCGCCCATTGCGAGCGTCGAGCATGCGGGAGGTAGTCGGCGAGATGTCGACCTGTGCTTCGATGTGCACACCACGCAGGACCGGCGTGATCAGTGGATCTTCTGTCGATAGCGCGACTTCTACCTGCATCCATCGGCCCGGTGGTGATGGCTGCGAATTCTGCAGTCCCGTCAGTTGTTCCCACGCTGTCCACGTGTCAGCGTCGGCTCGTGGTGTGTCCCCGTAACGCACGCGCAGGTCGGCCCGAGTGCCCTCAGGTGTGTCGACATCGCACGTGATATCGCAGCGATTCACGGTGAGATGTCGATGTAGGCACGGTTCGCCGGTCTTCTGCCCGTTGCCACAACTCGCGTCGAGCACGGCCGAGCGGAATACGCCACCGGGGCGGTGGCGTTCGAGGCTCAGACGCACGCAGTACTCGCCGGCCAGGTCGTCTCCTCGGCCTAACCGATCTCCATCCCATGTGGAGCCTCGGTCACTGCTGAACGCACTGCGCCCCACCGGTGGTAGAGCAGGATCTGAGCCCCGAAACCGTTCACTGTCGGCACCGATCATGATTTCCCAGGCCGGCGCGTCGTTCGTCGAATCCTTGGCCTCGCACCACATGTCGATGGTGTTGGCACCCACCTGGAGGGCGCCCACGGGCAGGGCGGTGACAAACCAGTTGTCGAAGTGGGATCCACCCCATTCGGTCGTGTAATAGTGCAGACACTGCGGGTGAACCTGGCTCGTTGATGGTCGAACGATTTCGACGCCGTTCACACTGATGTGTAGTGGGGCCTGATTGCCATCGGACTCGGTACCACACCAGGTCAGCCACGCCGCGCGTGCTCTGTCGTCGTCGAGCACGAGGACCTTGCGGATTCGCACACCACCCACCAGTGGCTCGAACCACGAGCGATCCTGGGCCCCTTCCGGGCAGCCGATGGTAGTGGCGTCGTCTTCGACCAGAACCCTGTCGTGCAGCCGGATGCCACCGTCGACGAGAACCACGTCGCGCAGCTGTCCGAGGGGCTCCAATTCAACGGCAGAGATCCTTGTCGACTCGCAGGTCATATGCAATTCCTTGGTGTCACAACGCCTTCCTCAACCGTCCAACCGAGAACTCCAATGGATCGACCCTGAGAATATATACCCGGGTAGGGGTCGACTCCCGGATGCAGGGACGGGCTCAGTATAGTGACAGGATGCGCTTTGAGGGAGCCGCCCTAGGAAGGAACCGGGTGCGTCTCAGGTGGCGAAATTCCCCAGCCCTCCGGGCGGCGCAGCAGTGGGCTCAGGCGAAGCCGAGGTTTGGGGGATTCTGCTCAGGTCTCGCGCCACACGCCGTCGATGTTGCAACTCGCGGCGCGCGGGGAGCCACGCAGCAAGGCGGGATCAAGGGCGCCGGTCTCTGAGTGTCGCTGGGCCAGCAGATACTGTCCGGAGCCGTTCGGTGACAGCATCAGCTTCCGGGGTACTTTGCGCAGCATGCCCGCGACCCGCGCTTCCACGCGTCCAACCAGCGCGCCCTGCCGTTGCTCCTCGGGGATCAGGGTGTCGTCATCGGCCCCTTCATCCTCCTCGCCGTCAATCACGACCCCGGTGTTGGCCGAAGCAGGAACTTCCGCCTTGGCAACCTCCGTGCTCTCGGGATCTGGTGACATGACGCTCAGCGCCGGCTCGGTCTGACCGATGGATTCGGCAGGGTCGCGGCGGACGAGGGGTTCCTGTTCGCCGGACAAGACACCAATGGCATGCTGAATACAGCCATCTGGATCGATGGCGCCCAAGTTGACGCCCATTTCTTCCAGTAGCTCACGCACCCGATCGAAGGTTGAATCGGGCAATGGCCATGGGACCCGCCTGGCGATACGAGCCGGGTCCCAGCCAAGGGCGGCGCAGGCTGACTGGAAGGCCCGGCGGACGGAATTGCGGACGCCCAGAGCCACATACCGGTCGGGATTCTCACGGTTGGAGTTTACCTGGGCATGGGCCAGCCACCTCCTCACCGACTCACCGACGCACTGATCGACACCCCGGTCAGTGCGGTGTAATCTGCCTCCAGGGCTCTTTGAAAATCGAGGGTTCTGATCAGCCAGTCCCCACGCTGTAGGCGCGCACTGACGCACTCCCACAAATGCTTGTGGATCGCCTCGGGTATCGGACCCTGATCCGTCGCACGAACAGCCAGCGTCATTCGGAATCCTGGATTCGGTGGCGCGCATAAATAGATAAAATATATATCAAAAGTATAAATACGTGAAAAGGAGCCAGCAACATTGAGATATCAAGCCGGCTCCGTCTATCTTCGTCCACCATCTATCCACCCTACCGGAAGAGTCACCTTGCACCTCCATCAACTCGACTGGCAACGACACGAGCAGCCTACCCTGTCCGCCATGACAACGACAGCCGAATGGTGCCGCGTTCAGCTCTATAATCCCACGGTCGTTCGAGTGAATGGGATCTATCGCATGTGGTATCTGGGAAATTCCACGGCGACGCGGACCAAAGACATGGATCTGGGCACGGCAACCTCCGTCGACGGCATCCATTGGGAAGCGGATCCTGCCAACCCGATCCTTACCGCCAGGCATCTACCTGCGGGGGCGTCGTGGCAGACGCCGCATGTGCTGTTTGACGAAGGTACCGAGCGGTTTCGCATGTGGTTCGTCATGTCCGAATCGTCCCGGGACGAGTCGGGTCAGGTCCTGCGGCTGGACCAGCTACCGGGATATGCAGAGAGTCGTGATGGCCTCGCGTGGCAGGTGCATCCTGAGCCATTGCTACCCAGCGGCCGCCGGCCCTGTGTCCTTCCCCGATCCGGCGGTGGGTTCGTCATGTGGATGAATTCCCAACCAGATGCCGAGCACGACAGCTATAAAACGATTGCGCAGGCCGTGTATCGATTCGAGTCGGACGACGGCCTGCACTGGACGCGAGACGCTGAGCCCATGCTGGTCCCGTCCGGAGGCCTGCAGACGATCGTCTATCCCTTCGTCTTGCAGGACGGGTCCGATCTGACCATGTGGTATGGTGCCCATGTCGAGGGAGGCCACTTCGAGTTGTTCGCATCCACGTCGACCGACGGGATCAGTTGGCAACACCACCATGACCGGTCGGCCTTCCCGGCCACACGCGATCCCACGCGCTTCGACGGTCGCTACACCTCCACGCCGTGTGTCGTGGATGGGGGTGGCCGCTGGCTGCTCTATTACTCGGCCCGGGATCTGGGTAGTATCTACGGTACCGGCGATGGCCAGATCGGAATCGATGCCGACGGCATCTACCGCCACATCGGGGTGGCGACGGCCGAGAAGTAACGACCCGCTCTGTGATCAGTCGTGGGCGAATAGTGGCCTTGGAATCGCATCGTAAACGATTGCAAGATGCGGTGTCTCGACGCGCGCCTGCTCCGTGTTGGCAGACTGAACACAGGCTTCTACCAAACCCGTGGTCAACAAGGTTCGCTCAATGGGGCACGGCGATTCGCCGGTCATGAACGTCGTCTCCGCTTTCGCCATCAATTCGGCCGAATACATGACATTCGGCACGGGCGGCAGGTAGAAGAGCGTCGACAGGGGAGTGTCCTGGCCCTTGAGGCGCGCGGCAAAGGTGAAATCGCCAACAAGGCCATTCATTAGAAGCATCGTGGCCTTCGTGCCGTCGATGTACTCGATGCGGTAGGCGACGGGCTCCTTCACCCACTCGCGCATCTGCTCCTGCGTGGGGAATCGATGGCTGTAGGATTCGGGTTGAGCGAGTGTCTGCGTGCGGGCGAGACAGGCTTCAAACAACTCTGGATCCCAACCGCCTTTGGCCCAGCTTCCGGCGGCCATGGCCTGCCAGACCGCATCGCCCTTCAGGCCCTGGACTGCGGCAATGCCGGTTTCGCCACCTGCTCGCCTTTCGGCCATGCACTGGAGGACTTCCAACGCGTGAAAGTCATAACTGTCCATACCTCCCATCGCGACAGACATCATTTCGTTGACCTCGGCGCCGAGAGGCATGTCGACCGATGGCATTCGCCACGTAACTGGCAGCGAAGATCCGGCGGCAAGGGGAAAGTCCAATTCGTGCGTCAGGTCAACCATCTCCTTCGCCCACTCCCACTTCCATGACAGATGCTTGTCGTTGAACACGGGCACCGAGCGTCCGCTACTGCGGAAAACATCGGTGACCTGCTTGAACAACTCGTATCTGGGATACTTCGTCTGGCCGAATTCGCTCTTCGGATAGTCTCCGTGCTCGCCGATGAGCAGGACTGCATCCACCGCCAATTCGTCGCCACCGCGGCACAGGGCCTCGGCGACGGATTTGTAGATGGGAAAGCCGAACTCCTCGGACCGCTGACGGCTCAGATCATTTTCGGGAAACTGATCGACATAGGCTGAAACGACCTCGAGTTCAGGTGTGTGCCACTTACCCTCGGTGGGATAACCGACGAGAAACCGTTCCGCCATATGCCAGGCATGGCAGTGATAGCGCCATTCTGTGGTGATGACGGCCAAGTGTCTGCGCGAACCCATCTGTGTGCTCTCCTGTTGTCGGATGTGTGTGATTTCCGTTGAACTCGGCCTGGGCGGACCCGGCAACATCAGAATCCTTGTTCTGGGCCGGCCCCGTCAGCTTGGCAGGAAGGGGAACAGTCGCTTCTTCGCCTCAGCGGTCAGTGCTGCACCATACTCGCAGGTTTCGAAGGCCTCGGCATACCTGGTGTTGTTCCCTTTCTGCACTCCATACAGCGCCACGAGGCGATCTCGATGGCGTTGGGCAACCTCGACAAACTGTGGCAGGCGCCCGTTCGCCAGATACTCACGACGAGAAGCCTCGTCGTCGGGGACCTTGTCGAGTCCGTTCCGATTGTAGGGCAACCACTCGTACATCTGAGACGTGTGGCAGTGCAGCATATGGAGTTTGCGATCGATCACGGCATCGATGTCGACGACGATGTCAGGCTGGAAGGGGATCGGCTTTGCGAAGTTGTCGTAGAGATACATGATCACGGGCATCCTCTGCAGATGCGGCGTGAGGGGAACCATGTTTGGAACGGTGAGGATGTAGGATGCGTCCTGCACGAGCATTCCCGTGTAGCGGTGATCGGGGTGATAGTCCCAGGGACGATGAGTCAGCACCAGATCCGGTTCATATTCACGGATTTCTCGGATCAACTGCTTGCGGTTGGCCACGCTGGGTTCGAGTTCGCCGCAGTGGATGTCGAGAATCTCATACTCGAGGCCTTCCGCCTCGGCGACGGCATCCGATTCCCGGCGACGACGCAGTGCCAACTCGATGCCACCTATATCGTGATGTCCAGTGGCGCCATTGGTCATGGACAGGAAACGCACCTGGTGTCCCAGGTCGCGATAGATGGCGGTCAGACCGCCCGCTTTGACTTCGCAGTCGTCGGGGTGGGCGCCGATCACGAGCAGGCGGAGGGGGGCGTCGGTCATGGCTGCGGGTTCCTTGTCAGGGCGAGGGTGTCAGCGTTTCCACGTCGAGTATAGATGCTCGAGCCATGCAGGCCAGTGTCGACGTTACCGGTCGGTAGCGGCCAGGACGTCACGCCCGTTCGGATCGTCGCACGCACAATCGCCGTCGTCGGCCGCAAGGAGCTTCCATCCGAAGCCTTCGATCACGCGCTGGAGTTGTGGGTCTGCCGCCCTCAGTATGGGCAGATAGGCTCTTTGTCGCTCGCGTGTCCAATGAGCCTGCGCCCCCCGCGGCGCAAAGTGGTACTGATACAGGTCGGCGCGGATGGCGGTGGGTCGCTGTCCGTCGAAGGGATCAAGAGCAAGCAGGCTCAGGGCACCCGGATCCGCGTGCAGGAGTTTATACACGAAATGCACCAGCCAGGGCTGGGTGCGATAGTCAGCCATGGCGGCGAACCAGATCTGCCAGTCGAGTCGCAGATGGTAGGGCGAAACTACACAAGGCCGCCGGTTTACGTCTCCTGGTTTGCACTTGAATTCGTATTCCACCCACTCGCTGGTCGGGCCCGGTGTTGGATCGAGGGTGCCCAGCAGGATGATCTCGGGTCGCGTCTTGCCGATGTGACCGAAGGCGCCGTACGTGTTGACCAGGTGCAAGGGGTCGAAGGAGGTGTTCATCGCCTGCCGAGTCGATAGCAGATTGCCGATGGGGCCGATGCTCAGATAGGCCACCAACGCACAAAGCGCTCCGACCGCAACCCGGCGTCGCGGCGATGTCGCCGTGCGATCTGACCGCCGATTCCACCATCGGCACAGGGTCTGGGTGTGCTGGAGCAATCCGTGCCACACGCGATCATCGAAGCAGGAGAGGCACAGCACGACGGTCAGGTAATTCAGCCAGCACAGATTCCCCGACAGAATCAGCATCGTCTGAAACAGGAGCATGAGACCGCCGGCGATCCAACGAAGTCGGGGTGTACCGATTAGCAAAAAGGGGACGACCACCTCGACGAGGTGGTTGAACAAGACGCCGGCCTTGTGGATCAGATCGGGCAGGGCATGGAAGTAGGGACTCAGCGGGTTGGGAATCGGTTGGGTCTCGTAGTGGTAGAGCAGGCAGGTCAGATCCCACCAACAGGCATCGCCGCGCAGCTTGATCAGGCCCGCGCCGAACATGATCCGGAACAGGACCCAGCGCAGCAGCCACAGCACGGCTCGAGGCGACGACGGCCCACCGGTTCCGTGCCAGCCGCCCTTCCACAGGGGCACGAGGAACACCGAGAGGAAACCGACTTCCAGCAGCAGGATCTCCCAGCCATAGCCATAGAACAGCTGTCCCACATTGACGAAGGAGGAGTACAGGACCCACAGCGCCAGCATGTGGATGACGCTGGCGTGCCCGACGAGCAGGGCAGTACCGAGCCCGACACCGAGCCAGGCGAGGCTGAGCATGAAGCCATCGCTGTCATTGAGCCACATGAGCGACGGAACGCGCAGCCACGGAGTTTCGCTGCCGTCCCCGATGCGTTCGAGAAAGGCCGAGACAGGGAGCAGGCCATTCTCACCGAGCAGGGGACCAATTTGCAGAGCAAGGCCGAGGAACGCGACAGTGTAGACGGCACCCAGAGCCCGCAGAAAGAGCCACGTCGTTCCGTGGTAGGACAGCTCAGGCGGATCGAGGTGGTGTCGTAGCCAGGACCCTGCCGTTCGCAAGGGCTCTGGAACGGCAGGGCTGATGGATTCAAGGCGTATCACGTCGTCAGGTTGTTACTCATCGAAGCGGTTGCATCACGTTGGCTAGGGCCTGCAGGCGGATTAGGTTCCACGCCGACCCTGCCCGTCGACGATACGACATAGAGTAGATCGCCGACTGGCAGGTGGCCACGCCCACATGAGTCCCAGGATCGAATGATGGAATCTGCCCCCACCAACCTGCTGTTCATCACCACCGACCAGCAGCGTTTCGACTCGCTACCTTGTTATGGTCTCGACTTCATGCAGACACCGAATCTCGACCGTCTCGCCGCCGAGGGGGTCGTTTTCGAACGTTGTTACACGCCGGCGCCTGTCTGTGTGCCGTGTCGCGCGGCATGGATGAGTGGGCAGTGGCCCTCGACAACGGGTGTGCTGTCGAATGGCCAATGGCTCGATGAGTCGACGCCGACGTGGCCAGCGCTGATGAGTGCCGCGGGGTTCCGTACGGCAGGCATCGGCAAGATGCACTTCATGCCATGGGACATCTCCGGTGGCTTCGACGAGCGCGTCATCGCCGAGGACAAGCGGCATGTGTATCTGCCCGACGATCACTATCAGTATCTGCGCGCCCACGGCATCGAGCGACCCCACCCCACGTCCAATCCCCATTACTTCGAGTGGGTCGGCGCTTCGATCTTCCCCCACGATCGGAAGTTTCATGTCGATGGCTACACGGGGGATCGCGCCGCCGAGTGGTTGCAGCAGCACGGTGATTCCCCCTTTGCGGTCTGGGTGAGTTTTGCTGGCCCTCACGACCCCTATGATCCGCCTGAAGACATGGCCGACATGTACTACGACGCGGACATCCCCGAACCTGTGGGCGGTCCCGAAGAGTTGGCGAACAAGCCCAAGGGGCAGGGTGACAAGGGGGCCGGTTCACTGAACAATTCCATGTTCCGCATCGATCCGTCGACGGCGTCCGCCGAGGACATGCGGCGCTGGCGAGCCCACTACTACGCCAACATCAGTCTCATCGACGAGGGGATCGGCAAGATGCTTGCCGCTCTCGAGACGCGCGGGACGCTCGACAACACGCTGATCATCTTTACATCCGACCACGGAGATGCCCTTGGCGACCACGGCCTGCCCTTCAAGGGATACTTCTACGAGAGCATGGCTCACGTGCCGATGATCGTTCGGGGGCCGCACACACCGGACGGGTCGAAGCGCGCTGTCGCAGGAGGCCGGTGCGCGAGTCTCGTGAGCGGGTTGGATGTGGTGGCCACCTTCTTTGATGTGTGTGGTGTTGAGGCGCCCGCCACCATCCAGGGCACGTCGCTCGGGCCGCTACTCGATGATCCCTCGTTGAAAACGAGGGAAGTCACCTTCTGTGAGATTACGGGGCGCGCCATGGTGACTGATGGCCGGTGGAAATACTGCCACTATGTCAGCGGTGAGGCGGAGTTGTACGACCTCGACGTCGACCCGTCACAGATGGAGATCGAAAATCTCGCGGGACAGACACAGGTGGCTTATGTGGAGAGCCGACTGCGGGCAAAACTGCTGGAGCACTGGCTGCAGAATCAGCGAACGCAGCAGATGGCCACGTCCGTACCGAATCATCCTTTTCGCCTGGCGCTGGAAAAGGCCTACAGGGAAGAGCGCGACCAGGCCTAAGAGGCGGTGGGGGAACGCTCGATTAGCCCGAAGGCATTACCCTCTGGGTCGCGGCAATAGGCTACGTAACCGACACCAGGCACCGTCGTGCGCGTGTGCACGATGGTGCCGCCATTCTCGGCAACCCTCACCATGGCCGAGTCCAGGGACACGACATCGACGAGGTTCACAGATCCGGCAGGCGACTGGGAACGATGGACGATGGCGCCGTTGATCCCTGGCACCTCGTCATCCTCTCCGGTCAGCACGAGCAGATATTCCCCGTGGCCATCCCAGGGACGGATCTCCCAGCCGAATACACCATTGTAGAAGGTCGCGGCTTGCTGTGGATCGCTGGCGACGATCTCAAAATGGGCGACTCTTCCCATATTCTCCCCTTCTCACTCTTGTCCGTTAGTAGTCCGCGGCCTGATCGTTCAGACGCCAGTCGTAGGGCTCGATGACGACCTCGTAGCCCTCCCGCTGGGCGCGTTCCACGTCAGCGAGTCGGTCGCCGCTGATATACAACCGAGAATAATCGAGAAGTGTCGGCGTCTCCACACCCGGATGGTGGGATCGAAACCAGCCGAGGAAGTCTTCCGAATACCAGGACAGAATGCTAGACAGGTGAACGGACCGTGCCTCGTCGTCTACTCGCAGATTCCGCTCTTCATTCAGAAAGCGAACCGTCTCGCGTTGCAGCTGCTGCTCCAGGCGGTCGGGATGGAAAGCCTCGGTCGGTAGTTTCGGGCAACCGAGGGATGCGCAATTGATGGCAAAGTGAATGCGTGGATCCTCGAATCGCACACGAATGACCTTGTGCTCCAGATCGTAGAGGTTCATTGTTTCACCGCCGAAGATGAGCCGCTGGAAGTAGAAGAACCCACTCTGCTCTGACAGGAGAGAGAGAAGGGGCGGTGGTTTCACATCGGAGACCGACGTGATCGGATAGTGGGTGATGACGGCCTTCATGACCGCCACATTGTAGGCATTGATCCAGTAGGCGAGGCGGTGACGGTCGGAAGGAAACAGATCCGGATCGGTATCGGGCGTATGGGCTGCGACGAGATTGTAGTAGTGGTCGAGAGCTGCGGGGTTGGCCTGCAACGATGAGTAGTCGACCCGGCCTCGAGAGTCGACGAAACGTTTCTGGACCTCGTCGATCAGCTGGTGAGAGAAGCCGTCGGCGCCCAGTGACTCCGTTGTGTCGTTGGCCGGAGGGATCGTCAAGCAAGACAGCAGGGTACCAATGAGGAGGGATCCAAGAACAGCCTGGAGGGCTCCAAAGGCGGTGCAAGAACGGCCGAGCATGGATGATCTCCACAGATGGGACGGAACTTGCCGCTACCGAGCAGCATCCGTATGATGCGCGGCGCCCGGCGCTGGGATTCGTGGGCAACCAAGAGACTCAAACGAGAATATCGTTCAGGCGCGCCTCGCGCGCCCGCAGAGAGGATGGCCGTATGCCGACGAAGGCCGGCGAGCCACGACAACGTCTTCTGTATCTACACGCGCGGACACCCAATGTCTTTTCGGACATTGTCGGGCTGACACAGATCGAACCTGCCCACATTGATGCCGGTGAAGACCAGACCGAGGGCTGCCCTTTCGGGACGCGCCCCGCGTCCTTTCGCTTGCCCGTTGGAGAGAGCGTTGAGTATACCCCGATTTCTCCTGGCGGCGGTTGTTTCGGCGTTGGTCATGCTGACGTTGGGATGGCTGTGGCACGCCTCGTTCATGGCCGACTTCTACCCGCAGCACACGGCTCTGCAGCGTGAGATGCCTCTGACACGAATCATCGTGCTCGGGTATCTGCTACTCGCCATTCTGATGACCTATGTCTATCCGAAGGGATGCTCAGGTGGAGAGCCACTGGCGGAAGGGCTGCGCTTCGGCGTCTTCATCGGCGTGCTATACACCTTGCCGCACGCGCTCGTGATCTATGGAGCAGAAGGCGGCCATACGGGGACTCTCGTCATCGTCGACGCGTAATGGCATATCGTTGAACAGGGAATTTGGGGCCTCGTCATCGCTTTGCTTCACGGACGCTACTCATGGTCCGTGATCGAAGACACGGCAGGCTGAGAAAACAATCATAGATCCGGAGAGGGTGTAGCATGGCTGAAAAGAAGGTGTTGATTGTGTGGGGTGGCTGGGACGGCCACGAACCGAAGCAGACGACGGAGATATTTGCAGACGTTCTCGATGGCGAGGGATTCGAGGTGGTCCTCTCGGATACGATGGACAGCTACAAGGACGCAGATCTGATGCAGAGTCTCAGTCTCATCGTGCCTTGCTGGACCATGGGGACGATCGATGGCGAGCAGAATCAGGGACTGATGCAAGCTGTGGAGCAGGGGGTCGGGCTGGCCGGCTGGCACGGTGGGATGTGTGATGCCTTCCGCAACGAGTGTGGCTACCAGATGATGACGGGTGGCCAATTTGTGGGCCACCCGGATGGCGTCAAGGACTATACCGTCAATATCACGGGCGACGATCCGATCGTGGCGGGAATCGAAGACTTCGCCATGCATTCCGAGCAATACTACATGCATACGGATCCTGGCAATGAAGTGTTGGCAACCACGACCTTCGATGCTGAATCCACACCATGGGTCAATGGCACGGTGATGCCCGTGGTATGGAAACGAATGTGGGGTGCGGGAAAAGTGTTCTTTTCATCTCTCGGCCACGTAGCCACCGATTTCGACGTGCCCGAGGCGAAGGAGATTCAGCGACGCGGGTCTCTGTGGGCGGCGCGATAGTTCCAAGTGAGCGAACTCAACAACCTCCTCATCACCGGCGCGGCGGGTGACATCGGCCAGGCCTTGCGTCCCGGACTTCGGTTGCACTATCGCCTGCGTCTCTGCGATCTGGTGGATATCGACGGGCTCGAGGAAGGGGAGGAGTCCCTCATCGCCGACATCCGGGATCTGTCGGCGATGGAGGAAGCGGCCTCCGGAATGGACGCCATCGTCCATCTGGCAGGATTTCGTGAAGGTACCACACCTTGGCCTGCGTGTTACGAGACCAACATGGGTGGCACGTATCACGTGTTAGAGGCCGCACGCCGGCAGGGCGTCCGGCGGGTCGTGTTCGCGAGCACAAATCACGTGACCGGTTTCTACGAACGTGAAGGTGTTTACACCCGCCCCGATATGCCGGCGCGGCCAGACAGTCTGTACGGAGTCAGCAAAGCCTTCGGTGAGGACCTCTCGCGTTTCTATGCCGATGAGTTCGGTCTCAGTGTGATCTGCCTACGGATCGGCACGTTTCGTCCCGAACTCGACGTTCGTCAGCGCTCTGATGATCGGATTCTGTCGACGTGGCTCAGCCCACGTGACGCGGTTCAGTTGGTTACGCGCAGCCTGGAAACGTCCGTCGTTTTCGGCATCTACTATGGCATCAGTGGCAATACGCGGGCGGTTTGGGATCTGCAGAACGCCCGGCGCGAGCTGGGATATCACCCGGAAGACGATGCCGAACTTGTCGCACGAACCCATGAGGTCGACAAAAACAGACAAAACTGACGACACTCGTACTCCGTAGCGAGCCAATGGCGCCAAGTCCCATTGCAGCGACGCGCGTGCGATCGTTTGTTCACGACTGATCTCGAATCGCCCTCTTTCCAAAGCGTCGGAATTGCTGGGGCAGTATGGCGAGCGAATTTGCTGCACGATATCGGCAAACTCGTACTGGGCTTCTTCTTCTGGGAATGGACCACAAGACTCCTCGGTCACAGCCGGGACAAGAGTGTCAGCTTCCGGCAGGCCGAAATCGACATGGGCGACGTGGCAGGGCACCAGAAGTTGGGTCAACTGCTCCTGATCAACGCGGACAAGGGGGGCCGATGCTGTAGGCGTCGTCGGTCGCCATCACGAACTGCAGGAGACGACGGAGTTGGAATGTGTCGTCCACCTCGCCGACAATCTCTCCAAGGCAGTGGGGCTCGGATTCCTGCCCGGAGAGGAGCCCGAATTTGATGAAAAGGCCATGGCCCAGGTCGGCGTCTCGGCTGCTGCGATCGAGAATATTCAGCAGGAGTTGGAGCAGGACACGGTCGAGCAGATCCGCACCGTCGTCACCCAATGTATGTGAGGGCTCAATACATGTAGCCCTGTCGAGGCTCCGCTTCGTCGCGGCGGCCCCTATCGTCCGCGCTCGGCCAGAAAGGCCTTCTTGAAGCGATAGTCGCGGGTTGTGTCTACCTCGACCAGCCCCGAGCGGATCAGATGTCGATTCACCGGTGTCCGATTGCGTAGATACAGGTAGACGAGGGCGTCGTCGTCCCGAGGTGGGCAGGCGTCGTCGAACCGCAGATAGACCTTCTTGCCACCTGCCAGTTCCCGCAGATGCTCCTCTGCCTGCTGCCGACGCCGCGCGATCGAACGCACGCCGAGCAGACGCACCGCCTGACCATCCTCCAATTGCACACGATCCGGGGCCAGCACCTGCTGAACTCGATGCAGTGACTCGTGTCGTTCACCGCCACCCTTTGAGTCAATCCGCGAGCCATAGTTCGAGTTCCGCGGATCGGCGCGTGTCTCCATTGGTACCGGATCGGCAAACCGATAGGGGAGTTGCTGCAGGTCGTGGTCCAGGCCGATGTGGGTTGGCAAATCATCGACGAAGTCCACCTCCACACCGCCCAGGCGTTCGCGAATCAACGGTGCAAAATCCTCATTGATTTCGTAGCCGAGAGAACGACGATCCAGACGTGCGGCGGCGACACTCGTCGTGCCCGAGCCCAGGAACGGGTCGAGTACCTTCTCGCCCGACATGGAAAACATCTTAATGAGTCGCCGGGGCAACTCCTCGGGAAACGCCGCAAGATGTCGATCCTGACGTTCCCCGGGGAAGTTCCAGTGACCACTGAAGAATGTATTCCACTCTTCGGCGGTAAGTCGCGAGGCCTCCTTCTTCTCGCGATCCGGTGCGGGCGCCTTGCCGCCCTTGCGGAACAGGAGGATGAACTCGTAGTCGAGCTTGACGATGCCATTGCGTGGGAACGGATAGGAACCCATCACTGCGCCACCACCCGAGCTGTTTGTGGTGGTCACCTTCTGCCAGATTATGGCGCCCATGTAGTCGAAGCCGATCGTTTCGCAGAATCGAATGATCTCCGTGCGGATGGGAATCACTTTGTAGCGGCCATAGTAGGCGGCGCGGGCGAACTGATCGCCGATATTGACACAGAGGCGACACCCTGGACTGAGCACCCGATGGCATTCGGACCACACCAGATTCAGGTGGTTGATGTAATCCTCGTAGGTGTCGCTGAATCCGACCTGCTCATCCCGGCCGTAGTCCTTCAATTGCCAGTACGGCGGCGAGGTCACAACGAGTTGTACGTCTTCGTCGTCGATGCGGGACATCTTGCGAGAGTCGCCCAGCACGACACGATGGAAGGGTGGCATAGAATCCTTTGGTGTCGACACGCGCAGTAGCGCGTGTTGACGCTGATGGCGGGGAGCCGCCGTGACATCGGGGAAGGGAGCAGGAGAGCGGCGGCTGGGGAGCCGCCACCGACACCTGGGGGGCGTCGGTTGGTACATTACGCTCACATCAAACTGCGTACTCCGTCCAGGTACCCGTACAGCCGAATCCACGGCGAACATGCAGGACCCGTTCGGAGGCGTCGGCGATGTAGCCAGCCACCGAGAACGACCCCTTCTCGCCGTGGCGACAGATCGCACCGGGATCACCCTCGTGATCGGCCAGGACCTGCTTCATCGTATCCACGGTGATATCGCCCCAGGACTGGGCGACCAGTTCACGTATCCGATCGAGTCGGGGGACAGAATCGGGCGTGTTGTTATCCTCGTGGGAGGTGAATTCGTTGCTGATGTAGTGATTCGTGTGCAGCCGCTGACACGGACGGGTGTCGTCAAATACAGCGATGCCTTCGGGGCGAATCTCGACATCGGCAATGTCGCCCTCGCCATCGCAGAAAACCATGTTGCCTGCTGAACAGACCCGGTGCTGTCGCAGGATGTTGACACACTCTGCGACATTGCTCATTTCGAAACATCTGCGCTTCAACGGATAGTGGGTCAGCCCGGGTTGGTAGGCCGCATTGCCCAGGCCGTTGGCAAAATGGGACACACCGTGCTCGTTCGTCCCCATATAACCGAGCTGGCCGGCAAAGGTGAACATGGTCACTCGCGGCCTGCTGTCGTTGGGGGCCAGATGCAGGACGATTCCCACATCTGCGAATTCGGCACCCAGGTCCTGATTCTGGCCGGCCAGTGTCTTGCCCTGCCGAGTGGCTTCACCGGTCAGAGCAAAGGCAGTGCAGCCCTCGTGATCGATCCCCCGGACGGCGGCACCACGAACCTGGCAGATCATGGCCTCCTCGAAGGTGATCCCGGCACCCTCTGCCAGTCCACGGACCTCTTCCAGATAGGCAGGACTCAGCGCTTCGATGCGCTCGACAAAACTCATCGCGCCACCGGCCAGGACCGATCGATCGCGTCCTGTGCTCTTCTCGATGAGACGCAGATAACCCTCGACCAGGTCGGTGGCCTGATGGCCGTGGGCAAGACCCAGCTCAAAAGCGGATCCCGCTGCCTCTATGAGTGGATATCGGTTCACATGCCTCGAGTTCAGGTGGTGCCGGGCAGTCTCGATCTTCGTCGATCTCGCCGAAGCACGTAAGACGGTGACCATCGATCACGGCCGCAGCCGATGATGGACTTCTCACCGAAAGTGTCGAGGGGGAACCTGGAGGACGAGCAGGTGCGTGTTCGGGGGGGAACGTCGCCCTCCAGGATAGCCACGATTGCCTGATTCTGGCAACTGCCGGGGTATCACGCCCTCTGGGCGGGATTCAGCGCCCCAGGGCGGCCCGTCGAGCCGCATAACTTGCTGCATCGGCCGAACGACCGCTGGCTCGAGCGATCCGTTCCAGATCCGACAGGGTCGCAGCGATCAGTTGTCGATCCTCTAATCGCTCGGCCTCGAGCAGCGCCTTGCGATACATACTCTCCGCGTACTCATAGTTTCGACGTGCAAATGCGCCATCGCCGGCGTCATCGAATGCATGCCAGTGGCGATCGTCAAAGGCAATAAACCCAACGATGGCTAGAACGAGCAGAATCGCGATGGCAACCAACAGCCGGGCAGCGCCAGGATCAGGCCGGCGGCGGCGAGACCGCTTCTTGCGGCGCGTGGCACGTGTCTTGGGCGATTTCGCCATGGCCTTCGTCAGTCAGGTCGCGAGTGTCAGGTGTGGTAACCAGGTCGGTGGCGCGGGTTCACTTTGAGGTCAGAAGCGGGCTCAGCGCCACGACAGTCGAGCATGGGGAGACGAGGATAACGAGAATACCGATCGTCCTCGGAGGCGCGCTGGCATAGATAGAATTGTGAGTGCCCACCGTGCACAACACGAGCGTGGCGGCAGTCCCCGCACTGTCCCGGAGCCACGCATGGCCCGTCCTGCGGTCCCGACGCGCTGGCAGATACGTTTCCCGACGCATCTGGTGGCTCGTTTGTTTGCGGCGATTTCGACGAGGCTTCCATTCCTGCAATATAGGGTCTCACTGGGAGCACCGACGAGATGTATTCGTAACTGCTTGTCGGACCAGCAGTTGCCATTGCTACACAGATCGTGACCGACGGCTGGTTCAACGTTGCCCGGACGCGTAGCATGCGGACTTCCTTGCGCCACGGTGTCGCCTTGATCAGGTGGTTGAGAATGGCCACAAGACAGCGTATGTCGGCAGCGGGTCGGATCCGCACCATGGGGTCATCTGAATGCAGCTTGTCGGACATATCGTCGGCCTTGAGTTCGCGCAGGTCGTCGACGAAGTCTTCCTCGATGGTCAGATTACCGATCCGTTCATTGCCACGTTTGACGATGTAGCTGTAAGGCGGCAGGCAGACGGAGATCATACGGATCTCATGATCCTTGCGGTCCATGATGTCGATGACCAGACGCAGCATTTCGCGATCCTCGAGCAGTTCCTGCGCCGCCAGTCCGCGCTCACGAGGCCCGAGTTCCGAATCGAGGATGTTTTTGTGGTGAATCAGAAAACGCAGACCTTCGTCGACGGACGTCGATACACGCTGTAGAGACTCGAAGGCTTGAAGGAATCGCACGGCGTGGTCGACGGCGCCCTTGACCTTCCGTTCCAGTTTCGTGCACAGGTCGT
>PATE01000108.1 GCA_002712305.1 Gemmatimonadota bacterium | reverse complement strand
TCGAGGACCGCTCGATCTACGTCCTCGACGAGTGGGCTGCTGAGCAGGATCCTGAATTTCGAGAATACTTCTATGGCGAGCTCGTGCACGAGCTTCGAGACAGTGGCAAGACAATCATCGCCGTATCTCATGACGATCGCTACTTCCACCACGCGGACCGGGTCATCAAGATGGAACTCGGCAAGATTGTGGAGGCGGGCGAGACGTCAACGCCGCGATCGTGAGCCCGCACGGTCGTGCCGGGCAACGGCGACGCTGACAGATGTCGGTCCGTCACTTCTCCATCAGTCGTCTTCTGGTGGCGGCCTTCCTCCTGTGTTCGTTGCCCGCGTCGGCGCATGACGGTGGCGTCGCCCAGGCGGTCCCCATCTCACCGATTTACGTCGACGGCCGTCTGGACGACTGGCCCGATTCGATGGTCGCCTATCCCATTCTCTCCGTTCACCCGGATCGGCACGATCCACCGTACGCGGACACCGATCTGACAGCCTCCTTCCGCGTCGGCTACGACAGCACCGCGGGACAGCTCTACGTCGCCGTTGTCATCGACGATGATGATGTTGTCACGCGGCCGTCGCTGCCTGCAATGCAGGATCGGTGCGAGATTTTTGTGGATGGCAATCACGGCGAGCAGGACACCCGCGTTTCAGAGCTCGAATCCAGCACCTGCTGATGTCACCCGGCCCCGCCAGCCAACGTGTATGGCCTGGGATCGGCAGGGTGTGGCAGCTCCTTCAACGACGCATTTTCAAATTCAAGTGGTTGCTCAATCAGGAGACAATCGGTGAAAACAGCGGTCATCGGTGGTGGCGTGATGGGGCGCGAACACCTCAAGGCCCTTGCCCAGATCTCACAGGTGGACGTCGCTGCCGTGGTCGATCCGGATCCTGAGGCAGCCAGCAGCGTTCTGGAGATTGCCGGCATCAAGGGCGCCCAGACCTACGCAGATACGGAGTCGATGTTGCGAGCCGTTGCGCCAGACTACGTCATCGTTGCGTCGCCGGTTCGGTTCCATGCCCAGCAGACGATCGCTGCCTACGAGGCAGGCGCCCACGTGTTGTGTGAGAAACCCCTGTGTATGTCGCTGGAAGAAGCCCATGCGATGAAGGCGGCCGGAGAAAAGGCGGGTAAACTGTTCACCATGGGACTGCAGATGCGGCAAGGTCACGCCAACCAGGCGCTGAGACGCTTCGTCGCAGACGGTGGACTTGGCTCGGTCTATCACACGCGCGCGTGGGGTGGCCACATTATGAACTACCCGTGGGGCCGATACTTCCACAAGAAGGACCAGTCTCTCGGTGGCGTCCTGGCAGCCACAACGGTCCACCCCCTCGACGCGGTGTATTGGATCATCGGAGCCCCCGAGCCGGTAACGGTCAGTGGATCGACGTTCTGTCGACTGACACAGATGCCGAATCCGCCGATCAATTTCGACGGGGACCTGAAGGAGGTGACGGTAGAGGACTTCGGTCAGGCCCACGTCCGCTTCGCCGACGGATCTTCCATGTCTGTCGAAGGCAACTGGCTTCAACACGATCGTTCACGAGCCCATGGGTTCGACGTGCTGGGCACCCTTGGCGTGGGCAAGGACGTCGAACCACACGTAGAAGTGTGGGATCCGGAGACCGGCGCTGTGACCGGAGTAGATCTACCCTTTGAGGAGGAGACGGCATCTCGGACGCTGGCCGAACACACGAACTTCCTCGCCGCCATAGGCGGGGCTGACGTGTCGCTGGTTCGGTTCGAGGAGGCGATCAATGTGCAGCGCATCATCGGTGGGATCTACGCCTCGGCAGCAACCGGCGCCGAAGTGCGTGTGTGAAGAAAGGCGAAGACGATGAAGATTCTTGTATCGAACCTGGGCAGCACAACCTTCAAGTACAAACTTTTTGATATGCCCGCGGCGACCGTTCTGGCGCGTGGTGGAATGGATCGAATCGGCGACGACGGCGGCGATTCGGTGCACAAGTATCAGTTGGGTGAAACGGCTGAGGTAGAACTGGTGTGTGATCTACCCGATCACGCGGCTGCGATCGACGAGGCGCTCCGTTGCCTGACCACGGCCGAGGGTCCCCTCACCACCGTGGTGGATCTGGAGGCCGTCGGCTTCAAGACCGTGCATGCGAGATCGATCACGGGCGTCGTCGAACTCGACGATGATGTCATCGGCCGCATGGAGGACTTCTTTCGCCTCGCTCCGGCGCACAATCCGGCGTACGTGGCGGCGATTCGTCAGTTCGCTCATGCCGCACCTTCCGCACCGCGCGTCGGATGTTTCGAACCTGCCTTCCACGGCCAGGCCCCCCTTCGGCGTCAGTTGTATGCCATTCCACAAAAGTGGGAACAGGAATACGGGATCCGTCGTTACGGATTTCACGGTGCCAGTCATCGCTACGCCGCAGAAAAGGTGATCGACCTGGAGGGCACGTCCACGCTTCGCCACATCAACTGCCATCTCGGTGGATCGTCGTCTCTATGTGCGGTGAAAGACGGCGTGTCGCAGGGCGCTTCTCACGGTCTGAGCCCGCAGGGAGGTGTACCGCAGAACAATCGCATCGGCGATCTCGATCCTTACGCTCTGCAGATTGTGTGCGACCGGGAGGGCATCAGTCTCGACGAGGCGCTGGAAGTCTGCGCTTCGGAGGGGGGTCTGCTTGGGTTAAGTGGCGTCTCAAATGACATGCGCGATCTACAGGATCGTGCCGCAGCGGGAGATGAGCGCTGCGCGTTGGCGATCGAGGTCTATACGTCGGCCATCCGTGACTATCTGGGTGCGTATGTGGTCGAATTGGGTGGGCTCGACGTGATCAGCTTCACCGGGGGCATCGGCGAGTACTCGGACATTGTACGAGCCCAGGTCCTGCGCGGCCTGGAGTTTCTCGGCATCCAGCTTGATCCGGAAAAGAACACCAACGTCCAGGGAGAAGGAACGCTGCACTCCTCAGGTAGCCCCGTTCGTCTCCACGTGCTGCGCACCGATGAAGAACTCATCGTTGCACGCCAGACCTACGAACTGCTGACCGCTTCTTGAACTCCTGCCGGCCAGGGAGTCAACGACGCAGGCGCACGCCACCGAAGACCGTGCGCCCGGGGGCCGGCTCGAAGTACCGATCGCCGAAGGCATTGGGTACGACCGAACCGTTGTAGGCCTCATCGAAGACGTTGTCGATGCCGAGGAAGACCTCCACTTCCCAGGGGTCTACGGGCCGAGAGATGGAACCGCGTAGATCGCCGACGGTGTACGCGCTGTTGATGTGATCATCGCGTGATCCACCACCAGTGTCGCCTCCATTCAGATCATCGCCAAACATTCGCCCCTGATGTCGCACCGTGGCTTTCAAAGAGGACTGCTGCGTCGGAAACCAGGTGGAGATGAAGGTCGCCGTCCGCGGTGGAACTGCAGGCACCTCGTTGCCATCCACCGATACACGCTCCCCATCGACATTCACCGTGTGATCGGTGAAAACGAAGTCGATGACATTCAGACTCGCGTCCATGCTCACCGATCCCCGTGGCTGCCAATGCAAGTGCATTTCCGCACCCCGATTGCGCGCCTCTGAGGCATTGCGATAGAAGACCTCGTCCGACCCGGCATTCTGGAAGGGAAGCAGCATGTCCTCGAGTTCGAGTTGGTAGACGGCGATTTCTCCGTCGAGTCTTGCCCCCAGCCAGATGAAACGAACACCCGCCTCCACACTGCGATAGTGCTCGGGGTCGAGATCTGGGTTGAACCCGCCTCGTCCGTCGGATCGATTGCCCAGTTCGACCGTTGTCGGCGTCAAATACGCCGTGGCGAGATTGGCAAACAATGTGAACTGTCGCGACGGCGTGTAGGTGGCGCCGAATGTCGGACTCCACTGCACAAGATTGCGGTCGCCGCTGTCATCTCCATTGGTAAGGAGTTTGTCCTCGACATCGAAGGCGTGACGATCAACTCGGGCACCCGCGCTAAGGGTCAGCGTCGGCGTGGGGTGCCATCGCGTGAGCGTGAACAGGCCGATGCCGACGGCTTGCTCATCCTGTTTGAGTTGTCGATCTCCGGTCAGGATACGGTCGAAGATCGTGTCATCGCGGAAACGATCGATGTCATCGTCATCGAGTCCTTCGTTGCCGAATTCCTCGCGACGATCCGATTGCGACTCGAATTCAATGCCGGCCGTCGTCTGCCAGTCGGCGTGCCATCGTCGATATCCCACGATTCGCAGGCCCGCCGCTGTTCGATCGAGATCGATGATGCGTCCTGGAATGGGATTGGCCAGCGATCGTCCCACGACGTGACCTGCGATCTCCAGGCCGCCATCGGTCGATGTCGTTCTTGCGAGGCGAAAGCCCAACTGGGCGTGGCGAACCTGCTTGGCGGCACCCTGCTGACGTACGAAGAACCGCGCTCCTGAAGGCGCGTCCTCGGCACCGGCTCGATTCAAAGAGGACGGATTGTAGAGCCACGGGGCGTCGTAGAAATGACCCGTCACGCCGACGCGCCATTCAGTCATCTGCCGTTGCCAGCGTGCCTGGAAGGTCCGCTGACGAGAATAGGCATGCTCACGGAACCCACCGTAGTCGGTGTGTGAGGCGCCGATTTGCACCTGATCGTTTTCGCGCACAACATCGGCCTGCAAGCGAATCTGTTGGAGCTCGTCACTGCCGATGAGGGTGCCGACCTGCACAGCATCGGTCTCGATCGGGGCCGATTGCAGGTGCAGGACCCCGCCGGCAGCGTTTCCATACAGGGCCGAAGCGGGGCCACGCACCACGTCGATCGATGCCAACTGCGACAGGTCGATGACCCCCAGTTGTGACTGGCCATCGGCCATGGTCAGCGGGATGCCATCCACGAGCACGCGCAGGCCGCGTACGCCAAAGGAGGCACGGGCGCCGATGCCACGAATGGCGATCCGGTCCCCCTGGGACAGATTGTTGCGCTCGACCACAAGCAGACCTGGGACCGTCGAAAGAGCCTCGGTCAGACTCAGCCCGGGCTCGAGGCGCACAACATCACCTACATCAATCTGGTTGACACTGTACGGGATGGATCTCAGCGTTGCGGGTGTGCGCAGAGCATGCACCGTGAGGGTATCGACCGTATGGACCGTGGGTCCCGTCGATTCCTGGGCAGGTACGATCGTCGCCATCCACAAGGCGACGAATAGGCTGTGAGTGAACCACTTCGTCAGGAATCTCATGATCAGCAAAGATACGCGTTGTAGCGGTCCCTGGGTGTCGTTACTTGTCTGGCTGCTGCTTGGTCTGGTGCTGTCGTCCTCTGTCGCGGCCGACAACGAGTGGACCCAACACGGTGCCGATTTTCGGGCGACAAAGTTCGCCGATCTGACACAGATCCATGCAGAAAATCCACGTTGTTACGATGCGGTGGCGCTGATGGACGCCGGTGATACAGATGGCCTGCGAGACTTGCTCGCCACCGAGGGAGACGAACTGATCTATGCTCGTGGTTATCTGGACGAGTTCTACGAGGATGACTATTTCGCCGGATCCACCCTCCTCCACCATGCTGGCCTGAACCCCACGCGGCAGAGGGCGCCCGACAATCATCCCGAGCTCGTGAAGGTCCTGCTCGATGCCGGGGCCGACCCGAACACGCTGAATCACGACGACAACAGCCCCATCCATCTGGCCATCACGGGTGGGCAGCTGCGTCGACAGCAGATGCTCAGTCGCGGTGTGCCCGAAGACGTTCGATTCGCAGCAGCCTTGGGAGATATGGAAGGTCTCGCCCGTCACTTCGATCGGCGGGGACGTCTCCAAGACGACGCGATCCCAGGGCTCGATGCCTCTGACCGAAAGCAGCGCCGCCGCACATTGGATTCGGCGCTCCAGTTTGCTGCCCACTGGGGACAGATCGAAGCCGCCTCTTTCCTGCTCGAGCGGGGTGCAGACATTAATGGTCAGCCTGCCGGCGTGTATGGGCCTCGGGATCCGGGGCCACGCCCCTCCACAGGGTCGCGTGGGCCGGACAGGGGACGATGTTGAGATGGGTCATGACCCAGGGAGCTGATCCGACCCATGAAGACCAGACCTACAATGACACGCCGTTGGTCTGGGCGAGATACAGCCAAGCAGACAGTGTCTACAGCATTATGGAGGAGCTCGCGAGCTGGCGAGAGGCGCACACGGACTGAACGTAGTATCTTGTAACGCTTACAGTTACGCCTCTTTTCCTCTGCTCGTGTTTCGTGCCTACGCCGCAGCGAACCCGTCTGAATTCATCTCAGCGACACCTCTTGATGTGTGTCGTAGGTCTCAGTGTTCTGATGCTGGCCGATACGGCGTATTTGCTGCTTCATCGCATGGCGGAGGCCGTGGGCTGGATCCGTCTGGGCGGTACCGAGCTGGTTCTGCCGAAGTTCTATCAGGCCATGATCCTGTCGCATACCGGTATCGGTGTGCTGCTGGTGATTCTGGCAGCGGCGTTTGTCGAATGGCATCTGCCGCAGGTGTGGCGTCGGCATCGCCGACGAGCGATCTCGACCGGTCTGCTCACCGTTGTTTTCGGTGGCACCCTCCTTATCACCGGTCTGTTCATCCTCAGCGAAGCAAATTCAAGGGACAACGCCTGGGCTTGGTGGGTGCACGTTCTGTGTGCGGCGCTGGTGCTGCCCGTGTACGTGGCCCATCGCCGCGTTTCGATCTGGAAACCCTCACTGCTGAGCTATCGCGTCGTCCCCGTCGCCATCGTTGGACTCACCTTGCTGGCCGTGTTTGCCCACGACGCCTTCTCAAATCCGGAGCAAGGGCTGTCGAAGGCGGCCGCCATCGGGGACGGACCGGGTTCGCGCGCACGACAGATCGGTGGCAGTTCCACCGAATTCGTACCGGCTAACTTCGTGCCCCACGACAGTCCCTTCTTCCCGGCTGCAACGACGACGACGACGGGCGGGTTCTTGCCCTCCCGAATCATCACGCGCAGTGGGCTTCCGGAACAGGAGATGCTCGATCAGGAATTGCGTGATCGGGGCTTTGCGATCGAACACAAGGTCGGCTCCCAGGACTGTGAACGTTGTCACGCAGCGACGGTGGCACAGTGGAAGGATTCGGCGCACCGATTCGCCTCGTTCAACAACCCCTTCTACGAAGCGACGATCAACGATCTGCGGGCCTCCGGCGGGGGCAGCAATGCCGAGGTGACGGCTCACATCGATCACTATTCACGGTTGGCACGTGATTTAGGGGAGGGGGAGGTCCTTGAGGGCCGCGAGGGGATGGTCAAGTCGAAGTGGTGTTCAGGCTGCCACGATCCGGCGTTGATGCTGGCGGGCAAGATGTCTGGCCCCATCGATCGCCGAACACCTCAAGCACAGGCTGGGCTCACGTGTCTTGCTTGCCATGCCATCGACCACATCCACAACAACACGGGCAACGGCAACTACAACATCGCCGACGAGCAGGATGATCCCTATCTCTTTGCCGACGTAGATCAAGGTCTGCTTCAACTGTTCCACGACACGTCGCTGAAGGCACGACCTTCCGTTCACAAGCGGCAGATGCTCAAACCCTTCTTCCGCAGCGCCGAATTCTGTGCCACCTGTCACAAGGTGAATATCGATACACGCATCAACGACTATCGCTGGCTGCGTGGACAGAACGAATACGATAACTGGCACGACTCCGGTGTGGCCCTCAACGCATCGCGCACCTTCTATCTGCCCCCCTACAAACGCGTCTGCCAGGACTGTCATATGCCTCCAGAGCGGGCCGTCGAGGGGGATGTGTCGGCCAGGGCGGGGTATGTGCGATCGCACCGGTTTCTGGCGGTCAATACGGCCCTGCCCTATCTGCGAGGGGACACCCTCACTATCGAACGAATCGAGCATTTCCTGCAGGACGAGAAGTTGCGTGTCGACATCTTCGCCCTGCGTCGCGCTGACGGTCAGATCTTGCGCAATCTGGATACGCCGCCCGTGGTGACGTCGGGGGAACGCATCGGTCTCGACGTGGTTGTGCGCAATCAGGGGGTGGGTCACACCTTCCCCGGTGGAACGAATGACTCTAATGAAGGTTGGCTCGAACTGACGGTGCGTGACGCCGACGGAGAGCTGTTGGCCATTTCGGGTGCGATTCGTGAAGACGGCCATGTGGACCCTGCCGCCCATTTCTACAAAGCACTGTTGGTGGATCGTCATTCGGAGCCCATCCACAAACGCAATGCGCAGGCCATTGTGGCACCTGTCTACGTGCGCGTCATCGGACCGGGGACGGCCGACGTGGCACACTTCGAAGTCGACGTGCCACCCACGGAGGGTGACATCACCGTCGAGGCGCGGCTTCTGTGGCGGAAGTTCGATCGCACCTACACCGAATTTGCCTATCGGAACAACCCTGAGGGATTCGCTGCCTTTGACGACGTGCCCGATCTGCCCGTCACAGAAATCGACGCACACCGGGTGACACTGCTCGCCAGGCCGTTCGCGGCGCAAGCATCGCAGGCGAGGCCGGCGCCCGGGGACACGTCGCAGAGCCTGCACGATGCGGGTGCGCCGACATGGATGCGCTTCAATGACTACGGGATTGGCCTGCTGTTACAGGGTGACACGCGGGGTGCGGCACAAGCTTTCGTCGAGGTGGCGCGTCTGGCGCCTGAACGTGTCGATGGCGAGCGCAATCTGGCTCGCGTAGCACTGAACGACGGCGATCTGTCCAAGGCGTGGGAACACCTGGGACGATGCGAACAGATCTCACCGGGTGACGCACAGACCGCCTGGTTCTGGGGCGTCGCCCACCAGAAGGCGGGCAACTACGCCGACGCCGAAAAAGCCTATCGGCACGTGTTGCGCAAATTCCCCGAAGACCGAGCCGCCTGGCGAAACCTGGGTCGTGTTCTGTATCTCGATGCGAGGCACGAGGAAGCCCTGCGCGCTTTGACGCGGGCACTGCGCATCGATTCAGAGGATCGCAGCGCCCACTATCATCGCATGCTGGTTCTACGGGCCCTCGGACGCGAAGACGAAGCCGATGCTGCTGAGCAAGCCTACTCCTACTACCAGATCGACGAATCCGCACAGAGTGTCACCCGCGAGTATCGCCAACGCGACGCCGACGCCAATCGAGAGGCACAACCGATTCACGCACATCCCGTGTCTCCGCTGACTTCGACCTCGGAGGATGGTGCGTGAGTCGACGATTCTCGTTGACCTTGAGCTTGGTCTTGCTCGTGTGGGGTTGTGGAGAGGATGAGTCGGCCGTTCCGGCATCGAGTCCGGACTACGCGACGCCGGCGAGGCCTTCCTATGCCCGCGGATCTGCACCCGCAAAGGTTCCCGTGATCCCCTTCGAGGAAGTCGCCGCAGAGGCGGGCATCGATTTCGTCCACACCAACGGGGCTTTCGGTGACAAGTGGATGCCAGAGACCATGGGCAGTGGTGTCGCCTTCGACGATCTCGATGCCGATGGCGATGCAGACATCGTGCTCGTGAATGGCACCTGGTGGCCCGGTCACGAGGGTGAGGGTTCGGTGCCCACTAGTGCTGTCTTTGCCAATGATGGGGCGGGACACTTCACCGACGTGACACCGCGTTCCGGTCTCGATGTTCCCGTGCAGGGTATGGGGATCACGGCCGCCGACTACGACGCCGATGGTGACAAGGATCTGTTCGTCACCACACTGGGCGCGAATCTGCTGCTGCGTCAGAAGTCGGCGTGGAACTACGACGACGTGGCTACGTCAGCGGGAGTAGCCGGCACGCTCTGGCAGGATGACAGAAGACTGGCTCACCCGGAGTGGTCGACAGCGGCAGCGTGGGTCGACGTGGATAACGACGGTCTGCTCGATCTGTTCGTCGCCAACTACGTGCAGTGGTCACCGGAGAACGATCTGTATTTCTCCTTCGATGGGGAGAGCAAGTCGTATGCGACGCCACCGCAATATCAGGGATCTACGCCCCGCCTGTATCGCAATCGTGGAGATGGCACCTTCGAAGAGATCACCGAGTCGGCGGGTGTGCTGTTGCCAGACGCGAAGTCGATGGGGGTGGCGGTGGCCGACTTCGACGAAGACGGTCGGGCCGATCTGGTCGTGACCAATGACACACAGCCCAACTTCCTGTTGCACAATCTGGGTGGACGCTTCGAGGAGATCGGACTCGCCGCCGGGATCGGTTACGACGAGAGTGGACGGGCCCGAGCCGGGATGGGTGTGGATGTGAACGAATTGGAGGACGGCGCCGCGCAGACGATCGGCATCGGCAACTTCAGTCGTGAGGCGCTGTCGCTTTATCAGCAAACCGCAGCACGTGGACAGGTTTTCCTCGATGTGGCGGGGCGGACGCAGCTGGTAGAGTCAACGCTGCCGACGCTGACCTTTGGTCTGCGATTCGTCGATTTCGATCTCGACGGTCGACAGGATCTGATTCTGGCCAATGGACACATCGAACCTGAGATCAATGCCGTGCAGAAGGAGATCTCTTACGCGCAGCCACCGCAGTTGTTCTGGAATGACGGCAAGGGTCACCTCATCGAGGCCAGCGACCGCGCAGGGGATGTCTTTGGTGAGTCCGTCGTCGGGCGAGGTCTGGCAGTGGCGGATCTCGAAGGTGACGGAGACACCGATGTTCTGTTGGGCACCAATGCCGGCCGGGCGCGACTGCTGCGCAATGAGGTCGTGACCGCAGATCGTCAGACCGCCAACGTGCTGGTCATCGAACTTGCCGGCGAAGCTCCCTCGCTCGAGGGGTTGGGTGCCGTCGTCGAGGTGCGCTCCGGATCGCTGCGTCAACGGCAACACGTGCGCACCGGATCCTCGTACATGAGCCATAGTCAGACGCGTCTAATCTTCGGACTCGGCGAGGGGACGACGGCGGAACGGGTGACCGTGAGATGGCCTGGCGAACGGGTCACCCATCTGGACAACGTACAGGTCGGCTTCCTCTACCGCGTGGGGCACCGAGGTATCGTCGAGCAGCAACCCTTGCAATAGACAGATACCCAGCGCCGCCGCAACACCTGACTCATGGTTCGGGCTCCCTGTAGGGTAGAAAACTCAACTGCCAATTGCCGGCTTCCACGACACCATGGGCCGTTAGAAACAGACCGTACTCACGACCCGACACCACGGGTGCGAGGGCGACATCGGCATGCACACGCGCCCCGTCCACCACGTGAATCGCCGGAGCCGCCAACGGTGTCACCATCTGTACAGCCTGGGGCTCGCCATCGATGACCTCGTACAGGGAAGCATATCCTTCTCCCCGACGATTCAAAGCGAGCACGGCCAAACCATTGCCCGAAAAACGCACGCGTCGCCGAGAGTGCAGCACCGCCGCGCCTCCCGCTGGATCCAGACGCAATCTCTGGTTGGGCGTGATGGCCAATTTCGCCGTCGTCGGATTCTGCACGTAGTAGAGATTCCACGCATCATCCAGCGTCAGGTCACCCAGATCAATCGCGACCGGTGACGTTTGCATCGTGTGGATTGCGGTTGGGCCAAATCGATCGACCTGCACGAACGCCTGTGATGGCAGTGTCAGGTGCGCATAGGTATCGAGGTGGTCGGCCTCTTCGGTGGTGAAGTTCGACGACAGCATCAGATCATCGAGGCTGAATCGGGGAGTGCCCGGCCGATGTAAGAACAGGACACGATCGATTCCTGATTCGGGGATGGATCGCAGGCGTTCGACGGTGGCGCCATCGGAGTAGTAGCCAATGACTAAGTCCATGATGTAGGGAACAATGACCAGATCACCGGGAGACGTCTGCTGGGTCACGAAGCGACCTGCATCACGGTAGCCCGTCTCCATCGGAGTGGCCGCCTCGTGATAAAAGCTGGCCAGTACGGCGAGGATAGGAAGGGCGGATGCCCACCGCGCCAACCCCGTTGTGTTGCGTAGGAGAAGCAGGCGGAGGGATTCAGCACCGGCGGCGATGGCGACGAGAGAAAAGGGGACGAGGAAGACATACAGGCGTGATTCGGCCTGTGTACCCAGGGCCAGATTCAGGATCAGGGGCAGACCGATCAGAGCGCCGAGGAACAACCCTGAGCCGCGCCGTGCACCTTCGAGTGTGATCAACCCCCACAAGGTGAACAGGTGCATGAGCCACGCCAGGCGTGGTGGGCCGATGGTGGTCCACACGTTGGAGACGAAGTGGGCGAAGCCGGTGAACACCAGGGGTTCACCAAAACGCGCGGCATGAGCGCGCAGATCCTCCCACAGCGGCAGGTAGATCAAGGCGGTGTGCACGAGGATGACAAGCATGGCTAGTGCGAGAGGGATCAAGGCGACACGGCGTGACCCCACACTGCCACGGCGGATGAGCAAGAGGGCGCCGACCGTACCTGCCCCGATCAGCAGCGCGGCGCTTGGCAGGGTCAGCGTGGCGAGAGAGCCGGTGATGACGACCCCCAACCACACCCATGCGTTGTCGACAGGTCTTGCAGACGTTGCCGCGGCGAGGGCTGAATCAGGCTCACGACTGCTGGGTCGGCTCTTCGTACCGGCACGCTCGGTACCACGGGCCAGTCCTCGCGCAATACCTGTCCATAGCAAACCCGCAAACAACAATAGAAGCAGCACGAGCAGCGTGTATCCTCGCGATGTCTGCGAGAAGCCGATGTGGAGATGATGGCCTGCAAGCAGCAGGGCGGCGAGGAGCCCTACCGTCGGTGCGCCGGTGAGGCGGCGTGCGAACCAGTACAGCGAAGGGATGGCCGCCAGGCCCGCCAGCAGCGCCGGCAGACGCTGGGACCACTCCGCATCACCCAGCAAGAGCTGAACGCCGCGCAAGCAAAGCGTGTGAAAGATGTGATTGTTCGGCAGGTCGTAGCCGGAGAGAATGTCGAGCCACGAACGGGATGCGAAGATGACGATTGTGTAGAGTTCGTCGTGGCCGAGAGAGCGACCGATCCCAGGCAGGCGGAGTGTCACACCGAGAACGACAAAAAGCCCCAGCAGGGGCAGGACGAATCGCGGTGGCAGAGTGGCGCGGGTGTCAGACAAGGAAGCCTGCTTCAGAACAGTTCCAACTGAAGATGACCACGACGACGGAAGTGGTGGGTCGCTAACTCGTGCTGAAACCCTTCCAATCCGTGACGTCTGCGTGCCAGAGTGAAGAACCTGGAGATCAGGTCGGCAAGTTCGCCTTCCCCACGCATACGAGACTCGAAGCGTGGATCGGACAGTTCGCCATCGCGGACCTTCTTCAGTCGACTCTGAATCTTGCTGGCACGATCGGGCATGTGGCGCTCGAGCCACTCGAGAAACAGCGGCCGAACCGCACCGGGCAGGCGCACCATGATATAGTTCGCCCACTGGGCGCCTGCCTTGGCCGCTGCCTCGAGGATGTTGGGGACCTCCTCGTCGTTCAACCCCGGGATCAGTGGCGCCACATTGATGCCAACCGGCACGCCAGCCCCTGCCAGTGCCGAGATCGCGGCCAAGCGCTGCTTGGGTCGGGATGTGCGCGGCTCGAGAACTCCCGTCAGGGCAGGTCTGAGACTCGTGACGGAAAGGGTGACGTGCACCAGATCATGTTCGGCCAGTTGCTGCAGCAGATCGATGTCGCGCGTCACGAGTTGGTTCTTGGTGATCATCGTGACGGGATTGCGGAATTCGAGAAAGACCTCCAGACACTGGCGCGTAATCTCGAGACGTTTCTCTACGGGCTGATAACAGTCGGTGTTGCCAGACAACGCGACGACCTGCGGCTCCCACGATTTCTTTCGGAACGTCTCCCGCAGCAGGTCGGGTGCATCCTGTTTGACGAGGATCTTGGTTTCGAAGTCGAGACCGGCGGAGAAGCCGAGGTATTCGTGCGTAGGGCGAGCATAGCAATAAATGCATCCGTGGGAGCAACCTCTGTAGGGATTGATGCTGTAGGTGAATCCCACGTCGGGACTGTCGTTGCTGGCCAGGATGGAACGGGACGCATCGTCGAAGTATTGAGCGGGTTGTCGACGTTCGAAGTCTTCTTCATCCGGTTCGACCGTGTCGGGTTCGATGTGGAGTGGGTCGAAGCGGTTGGGCGTGTTCGTGGCAGCGCCGCGGCCTCGGACGTTGGCAGGGGTGGTTTTGCGGGCTTCGGTTGTCGTGGATGGGTGTAGGAGCATGAGGTGTCCGTGTCTTGATTCTGTTTGCTGTTGTCGAGTGGCTTTTGCCGATCCCTCCGAGCGCGACGCTTCGGCATACGCCTTTCTTCACGGGCTGACCGAACGCCGCATCCTGCGGCTCGGTCAGCACTCGCCATCCCTGGCGAGCACCCTACGGGCCCATTTGCTCAGAAAGCCTGGCCTTCGCTAAAGCGCTCTACGGGATCGAAAAAGCCTCACGGCGAGTAAGCACTTCCCACACACGCCTTTTCTGAAGGGCCGGCGCCGGCGAGAACCAGATCTTCTTGTGGTGTGTGTGGCGCCGGGTCGTGGGGGTAGTTGCTTTTTTGTTGGTCACAACGGGATTGTTGTTTGCATGTGGGTCTGTGTCGATGTCGCAAGGCCCATGAGCGAAGGTCAGGTTTGTCGAACAGAGGGCCCGTGAGGCAAGCCGTTGACCGAGTGTAGGGCCTGAAGGCATCGACACAGACCCACATGCAAACGTCACCCCGTTCTCCTGGTCCGCGATCGAAACACAGATCCCCCCGCTGCGATCTTGGCCAGATCGTCTCCGGAGCCATCGCCTTCGAGGGCTTGTCCGGCACGCACGACTTGCTTGCCGGCATCGCCGGCGTTCTGGTGACCGGCGGCGGAGGGGAAACCGGCGTAGCCGCCGAAGACACCTTCGAGGGGCCAGACTTCTTTCGCCAGCAGAGCACGCCAGGTGCCTGTGGCTTGCAGGGGACCTTTGAAGAGCAGGGCCGGTTTGATGAGCAGCTCGTAGTACTGCTCGTAGATCTTTGGATGGACGATGACCTGGATGAAGCTGGTTTCGTCTTCCAGTGTCACGAACATGAACCCTTTGGCCGTGGGCGGTCGCTGGCGCATGATGACGACGCCGGCGAGGGTAACCACGGGGCCTTGCAGATCGTTGGATGTGGCCTTTGGGCTCGTGCCGTCTCCAGGCAAAACCATCGTGCGCTGGCAGCTTTCGATGGTGGGAATGCCCATGTCGTTAAGGTGGCGTCTGGCCAGGGTAATGGGATGGACGCGACCGGCTCCTGTGGATCGGTAGTCCCAGGACAATCTCTCGGCGGCACTCAGCACGGGCAGGTCGGGGACGTCCTCTTCCATCAAAAGAGGCATGTCGAAGAGACTCGGTTGGTGAGACCGATCGCCGCCGGCATCTCTTCTGTTGGCCACGACACCGGTTTCCCACAGTGCCCTGCGACTGGAACCGGTGAGGGTGTCGAGAGCACCGGACTTGGCCAACGCATCCAGGTCACGGCGATCGAGATCGGGGACTCTGGTGGCCAAATCTTCCACCGAACGGAAGGGACCGGCGAGTCGTGCCCAGAGGATTTGCTCCACCGCTTCTTCGGCGAGGCCTTTGATTGACGTGAGGGGTTTGCGAATGCCGAGACGGCCATCAGACAATCGCACCAGATCGTAGCGCGCCGTGGATTCGTCGACCGTCGGTAGCAGGGTGGGGATGCTGAATCGTCTCGCCTCTTCTTCGAGGGTCATGAGGTTGTAGAAGCCGGGGCGGTGCTGCATGAAGGCCGCCAGATGGGCTGCGGGGTGATACCGCTTCATCCAGGCGGAGTGATAGACGGTCTGGGCGAAGGCCGCCGCGTGGGAGCGGCAGAATCCGTAGCCGACGAAGTGGGATACTTTTTCGAATACCGATTCGGCAATCGGTGGTGGCACGCCTTTGGCGATGGCGCCAGCGATGAATTGCACACCCATCTGACCCATTCTGACCGGGTCGTGGGTCTTGGACATGAGTTGGCGAAAGTCGTCTGCATCGGACAGGGACATGCCGGCGAAACGATGGGCTACATCGAGGATCTGTTCCTGGAAAAGGATGACGCCGTACGTGTCGGCGAGAATCGGCTCGAGGCTGGGGTGTTCGTAGACGACGGGTTCCAGACCGCGGCGTCGGCGAATGAAGGGGTGGATCATGCCCGACTGTAGAGGGCCAGGGCGGAAGAGGGCGACTTCGGCGACGAGATCGTCGAAACACTCGGGCTGATTCTGCGCGATTAAATGCATCTGCCCCTGGGACTCGATCTGGAAGAGGGTCACCGTCTGCCCCGAACAGATCAGCTCGTAGACACCCGGGTCATCGAGGGGGAGGGTCTCAAAATCGATCTCGATGCCTTCGTGACGATGGACCAGGGCGGCGCCTTCGCTCAGGCAGGCCATCATGCGCAGACCGAGGACGTCGAGTTTCACCAGCCCCATGGCTTCGACGTCTTCTTTGTCGAAGGTGACCATCTTCACGCCATTGGCCGAAACCTGAATCGGGGTGAAATGGGAGAGGGGTTTGCGCGACAGGACCATGCCGCCGGAGTGCAGGCCGAGGTGGCGGGGGCACAGGTGAAGATCGGCGACACGTTCCAAGAGCAGGTCTACCAATGGGGCGTCGCCGAGGACACTCTGAATGGGTTCGCGGTATTCGGTGACTTCATTGGCCAGACCGGAGGGCACGGTCTGCGACAGGGCGTCGACTTTGGGCATGGGCCAACCGAGGGCTTTGGCCACATCGCGCAGGGCGAGTCGCAGTTTGTAGGTGATCAACGTCGCCGTCATCGCCGTCTGTTCGATGCCGAAGCGTCGCTCCATCCAGTCGATGACCTCGTCGCGGCGGTCGGCGTCAAAGTCGACGTCGATGTCGGGGGTGCCTTTGCGTTCGCCGTGCAGGAAGCGTTCGAAGAGCAGGTTGTGGCGAATGGGGTCGACGGCGGTGATGCGCAACAAAAAGGCGATGATGCTGTTGGCTGCCGAGCCGCGTCCGGCGCAACGGATGCCCCGTTGACGTGCGACGGAAACGACTTCGTGCACGACGAGGAAGAATTCCTCCAGCTCCAGATCGGTGATGACCTTCAATTCACGATCGTATTGTGCCTGAGCCGCGGCGCGTTGGTCCGGAGCGTAGAGGTCTTGCAGGCCGGCATCGCACAGTTCAGTCAGGTAGCTCCGCGCCGTTTTTCCTGCGGGGATGATCGCCGCCGGCGGTGTGATGTATTCGGGCACGAGATCGACACGACAGGATTCGGCGATCTCCACAGTGCGATCAAAGGCGTCCGGGTAAGGCAGCAGATGTCGCAATTGCGCTTCGGACTTCAAATACGCTTCGGCGTTGCGCGGACGTTCAGCGTGGGGCTCGCTGACGCGGATGTTGAGTCGGGCGCAGGTGAGCAGATCGTAGCGACGCCAATTTGCGGGTGTGGCGAATCGCACGTCGTTGGTGACGACGGTGGGCAACTGTTCGGTGCACGCCAGATGATGCAGACGGGCGGCGACAGTGCCGTCTTCGGGCAGTAGGCCGTGCATGAGTTCGACATAGAGGCGGCGGCCGCAGGCTTTATGGCCAGGGCTATCGTCGAAGATCTCGCGCAGGGTCCGTAGCCAGGAAATGGCCGCCGTGTCCTGGCGACGGGAGGTGAGTTGCCAGAGAGTCCCTGAACGTCCTGCCGTGAGGCAAATCAGATCGTCGGCGTAGGTGCCGAGCAATTCGAGAGTGACCGTAGGTACCGGTCGTTTGGGTGTAGGCAGAATGTTGAGAGGCGTCATTGTGTCGCCACTGCCAACGAAGCGGATCTCGCCGACGTTCGGGGCATTGCTGGGATCATCGTCGACGTCGGAAGGACCGAAACCTGATGGGGCCGATGAGTCAGGGCTCTCTGAATCAGGGTTGGCGAAGTCAGCGTTCGCAGAGACAAGACGGCCCACGTCGGCGACCGAACGAGCCCCCGACATCGCCATGCGTTCTCCGAGCAGCGCCAGGTCCCCATCCTGCAGACCAGCGCTGGCCAGATGAGCCCGGGTCAGCAACGAACACAGATCGCGGTAACCGGCAGGGGACCGTGCGAGCAACACGAGGGGCGAACCATCGACGAGGACCTCGCTTCCGACGACGGCGTGGATCCCCATGGCCTTGCAGGCCTTTTGAAAACGCACCATGCCGTAGACACCGTGCAAGTCGGTGAGCCCGAGCGCCGGCTGGCCGAGTTCGGCGGCACGGGTGACGAGGGCCTCGGGAGAGGAGCCGCCGGCGCCAAAGGAAAACCAGCTGCGTGTGTGCAGGTGAACGAACACGACGTACCAGCTCAACCGGGCCATTCGCGCAGCGAATGGTCATTGGAGGCGCATGATCGGCCGTGGAGGAGAGACATGCGGTGGGCGCCTCAGTCGACCACACGGGCAAGAGTCCACTCGTTGCCGGAACCGACGGCGCTGGTTTTCAGGTAGAGCTCGAGATGTTGCACTGCCTTACCTGCAACGGGCTCACCAGCGGCCAGACTCGCCTCGACGAGCACGTAGAGACGTTTCTCTTCGCGTGCCCACCAACGATTCTGCAATACCCAGCGATCAAGAATGCGGGAGACGTGGTAGGTGTTCGAACGCCAGTAGAGGCGCACGGGGCGGCAGCGATCGTCGGTGTCGACGTCGATAGGGCTGTGGATAGACTTCAAGTTTCGCGACCTCGGCAGCAGAGTGAGTCAGGGCCTGTGAGGTGGGGAGCGCGATGAGTTTAAATGCTGAACATTTGTTCAGTATATTCCCGGATGGGAACTGGGTCAAGGCTCTTACACCCTGTCGATTGGGATGGTCACGAATTATCCTTCACAACCTGCTCATTCTCAGGGGGAATCCTTGAACACGCACGATATCGGTACGACATCGCAGCTCTTCATCGACGACCATCTCGTCGACAACCGGTGGGGGGTGGAGTATCTCACCGAGACGGTGATCCGACGCTTTCACGCACCGATCAAACATCCCCGCAATCCGCTCATTCCGGGTCAAGGCGGACTGCTCAATGTGATACGAGACGAAGAGGATGGGCTCTTCCGCATGTGGTACCAGGAATACTGGGACCAAAGCATGGAGCCACGGCTCTACACGTATGCCATCGCCTACGCGGAGTCGTCCGACGGACTCGACTGGACTTTGCCGCGGATCGGAGAGCACGAGTTCAAGGGGACGAAGGACAACAACGTCGTCCTGTTGGGACCGACAGGCGGACGGGCTGAGTCTCCCTATCTCCTCCATGTGCCGGAGCGTTTCAAGCGCGGCTACAAGTATGTGATGCTCTATCTGACGGACGATCCGAAATCGTCACGTCTGATCGGCTCGCAGGATGGGATCCACTGGGATCCGGCCAGTGACACGTGCATCGCCACCGACTACACGCCCGACACACACGGTACGATCGTGTGGGATGAGAAAACTGAGCGCTTCGTATGGTTCACGCGGGCGACGAACCTCTATCACACCCGCGGTGCACGGCGCAAGGTCGGTCGGCTGGAACACACAGCGCTATGGGAGGAGTGGCCTCTGCGCTCGGAGAACGTCCTGCTGCCGGATCAGGTCGATGCCGAGACGAATCACAACTACTTCTACGGCATGCCGACACGGATCTATGGCGACACCTATATCGGTTTCCTGTGGTCTTACCAGCACCAGCAGGACATCACCGTCGGCCTCGCCACCAGTCGTGATGGCATGCACTTCCAGCGGCCTGCAGATCGTGTCCGGTTCATCGATGTTGGTGAGGAAGGCAGTTGGGATGGAGGCATGGTCCACGCTTCGGGATGGGTGGAAGTCGGGGACGAGTGGTGGATCTTTTATGGGGGCACCTCCGGTCGCCATCACGAAATCGATCCCGTACCCGGCATCGGGTTGGCGACGATGCGCAAGGAGGGTTTCGCGTCACTGCAGTCGCCACCGGGTGGGGGCTTCGTGGTGACCAAGACCCTCATCTGTCCCTCGGGTCGCTTGTGGGTGAATGCCGAGGCGTCGTCGGGGAAAGTACGCGTCAAGGTGACCGACTTCGAACGGAAAGACGTGCCCGGCTTCGAGGAGAGTCGGCCCATCACGGGTGACGGGGTGCGGCAGGAAATATCATGGGACGGCAAACCCATCGGAACCCTCGCGGGTCGAGAGATCCGCCTGGAGTTCGAGATGACGGGGACCGTCGATCTCTACGGGTTCGGCTTCACCGAGTGAGCGCCAGGTTGAGCACGCCAGAACAAGAGGCTCAGTAGCAGGCATCGATGAGCGAACCGGCGATACATGCTGATGTCGTGGGATCTCTCCTGCGTCCCGACTGGTTGTTGGCGGCGCGGCAGAAACATGAGGCGGGCGACCTGTCATCGGCCGACTTCAAAGCGGCGGAGGATCGCGCCGTCGACGAGGCGATCGCGCTGCAGGAGGGTGTCGGGCTACCCGTGCTCTCTGACGGAGAGATGCGCCGCCTCTCTTTCCAGGCGCAGTTGCCGGCGGCGGTAGAAGGGTTTGGGGCGTTCGACCTGGACGCGTTCCTATGGGGGGACTGGCGCGGCGATTCAGCAGTGGGTGATCAGAGCGTACAGCGGCCTCCCGGCATCGGCATCACCGGCCCCCTTCGCCGGCGCAGCTTCCCTACGGCGGATGAATTCACCTATCTCCGGACGCACACCGATCGCATTCCCAAGGTCAGCCTGTCGAGCCCAAGCTTGTGGGCCAACTTCTGGTCCGAAGAGGGTCCGTATTCCACGCTGGATTCCTTTCTGGCGGATGTGGTCGCCCTGCTTCGAGAAGAGGTGGCCAGGCTCGTCGACCTCGGCGCGACATATATCCAACTCGACGCGCCCCACTATCCACTGATCAGCGATCCGTCGACGCGGGCCTTCTACGAGTCGAGAGGTTGGACGGCGGATCGATGGTTCGACATGGGGGCCGACCTCGACAATGCCGTCATCGCAGATCACGGTGACCAGGTCACCTTCGCAGTACATCTATGCCGAGGAAATCAGGAGAGTCGATGGCTGGCCGAGGGCGATTACGAAATGCTCGCCACGCGCCTGCTGCCTCGCCTGCGCGTGAATCGTTTCCTGATGGAATACGACGATCCGCGATCCGGCAGTTTCGAGCCGCTACGACATTTGAGCGACGATTGCCAGGTGGTGCTTGGTGTCGTGACGACGAAGACGGGGCACCTGGAGTCCCAACCCGAACTCGTACAACGGGTGCTCGAGGCGAGCGATTTCGTCTCGTTGGATCGACTGGCTGTGGGTCCGCAGTGCGGCTTCGCCAGTTCGCTGCGGGGAAACCGGTTGAGTTACGAAGAGCAGCGGCAGAAGCTGGAACTCGTCGTGCGCGTTGCGGACGAGGTTTGGGGCTAAGGGGCGGCGTGTGCAGGATGGATTGTCTTCACATCGTCGCGCCGACACCTCCGGGCGCTACGCTACGGCCCGCGGCTCGTCTCGCGGGCTGTGCCCCGTGGACCAGCAGTCACGGAAAGTGATGTGGGCGCAGTGATGGGCATTGAGAAAACCGCTGTAGGGGCAGCCTACATCGATCTCACCTGTGACATAGTGCGTCAGGCCTTGGATCTCGGTGTTCGAGCGTGAGATGGCGATGTTCCGGCTCCAGTAATTGTAGCCGTCAGGATGGTGCTCGCGGTTCGCGTAGGTCGTGAAGACACCGCCGCGGATGTAGAGGGCGTCGTCGTCGATTGGCCGGGTATCGATTTGGGTCATTCACTCGTAGTCCCAATCGATATCGGCCTCGATCGAACCGTCACGGCGCAGGACGAAACAATCGCTCTGAGGGACACCGGCATTCTGATTAAGACCACGACGAATGAAGAGTCGGCGAGAGTCATCCTCGACTCGGACGAAGCTGTCGTGGGAGGGGTGCACAGCGGTCTGTCGTTGATCGCATGACAGACGATCGAGGGTGATCGTCTCGGGCTCGAGGAGGGATATGATTTCGAAGAGGGAGCCCCGGTGGTTCTCGACTTGTGTCGAATCGTCGATCGTGAATCGAGAGGTACTCCAATCTGTGTCGGTGGCGATCCGGGCCGTCAGGTCGCGTCGGCCGAGATGATAGGTCGCGTCGGGTTTCGTGCGCACGCACAGACCATGGCTGTTGGCGTGGTCGTGGGCCCTGCAGATGGCGGGCAGGTCGTCGGTAACCCCATCGCCTTTGGCGCCGAAGGATTCGTAGTCGACGATCTCAGATTCCATGTCAGGTCCTTTGTGTGGCGAGAGCGGCTGAGTTGGAGGTTGTTCTCGTCTACGATGGGGTGGTATGCCTCACACGGCAATCGGCACCAGTCGATATTCCTCCTCTGGGAAGAACGGATCTGCGTGGGCATGCACGGGGCGCACCAGCCTTCCCGGAAAACGAGCCTCCACGCGCAATACCACCGGTTTGAGCTCGGGCCGCTGACGGAACAGTTCGGCCTGTACCGGCGCCACACGCGTCAGCCCACTCATCGTTACCGACACTCGATCCACCGAACGCCCCGTGGGTCGTCGACTCGAGCCGGCGTCTTGCAGTGTCTGCATCAACAGCGTATCGCCGATCGTACCCAGCGTGTGCAGCGACCGGGTCGGGTCTTTCAGAATCCGATGGGCGAACCGATCCGCACGCCGGCGATGATGCAGCCGCACTTCCAGGTGCCGGGTGCACAACTCTCCCAAGTCATCGATCAAATCTTCGAGCAGCTTCTTCAACACCGGCTGCAGATCACCGGGTTCGAAGACAGGCCAGTCGAATTCGTAGTCAGCCATCAGCGTGCGTCGGTCGTAGTTGCTGACGGGAGGTTCCCGGTCGTCGGGATGGAGCAGGTCGTAGAGGCGGCGGCCTTCGTCGATGAACTGCGCCATCAACTGACGCTTGGTGAGGCCGAAGATGTGACCGATCGCCTTGAGGCCGAATAGGTGCAGGCGTTCGATGAGATCGGATGAGAAGCACAGGCTTTGCAACAGTTCGATCGGTGCCTGCCGTAAAAATTTAGTGATCATCGGCTGGGGGACGGTGGTGATCTGTCCCGGTTTCGAATACGCCGCGGCGAGCATGGCCCAACTGCGCCGATGACCGCGTCCGACCTGAGCACCCCATTCGGTAGCCAGTGCTTCAATGCCATCCGCATAGGGTCCCTGCAGGATTGCCCAGGCGCCGTTGTCCCAAAGGCCTGCCGAATCATCAGATTCGGTCAGCTCGGGATCACCCATGGAAGCGAACAGGTCGTGGGCGTTGGTGCCCTTGCGTTTTCTGCCTTTGGGCCGTCTCCTCGGTACAGGCCGGAGAGGATCGGGGATGGGCTGGATCTGCGGCGTCAGTCCCACCAATCTGCCGAGGATGCTCTCCCACAAGGCGCGTTCCACATCCGGATCGCGCAGCAGGAATTGCGCGCCCGGTGCCAGCCGACGAGCGCGATCGACGGGGTCTCCGATCCGAATCCCTTTGTGCTCCAGACGCTCATCGATCATCGAAAGGACTCTGCCCTTTTCGCAGACGATGATCGGGCGGGTCTCCGATCCTCCGGTGCCGGTATTGTCGAGGCACCAGCGTTGGGAGAGGGACCAGGCAGGGAATTGGGGGATGTGGAGGCAGGTGAGGTCCAATGTTGCACGCACGTTGAAGAGTTAGGGGGGGTGGCGAAGCTGAACGTTTGTGCAGTATACCTAGGGGGTGGAGCATGGTCAAGGATTGGGGAAAATGGCCAGCCTGGGGAGGTGGATCTCTGTCTGGTGGTGGGGCTCAGGCCGGGTGTTCTGGTAGGGGCGGGCGGTGGACGGCACGAGGGTGAGCCAGAAGACCCCGAACTAGTTCAGGGGATAACCGACTTCCATCGACGAGGCGCGATCGGGATGATCGTGGTCGCGCAGGTCGATGCCGTGTTCGAGGACGGATTTCAAGTTGGTCATGAAGTAAAGCCAGCAACTGCGGCAGTTCATGTGGCTGAAGACTTTGTCCTCGATTCCGCTCTGCTGTAGCACGACCTTGGTTCCACCCTCCACTGACTCGAACGACACCTCCACCTCCATCGATCCGAAGGTGAGCGAGACTCTCGTTTTCCTGCACACGCAGGAACTGGCCGTCGTGATCGAAGGCGTGCACGTAGTAGAAGTGATATGGTTCGCTGGCGGCGACGAGTTCGTCTTTTGGTCGCTCCGTGCGGCACTCCTTGATATAGAAACTCTCCAGCCCTGCAGGTGTCGCCCACGCACGGAAGCCCCGATCCATCGATGCATAGTAGAAGAAGGTGAGCTAGAATCGGGTCCCGTCGTACTCAGCGGAGCTCATGCGACTGCGACACGCCCCGGGTTGTATTCGATCCGTCGCAGGAAGCGCTCACCAATGTCGTAGTCGGGCTGACCGGACAGGTAGCGCCACAACTTCATCCGGTGCATCAGTTCATACCGATGCTCATTGCCTTCCCAACCGTGATTTGTATTGAGGATTCCGGGAATGGCCGGATCGTCGAGGTCGGAAGTGTCGAAGGTACGAATTTGAGGTCGCGTCGGATTGAGACGGAGCTTGAACATGTAGCGGTCCTGGTCGGTGTGGTTGCTCCGCGAACCGTGCCAGACGCGTGTGTTCCACACATACATCGTGCCCGCGGGACAGGTCGCCCAGATCTTGCCGCGCATGTGCTGATACAGACCGATCTCGCCGGTACGCACGTTGCGGTACTGTGTGCCGGGAATCAGGAATGTGCCGCCCATCTCGTCGGTTGTGTCGACGGGGAAGAAACTCAACTGGATGTCGAAGTAATTCTCGCGGAAGTCGATGACCGAGTCTTGATGCGCGTCCGGCCCACGCATCTGGTTCGCCTTCACCAGATGTGCCGCGTGGTGATCGTACAACGGGTCGGGACCGATGAGGGAATGGATCAAGCCCTGCACCTGAGGCAGGCGGAAGGCGTCACCGAGGGGTGTGTTTTTCGGCCAGGTCTCCTCGAAGGGTGTGCCGACGGCCATATAGCCACCGAAATTCGGCATCTCCTCACGGCAAGCCTCACACAGGTCCTTCGGGATCATGTCTTCAAACTTCAGGTAGCCGGAGGCGACAAACTGCGCCATCTGTTTGGAGTTCAGAAGATGTTCGGTCATGACGGTCTATTCCTCTTCCTCTAGTACGTTGTATCTCGCTAGCACGGTCTGATAGGGCAGGGGGCCCAACTCGTAGCCGTCCTCGGGCACGCGATGTTTGAGTTCCGACATCTGAATCACCTGCCAGCCATCGCGCATGGCCTCAATGGCTGTGTTGTACGGTGGATCTTCCTCTTCGACGAGATCCTGAATGCGGGCCCCCTTCGAGGCTTCGTAGCGTGCCCAGGCCACCACCTGTGTGTCGAGAGCTGGGGCGGTCTGGAAGAGGACGAGAATGTCCTGAACAGGGGGCATGGAGCGGTCTCAATTCTAGCGAGTGTGAAGATCGAATCGGCGATTCCTCGCCGGAGTTCAAGTTAGAAGAAGCGCCCAAAAACAGCCAGGGGACTAGATCACGACCCAAACTCCGGCCAGGCACAGCAACATGCCAGCGGCAATCCAGCGTGTGATCGGTTCCTTGAGAAAGATCGCAGCCATGACCATGCCAAACAGCGGTGAACTGGATGTGAGAGTGACCACTTTGGCCGGGCTGGTCTGGGAGATGGCGTAGATGAAGAGATAGGCACCAAACCCCATGCCAAGCACACCTGTGATGCCCACCAGGAAGAAACTGCGCCAGCCGATGCCCCTCATTCGTCGATTGCCACTCGGCAACACACGCACCACATACACAAGCAACGCGATCAGGGGCATGCGGATCGCATTGGCTTGAAGTGACGTCATGTTCGCTGTCGCCGGCTTCAGCAGAGTCGAAGAAAACCCCCACGTCAGAGACGCAAAAAGCGCCAGGGCGATGCCATATCGAAGACGAATCTCCGTGTCGGTTGCCTTGTCGCTGCGGGATAGAAACACGACACCGAGCACGACGAGACCACCGCCGACGGCCAGGGATGGCTCAAAGGGGTACTCGAGCAACACCGTCTGCCAGAAGAGGGTTGTCAGAGGAAAGGTGCCTGTGAGAGCCATGGTGCGTGAGATGCCCATCTCCTTGATGGCCACCAGATAGAGTGTGTCTCCCAGAGCAATGCCGACGCTGAACGAGGCAAACAACATCCCCCACTCCCGCGCCGATACGGCCGACAGCTGACTCAGCGGCACCGTGTCGAAGGGCAGGGCCATCCACATGACCAGGCCTGCGAGACCGCAGCGAATCGTATTCATCGCCGCGGGAGAGACCTTTTCGGATTGAGTTCGCAGAACCAACCCGTTGAAGGCCCAGATGAAGGCGCAGACCAGGGCGGCCCATTCAGCGGAGGTGAGCAAGGGGCGGTGATCGTCACTTGGAGAAAGGGTGGGAACAGCGTGATGGCGCGCAGCAGGTAATGTAGCGTAACTACCGACGACCATTCGGGACCACGTCCCTGAAACCCCTGAAGGAGCAAAGGTTCATGCTTAACATCGGCTTTATCGCCTGCGGAGGTATCGCCCGGCATCACGCATCTCGCCTGGCCAACGTGCGGGGCGCCCGCATCGTGGCCTGCGCCGACGCCTCGGCCCAGGCAGCGACATCCTTTGCCGACGAGTTCGGCACGCCCGACGCCCAGACCTACACCGACTATCGACAGATGCTGCGCCGCGACGATGTGGATGCCGTCTGGGTCTGCACACCCACCTTCCTCCATGCAGCGCCTGTCATCGCCGCAGCCAAGGCGGGCAAACACGTGTTCTGCGAAAAACCCATGGCCATGAAGCACGCCGATGCCAAACGCATGGCCGAAGCTGTTAAGAAAGCCGGCGTTCGTTTCACCATGGGGTTCGTGCGTCGCTTCTGCCCCGAGTGGGGGAAAATGAAGCAGATCGTCCAGGCGAGAACCCTGGGTTCGCCCGTCATCTGGCGTTTTGCCGCTGGCGGCAAGCCACCAAATGCGTGGTTTCGCGATGAGAAGAAGGGAGGAGGGCCCCTGCTGGACGGCGCCATCCACAACTACGACTTCGCCCTGCAGATGTTGGGTCCTGTCGCTTCGGTACAGGCCTCATCCTGTCAGTTCGACAAGACCAGTGTCGGCGCCGATACGGCGTCAGCGATCTTGAACTTTGCCTCGGGAGATCAGCACACGCTGATCTGGTCCTGGGGAATGGCGCCCGGCGCGCCGGCCGCTTCCCTCAATGATCTGGTAGGGCCGAAGGGGACGCTGCAGTTTGGCATGACGGCCAGCGAGGAACCGAAGGGGTTTGATCCCAAGGCACACGGCGCTTTCACATTCAAGGGAGCCGGTGGGAAACAGAAGGTGTTCACCTTCAAGCGACGGGACATGTTCCTCGATCAGGCCAAACATGTGGTGGCTCACTTCGACAAGGGCGAGCAGCCGCTGGCCACCGCCGCCGATGGCATGGCGGCTCTCGACGTGGGGCTGGCAGTCTTGAAGGCGGGCAAGGGACAGCGCACGATCAAGTTGTAGGCGCAGAACAACGACGAGATCGGCGACGGGGTGCTCGCCGATCTCGTTTGCTGTTCTATTGCTGTCCCGTGTCTGGGGCTACTGATCCAGCGACTGGATATAAGCGACCAGATCGGCGATGGCCGCCATCTGCTGACCTTCCATATCCGAAGCGTGAGATCCGCGCCGTCCTTCCTGGAAATTGCTCAGCTGACGCTCGAGATACCACGAGTGCTGGTGCGAAAGCCGCGGACCCTTCTGTGCCTCCAACCCTTCAGCGGAGGGGCCGTGGCAGGTTGCGCAGATCGCAAACAACTCGGCTCCGTTCGCCGCATTCCCGCCACCTGCATCTGGGGGGCGCCCAGGATCTAGGGTGGCAAGGAAGGCCACAACATCGTCGGTGGCTGTGCCGCGAAGCATGCGCGCCATGGCTGCCATCTGGGCGCCTTCAAGATCTTGTGGGTGGGCGCCGCGCACGCCGTCTCTGAACTTCACGAGCTGCCGCTTCAGATACCACGGCGTCTGTCCCGCCAGACGCGGCGCTTTGAAGTTCCGGCTCCCTTCGGCCTTCATGCCATGGCAACCCATGCAGGTCATGTACATCATCCTGCCCT
>PATE01000107.1 GCA_002712305.1 Gemmatimonadota bacterium | reverse complement strand
GGTTGGGAAACGCTTGCATAGACCACCTTCCGCCGCCACTGTAACGGCGAAAATCACTGGCACGTACTCCCGTGGCTCTGACTACCTGTAAAGGATACTCCGCATGCTCGAGATCATCGGCCTTTCCAAGCACTATGGCGACGTTCACGCCGTCAACGACCTATCTCTGACCATCGAGCCGGGGGAGATCTTCACCATGTTGGGTGCCAACGGAGCGGGAAAGACGACGACCTTGATGGTCTCCCTTGGCTTTACGGAACCGACAGCAGGGACCGTGAAGATCTGCGGGATCGATGTGACCAAGGACCCCCTCGAGGCAAAGAAGCACGTTGCCTACGTGTCTGAGAATGTCATGCTCTACGGCAACTTCACGGCCCGGCAGAATCTCGAATTCTTCACCAAACTCGGTGGCCGTAAGGACGTGAGCGACGACGAGTATCGCGAGGTGATGGGCCGCGTGGGCCTACAGCAAGATGCCTTCGACCGTCGCGTGAAGGGATTTTCCAAAGGCATGCGGCAGAAGCTGGGGATCGCCATCGCGATCATGAAGAATGCCGAGGTCATTCTCTTGGACGAACCCACATCCGGACTCGATCCCAAGAGTGGCGCCGAGTTTCTCCAACTGCTGGCCGAGCTGCGAGAAGAGAACAAGGCGATCTGGATGACGACGCACGACATCTTCCGCGCCAAACAGATCGCCGATCGCGTGGGCATCATGGTGGAAGGTAATCTCGTACGCATCTTCTCCAGCGACGAACTCGAGCAGGAAGACCTCGAGAAAATCTACGTCGAATACGTGAGTCAACCAGCCGAACAGGCCGCCTGACTCCGGAGCCGGGGATGATCTCCCCCCGCCACAACTTGCTCAGATGTTCAAGCGTCGTCATTCTCGTCGTCTCTTTCGGCGTCGGGATTTCCGGATGTGCTCAGGGGCCGGATGACCTGATCGACGACCTGTCTGGCACCGTGGAAGAGCACGAAGCAGCCACGCAGGAGTTGCTGCTGGCAAAGGAACGCGCTGTGGAGCCCCTGTTACAGGCCCTTGCCGATCCACAGCGTAGCCGAGGCGAGGGCGGCCCTCGTGGAGATTCTCGTCAGTCTGATGATGCGTGTTGACGACGAGCGCATCGGTTCCGCCCTGCACTCGTCTGCTGGCGCAGGACTCCGATGCCACCCTGCGAGGCCGGCTCATCCGGCTCGCCGGTATGCATCGACGGACCCAGCTTCTCGACGCCGTGATCACGGCACTTGGCGACACTGATGCAAAGGTGCGCCTTGAGGCGATCATCGCCGTCGACAGTTTTTCCGGCAGACTCGGGCCCGAGCAGGAAGCCGTCGTCGATTCTCTCGCTCGTCTCCTGCTCCATGACGACGACATTGCCGTGCGAAACGAGGCCATGATTCGCGTGGCGTCGCAGGTCGATGAAGTGCTGACCAAGGCGCGCCAGGCCACCCTCGAGTCGAGGCTTTCCGAGGCGGAGTCGATCTACGCCGATGCTCTGGTCATCGACCCGACCAGTCAGCGGGCACACTACCAGCTGGGCGTTTCATCTACGAAAACGACAACCCCCAGCGCGGGCTCGACACGCTACGAGCACACGGTCTATTGTTGGATGTGCCTCTGCTACCTGACGAACCATACCTGGATGGGCGACTCGACGACAAGGCCTGGCGCCATGCGGCCCGGGCCGCATGGGGCTTACCAGTTTTTCTTTGGGCATACAGCGGCCACCTCCTCCGAGCACCGATCTCACTTTTTCATTGGCCGGACTGCCGAGTCGCTGTGGATCGGTTTCTACGGAGAAGATGCTGAACCTGAGAATCTGGTGGCCAAGATTACACTCGAGGAACAGGAGGACGCCGACCAGTACGAAGGTGGTCCTGTAGGGGATGAGAGTATCTGGACCGATGACATTATTGAACTGTTTATCGACACGAATTTCAATCACAGCTCCTACGCTCACATTGGCATCAACAATCTTGGCGTCCGTGTGGACGAGTGGATTGCGCGTTCGCGACAAGAGATGTTCGAAAGTGGCGACCTCGCAACTCACATCGGCTCAGATCATTGGGCTCTCGAGTACCGAATCGATTTTGACGACACCAACATTCCTTCGCCGACACCTGGAACCGTCTGGGGGTTCAATCTGATCCGCGTCTACCGCGGTCAGGAATACAACCAGTGGGTTCGTACCTACAGTGGTGGCCACAGTCCCGACGATTTCGGGGTCCTCCTTTTCCAGTGAGTGGACGATGCTGTTGCTGAGAATTATCCGCAAAGAGGTCCTGCACAACGTCCTCAGTTTCCGCTTCGCCGTGACCTACGCGTTGCTCTTCATCCTGGTGGTGGTGTCCATGTTTCTCATGGGCTCGCAGCATCGGACGAAAGTCGACGAGTACATCCGTGCCGAGGGGCAACTCAACACCAAACTCGACGAGATCACGAATACACCTGACGCGAATGAGCAATTCCAGAAGGTGATCCAGGCCGATCTGCCAGGTGCCAGGGCGCCGCGCCCCCTGTCGGTTCTGGCTCGGGGTCTTGAGGGCAGCCTCCCTACGCAGGTGTCTTCACGAAATCGCTTCGTCACCCGTTCCAGTGACGATCGCTTAGGTCGCAACGTTCTCTTCGATGTGTTTCAGACGCCGGATTTTGCCTATGTGGTCAACATAGTCCTGAGTCTACTGGCCTTGCTGTTTGTCTTCGATTCCATCTGCGGTGAGAAAGAGCGCGGCACATTGAAAGTCCTGCTCTCCAACTCGGTGCCGCGCGACACTGTGCTGCTGGGCAAATGGGTAGGTGGATACCTTTCGATTTCGGCTCCCTTTGCGGTGGCTGTCGTGGGAGGCTTCGTCTATCTGTCTCTGTCGGGGGCCATGCAGTTGCAGCCGGACGACGTGATCCGTTTTGCCGCGATCTCACTGATATCTCTGTTGTATATCGCTGTCTTCTTCAGCCTTGGCTTGTTTATCTCCACTGCCACTCACAGAGGATCCACGGCACTGTTACTCTCCTTGCTGGTGTGGATCGTGTGGATTCTCGTGGTTCCCAATCTCGCGCCGATCACCGCTCGACTGGTGGCGCCCGTTCCATCGCGCCAGGTCATAGACGCAGAACAGCAGGCCATCGATCGCGAAGCACAGCTGCTGCAGGAGTCGATTCGAAAGCGCAAGGTGTATGGCGATCAGGAGGAGAGCGAACGCATCCAGCAGGATGCTGAACGTAAGCGTCGCAAGCTCGATCAATTCTACAATGACCGAATGACCCGACAGGTCTCCTTCAGCCAGGGACTGGCACGGCTCTCCCCGTCGGCGAGTTATCTATTTGCCGTCACACGCCTGGCAGGTACGGGCCCCATTCTCTTCGATCGTTTCCGCGACGCTCACGATCGATTCCAGGAAGCCCAGAACGACTGGCGTGATGACCTGTTTCGGTCGGGGAATGTCGAATTCACGCGCACAGGTCCTCAGGTCAAGGACAAGGACTGGTTCGATCCCGACTCGATTCCTCGGTTTCAGATGTATTCGGAGGCGACGCGGGCCGCCATTGATGCGGCCATGTTCGACATCCTCCTTCTCGTGGTGTTCGCCGTGCTCTTCTTCATGCTCTCCTTCGCGTTTTTCCTGCGCTATGACGTCACCTAGCGCCTGACAGATCAGGGTACTCATGCTGCTGCACATCGTTCGAAAAGAGCTTCTCGACCAGCTGCGCTCACTGCGCTTTGCCATCGCCTGTGCCGTGTGTCTGTTGGTGATGCTGTTGAGTTCGGCTGTACTCACGCGCGACTATCGTGAGGCACTGTCGACGTACAACATGAATCGTGTCATGCACCGCAACGAATTGGAGCAGCGAACGCAGATCCGGTCCGTCAATGAGGGGATGACCGTCGATCGACCCCTGAATCTGATGAATACGATGGTCCGGGGACTGTCCCAGGAACTGACGGAGAGCGTGAAGATCCAACCCGGCAATCGTCTGGACTTTCCCGAGACCTGGGAAGGAAACCCTGTTTTGCCCCTGTTTCCGGCGGTGGACTTCGTCTTCATCGTCGGCGTGATCGTTTCGCTGCTGGCGTTGGCCTTCGGATACGACGCCGTGTCTGGTGAAGCCGAATCGGGGGTGATCAAGCTGCTCCTGTCGTACAGCGTGCCGCGAGATACGGTGCTGCTCGGGAAGTGGATCGGTGGCTACCTGGCGTTGGTCGCGCCCTTCACCGTGTCCTTTTTGCTCTCGATGCTTCTGCTGTTGCTGTTTCCAGAGGTCGAGCCCGACATGGACGGCACACTGTCTCTGCTGGCGCTGTTCGTGCTCGCCCTGCTCTATCTGGCAGCGATCTTCTCCTTAGGAATCTTCGTCAGCAGTCGAACGAGACTCGCATCGACGTCGATCACCGTTCTGCTGTTGTTGTGGGTGGCTTTCGTGCTCGCCCTGCCCAACATGGCGCCCTATGCGGTTTCGCAGGTTCTGCCCATCCCATCCCAGGAGAGCATGCGGCGCGAGAAACAGGCGATTCAGCAGGAATGGAGTGAGCGTTCCCAGAAGATCTTCCGCGAGGAGCAGGAGAAGCAGGGACGCGACGATGTGTTCGATGAGGCCCTGCGCCAGCGCTTCGATGATATGCGTCAGGAGATGGAGGCGGAAATGCAGAAGGTCTCCGACAGCCAGACCGCTCGTGTGCGACATCAGATGCGCTGGTCTGCGATCATCGCGCGTGTCTCGCCCATGACCTCCTTCACCCTTGCCAGCCTCGATCTGGCGGCCTCAGGGATTACGCAGGAACAGCGGTATGTTGAGGCACTACAGGCGTTCTCAGAGAAGTGGGGCGTCTACGCAGAGGAGAAGCAGGCGGACTTCCGTCGTGTCATGGAGGAGAATCGGGGTCGCATGACACCGGAGTTGATGGAGCAGTTCAACGACATAGATCTGAGTGATGCGCCGCAGTTTGAATTCTCCTACATGCCAGCAAGCGAGAGATTGACGTCTGTCTATCCGGACATCCTTCTCCTGGTGCTCTGGAATGTGATTTTCTTCATGGGGGCGTGGCTCTCGTTTCTTCGGTACGACGTTCAGTAGCGCCTCCTTTTATCTGTTTTGCCAGCGTTGCACGTTTGGGATGAGATCGACGCCGATAGGTCCTTGGACGTTGCGATAGAGGACGTTGGCGAGTCGGGAGTTCGCTACAGACTTGGTCAACGAAGGCCATACGGCTTCTGAAGAGAAACTCCACGCTGAGCTGGCTGCCAATCCATTGACCTTTGAAGGCGCCGAGAAGACCCAGGCAGGCGATGTACCGGTGGAGTTGCTGCAGCCCAGTGATCTGGGAGCCATCTACGACGATGCGGCGAAGCACGTTTTGCGGCCAGGCTTGGGCCGTGATCGACTCGGTGCATCAGCCGGACAAGGTGATTCCACAGCTGCTCGAAATGCTGCGTGAAGGGGGACGACGGTACAACCAAGGTGTTCACCGCCTTCTGAGTGACTTAGCTTCTTCGACGATCTTTCTTCGTCCTTTTCCATTGACCTTTGCATCGACGCGTCCACTTCAACTCGGACGTCGTCCGCTGGAGTCTGTGATGTCCGCTGAAATCGGATTCGCTGTCGTCGGCCTTGGTATGGGCCGACATCACTGCAAGGCTGTTCAGAATGCCCCAGGTGCCCGTCTCGTCGGTGTTTGTGACGTCGATGCCGAGCGCCTTGGTCCTGCTGCAGAGGAGTACGGGTGTAAGGCCTGGAGTCATCTCGATGAACTGTTGGCCGACGACGAGGTCGATGTCGTCAACATTGCGACACCCTCAGGCACGCATGTGGAGTTGGCTCTGCAGGCAGTGGCTGCTGGTAAACACCTGATCGTCGAGAAACCCGCCGATATCCGCGTCGACCGCATCGACGCACTCATCGCCGCCGTCGACAAGGCGGGTGTGAAGGCCGCTGGGATCTTCCAATCCCGCCTCGACCCGCTGAATCGTCAGATTCGCGACGCTGTGGCTGGTGGGAAACTCGGCAACCTGATCGGCGTGCACGGCCACCTGCCCTGGTATCGCAAGCAGACCTACTACGATGGCCCTCACGGTTCCTGGAAAGGGACTTGGGATATGGATGGTGGCGGTTCTTTGATGAACCAGGGTGTGCACACGGTCGATCTTCTTCAATGGTTCGCCGGTCCAGTCGCCTCGGTCATGGGGATGTTCGGCGTCTTCGGCCACGACATCGAAGCCGAAGATCAGACCGTGGCCCTGCTGCGCTTCGAGTGTGGCGCCATTGGAACGTTATTCACAACCACCTGCGCCTATCCCGGATTTGACCAGCGTTTGATGCTCTACGGCAGTGATGGTTCTGTCAGCAAGCGTGAGGGCGCCCTCGACGGGTGGAAGATGCTCAACGACGAGGATGGCGCGCAGGAGGCGAAGATGCTCGAGAGTTTCGGCGCCAAGGCGGACAAGAAGAGCGGCGCTGCCGATCCCCTTGCCGTGAGCTTCGACGGCCATACGCAGATCGTGATCGATCTCATGGATGCGCTAAGGGAAGGACGCGACCCCCACATCAGCCTCGACAGTGCGCGTCACGCCGTGGAGATCATCAACTCGATCTACGAGTCGAGTCGAACCGGCAAGGAGATTATCCTGGGCGGGGGCTCCTGATGGCCCATCACGATTTCACACCGGACCATTACCACACGACCATCGGTTGGCACGACCCTGTCCTCGAGATCGATTCCGGCGACACGGTCGCTACCACGACGGTCGATGCGCGTGGGCGCGATCAAACCGGTGAGCGAGTGACGCCCAGAGGAAACCCGATGACGGGGCCCTTCTTCGTCCGTGGTGCCGAAGAGGGGGACACGCTCATCGTTCATCTGGAGGAACTCACGCCCAATCGACCGTGGGGCTGGACGGGTGGACAGGTCGCCGCCAACGTACTGGAGCCCGGCTTCACTCCCGAGTTTCACGACAATCCCAAGCCCCAATTCGACGACGATGCGCGCCCGTCATTCCGCTGGAATGTCGATCTGGAGGCGGGCACCGTGCAGTTGGCCACCGGCGATGGCCCCATGACTCGAACACCCATCGCACTGGATCCGATGGTCGGTTGTTTCGGGGTCGGTCCTGCAGGGGGGCAAGCGATTTCGACGGCCACGTCATCGACGCACGGTGGCAACATGGACTACCGTGGATTCCGCCAGGGGACGCAGGTGCAGTTCCCTGTGTTTGCGCCAGGGGCTCTGTTTCATCTTGGCGATGGGCACGCCACCCAGGGCGACGGTGAGATCGTCGGCACCGGTGTGGAGATCTCTTTCGCCGTGCGTTTCAAGGTGGAACTAATCAAGGGACGACGCATTGGCTGGCCACGAGCACTGGATGACACATGGATGATGGCCGTGGGAAATGCTCGTCCCTTGGATCAGTGTGTACAGCACGCGACCACGGAGATGCTGTCCTGGCTAACGAGCGAGGAAATCGGTCTCGATTCACGAACGGCGCACCATCTGCTTGGGCAGTGCGTCGAATACGATCTGGGGAACGTCTTCGATCCTGCCTACACCATGGTCTGCAAGATCAGACGGGACCAGGTCGACGCTCTCCGCGACGCCTAAGACACCTACATAACGCCTATGACAGGGGGGCGATCGAATCCAGGCCTTCCGGCGGTGGCAGCACGTATCGAACAGGTTGTACTGAGCCATCACGACGCATGACACGATGCACGTGACGACTCTTGATCACCGAATGCTCGATCGTGATATCATCATCGACCCGGCAGCCATACAGGTAGCTCGTGCCCTTGATGGTCACGCCCTTTCCAACCCGCATCGGGTGCTCATTGCTGCCGGTCATCAACACGCCAGATTCGACGCGACTGCCGGCGCCCAACTCCAGATTTCCCTTCAACACGCTGCGGGCAAGAACCTGCGAGTCACATCTCAGGACCATGGTCTGCCCGGGATAGGTGCTCAATTCGACACCGGGGCCGATGTGAACGCCCTGCTCGAATACGATAGATCCTGACAATCGGCAGCGATCTCCAAGATGCACCTTGGGTGCCAGCCGGATGCCCCTGCCCACCTGTACTCCCTTGCCAATGACGATATCGAGGGGACCCTGTTCCTCGTCGAGGGCGATGATCTGGTCGATGACATCGTCGTCGAGATAGAAATCATCTTCGTCGACGACGGTCACGATATCCATCAGCCGTTCGTAGGAGCGACGTGTGGCGATGGACTCCATCTGTCGCCAGACACTCTTCACATTGAAGCCGAGGATGTCCTCTTCGCTGACGGCGGGAACGGCGCGAACGATCAAGGCGTGGCGATTGAATATCTCGACCAGGTCCGTGAGCATCAGCTCGCCTTGAACGTTGTCCGTATCCATGGAGCCGATGTGCTCTCGCAGGGCCCGCTCGCGAAAGGCGACAACGAGGGTGTTGATCTCGTTGATTCGCAGCAACTCGTCTCGCGTGAAGGTGAAGTCCCGGCCCTTGTACTGCAGAGTTTCACCACCATCGGCAGGTAGACCGAGGATGTCCTTGTGTTCCTTGATCGCGATCACGCGCCCCACATCGGCGCCCGTCGAATCGCCCTGGGCATCCACATCCGGCACGCGCACAATCCGGCCGTAGTAGTTGGTCTCCGGCGTGCCGTCGTACAGACCCGTGAGCACCATCATGTCGCAGTCCTGCGCTTCGAAATCCTGTCTGAACTGGGCCACAACGCGCTGGGTGAGAAGAGCCATGTCGCCAGGAAAGACATACACCGTCCGATCTTCGGCATCGAAATGCTCGAGAGCGACCCGGACAGCATCCCCCGTCCCACCAGGAAGTCCAAGTACCGGATTCTCCTGATAGGCGAAACGCCGTCCCGGACAGGCGTCGAGTGTGCGCGCTACCTCCTCACCCTTGATGCCGACTACGATCACCTGATTCGGACTGTCCACGCCCGCCGAAACGGCATCCGCCACGCGTTGAACCGAAGGTCGTCCCCAGATTTCGTGCAGCATCTTGGATGTGGCAGAGCGGATCCGCTTGCCATGTCCTGCGGCCAGGACGATACCCAGGCGTGGGTTGTCGGTCAGAGGGCGTTGAAGCTGGTCGAGCAGAGCGCGCGTGTCGGCAGCTGCCACGTTCAAGCCCGCCTGGCCCTGTCGCCGTCGAGGGCCGCAGTGGGCCAACCCGGCAGGGGCGGCAGATTCTCAGGAGGGTTGGCGCCCTGCGCCATGGCCATGAGGGTGTCCTGCATGTTCAGGGCAGGTTCACCGTCCATCGCTTCGAGCCGCATATATCGACCATCCGCCCCGCAAGCCCGTGCCTTGATCCGATCCGCCAGACACAACTGCAGGAACAGGACGAGCCTGTTCCGGATGATCTCATCCTCGATCGGAAAGATCACCTCTACCCGATTGCGCAGGTTGCGGCTCATCCAATCGGCACTTCCCGCCCACAGCTCAGGATTCCCACCATTGGCGAAGTAGTACAGACGACTATGCTCGAGGAATCGGCCGATGATGCTGACTACCCGAATGCGTTCGCTGATTCCGAGCATGCCCGGTCGCAGTCGACACACGCCGCGCACAATCAGATCGATCTCGACCCCCGCCATCGATGCGTGATACAAGGCCTTGATGATCTTGGGATCGGTAAGACCGTTCATCTTCGCGATAATCGTTGCAGGTCTGCCCGCCCGCGCGTGTTCGGTCTCGCGCTCGATTCTCCTTAGCATGCCATTCATCAGCGTCGTTGGAGCCACCAGCAACTGCCGGAAGGTCTCCTCCGATCGTGCTGTCAGCATGTTGAAGACCTCCGCCACCTCGCGGGTGATCTCTTCGCGCGCCGTCAGCAGACCGATGTCGGTGTACAGCCGAGCCGTCGTGTGATTGTAGTTGCCTGTGCCGAGGTGGACGTATCGCCTAAGACGGTCCTCGTCTCGTCGCACGAGCATGGACAGCTTGCAGTGGGTCTTCATGCCCAACAGTCCATACACGACATGGACGCCGCTTTCCTCCAACTGCTTTGCCCATTCGATGTTCGAAGCTTCGTCGAAACGGGCTTTCAGCTCCACGAGGGCCGTCACCTCTTTGCCACGCTCAGATGCTGAGATGAGGGCCTGTACGACGTGCGAATCTTCACCCGTTCGGTACAAGGTCTGTTTGATCGCCAACACTCGCGGATCGGATGCGGCCCTGTCGATGAAGTCGATGACTGTACTGAAGGATTCGTACGGGTGATGAAGCACGACATCACGTCGGCGGATGGTTTCAAAAAAGGTGTCGGCCTTCTCCGGGAGACTCACTTCGACCTGCGTAAAGGGTCGATCCTTCAAGTCTGGGCGAGGTGATTGACCGTAGATGGCGAAGATCCGGTTGAGATTGACCGGGCCGTGGGCGTAGTACACCTGATCCTTGACGATGGCGAACTGCCGGCTGAGGAAACTCACCAGACGTTCAGGGGCTCCTTGATCGATCTCGAGGCGAACCACGTCTCCCTTGCGCCGCTTCTCCAGGGACTCTTCGATCTCTTCGAGGAGATTGTCCGCCTCTTCCTCGTTCACGAAAAGTTCGCCATTGCGGGTGACCCGGAAGGCGCCATGGCCCGTGACGGCATAGCCCTCAAAAAGCTCACTGATCTGGTGTTCGACGATCCCTGCCAGGGTGACCAGGTGCACCGAGCCATCGTCGAGATCTGGCAGTCGCAGGATACGCGGCAGCACGCGCGGCACGGTGACGACACCCACGGCGGTCTGCCCATCCTGTTCGAGGAGCACACCAATACAGAGGGCTTTGTTGAGAACACGGGGAAAGGGGTGAGCAGGGTCGATGACGATCGGTGTCAGGATCGGTTCAAGCTCGCCTCGCCAATAGCGGCGAATGAAGGCGAGGTGCTCGCCTTGCAACTGATCCACTTCCCACAGATGGATCTTCTCGGCGGCCAATGCGGGGAGCAGATCATCGTTCCAGCATGAATACTGAGCGTCGACCTGTGCGTGGGCGGCTCGCCCAATGGCCTTCAACTGCTCATTCGGCGTGAGCCCATCCGGGCCGGTGGGACCGCCGCCACTCTCACGGATCTGCAGCAACCCCGCAACACGAACCTCGAAAAACTCGTCCAGATTGTTGGCGACGATGCCGAGGAACTTTACCCGTTCCAACAGCGGATTGCGGTCGTCCTGGGCCTCTTCGAGGACTCTGCGGTTGAAGTCCAACCAGGAGAGTTCGCGATTGATGTAGTACTCAGGACGGGACAGATCGGTGGTCACGGGGCCTCACGGCGTAGGGGGAGAGAAAGCCTGTAAAACATACGGGCACAACCAGATAAGTCAACGTATGGACTTGGATATTCAGGCGGTCGTCGGCCTCTACCGGCTCGTCAACCGGTCCAGACCTTCTTGGTAAACTCTCGATCGGTCACCGCATTGCCGATCACCTCATCGAGGGAGAAGGTCTGACCCTCGGGTGGGGTGATCCCCGCCGTGAACTCGATGCAGGCGATTCCTTCGAAGCCCGTATCCCGGATGTGAGGAAGCAGCCTCGAGTAGTCCACCCAGTCTCCGTCTTCCAGACACACCGTCTGTCGCTCTGCACTGAGTCTGTTCTGCAGATGGAGATGATGGACACGGTGAGCGATGCTGTCGTAGAAGTCGGTCGTCGATTCCGTGTCATGCTCCACATAGGGCTGAAAGCAGATCGCAAGATTTTCTACGTCCGACAGCTCCGCTAAGAGCTGCTGGGTGCTGGCGGGTGTGTCACACAGTGTTCCGCCGTGCGTCTCGAGGGTCAGGATCATCCCATGTTCGCTCACATTGCCAGCCAAGGCCCGCAATCGTTGCAGGGTTCGCTCGCGCACACCGGCATCCGCATCCGCACTGGCCACGCGGCCGGGAAAGATCTTGAAGACATTGGCACCCATGGCGGCACTGACCTCGACGGTTCGTTCCAACTCAGCGGCATAGGTCTCGGCCTCGCCATCCTGATGGTGAAACTGCGGATAAGCACCGACGGCAATCGTCTGCATGCCCAACTGCTCCTGCCGGGCCCGCAGATCTTCGACTTCGCCATCATTCAGATCACTGATGTGATACTGCCAGATCTCGATCTGGTGGAACCCCGCCAATTGCACGGGTTCCAGCAGGTCGATCAAGGGCCAACTGAGTCGCTTCTCAGCCGTCCATCGGTTCGGTTCGAGCATGATCGTATTCAGCAATGGATCCACGGCGATGCCTTTCGGGGTCAAGGACGGTCAGACCGGTCTTTGACAGATTGGCGAAGATGGGGCTCTATTACCGAACTGCCGCAGACAAGGTAGATGGACCGGCAACTCCCTTCAATCCGCTCTCTGTTGAGACAACCTTCATGTCAGATTCCGTACGTATTCTCGTCCCAGGCGATGATCCTCCACAGATCGCAGGATCGCCTCAACTCGACCGATTGCAGTCCTACGGCGAAGTGGTCATCCATGCGGATCGTCCCGCATCGAAACAAGACCAGATTCAACGTGCAGCAGGCTGCCAGGTGGTCATCAATTCACGCGGATCGGTGACCTGGCGCGACGAGGAACTGCGTGCACTGCCCGATCTACGCATGATCACCACTTGTTCCATCGGCACGGATATGATCGATCTGAAGACGGCCGCTGAACTCGGTATTGTCGTATCCAATCAGCCCGGACGAACAGCACCGGTGGTGGCCGAACACATGTTTGGTCTCTTGTTCACGGTCGCCAAGCGTGCCGCTTTTCAGACCGCCGAGATCCGTGAGCAGCGGTGGACGCGAAGAATGAACCTCGGCGTTCAGGGTAAGACGCTGGGCATCGTCGGCACCGGGAACATCGGCGCAGAGATGGCGCGCCTTGGCCGGGCCATGGGGATGGACGTGATCGCATGGACCTTCAATCCAACACCTGAGCGAGCCAGCCAACTCGGTGTTCGATTCGTGGACACGTTGTCCGAACTTCTGCAGCAAAGTGACTATATCAGCCTTCACGTGGCGTTGACCGAGGATACACGAGGCCTCATCGGCCAACAGGAGCTGGCCGTGATGAAGGACGACGCGGTGCTGCTGAATGGCGCCCGGGGACCTGTCGTGGATCTCGATGCATTGGCTGATTCGCTGCAGAAAGGACAGTTGGCCGGTGCCGGGTTGGACGTGTTTCCCGACGAGCCCTTTGTCGAGGCTCATCCGATCAGCGATTGCGAGCAGGTCGTGATGACTCCTCACGCCGCCGATCAGACGCCCGAGGGAGTGGACCTGCTCAACGGGGGTGCCGTAGACAATGTCATCGCCTTTCTCGAGGGTCGCCCGCAGAACAATGTTGCAGTCTAGTATGCTCGAGTGCGTAGGACGCGTTTCGCACAGACAAGTTCGGTTTTTTCGCAGCCACGGGATCTGGGTTGAGGGGTAGACCATGTTCACGTCTCTGAGTCCGGGAGCGATCGGCGTCTCTGTCGCCAGCCTGGAAGAAGGCCTGCGTCTGGCCGCACGCCACGGGTTTGCCGGTTATCACTTCAGTATTGCCGAAGCGGTTCAACTCGGTGCCGATCACGTGCGAGAACTTTGCGACGAGACGGGGGTCCGTCTGTCGGCCTTTGGTTTTCCTGTCGAGTTTCGACAAGGTGAGCAAGATCTCGAGCAGAGTCTTGCGGCACTGGCATCACAGGCCGCCGTCGCGGCAGACCTGGGCGTGCGTCGCACGGCGACGTGGATCAGCCCCGCTTCGAACGAACTCACCTTCGAGGAGAATTTCGCCTTCCACGTCGAGCGCCTGCGCCCCGCTGCCGAAATCCTCGATGACCATGGCATTCATCTGGGGCTGGAGTACGTGGGCCCCCTGAAGAGCCGTGAAAACAGCAAACACACCTTCATCCATTCCATGGATCAGATGGCCGAACTGTGTGCCGCTGTGGGGCCCAGGGTGGGATTCCTTCTCGACGCCTGGCACTGGTACACCGCGGGTGAAGACAGCACTCATCTGCAGAGGCTGAATCCCGAACAGGTCGTCGATGTGCATGTGAATGACGCACCGGATATGTCCGTCGATGCCCAGATCGACAGCCAACGGGAGTTGCCCGGGGCGACGGGTGTGATCGACATCGTCACATTTCTCACCGCCCTCAAGCGTATCGGCTACGATGGTCCTGTCATGGTGGAGCCCTTCAGCACCACCGTGAAGGAGATGTCCGCGGAAGACGCCTGTCAGGCCACAGCCAGGGCGCTGATGTCGGTGTGGGGCGAGGCGGGGCTGTGAAGCGCCAGGCAACCTGATGCGCGTTGCCCACGTGGTACCCACCGACCGGATATGCTGGCTTCTGCTGCGCCGCCGATTGACTCACCTGCTGGCCGCCGGTTGCGAGATCGACATCCTCTGTGGTCGCGCGCCCGACTCAGGTGCCGCGGGTGGCGTCGACTACGAATCGGGCCTGTCAGATCTGGGATTCAGCGTCCGGTATCTGCCCTTTGAGCGAGAGATTTCGCCCTGGACCGACGCCCGGACATCAATCGCCATGTATCACGTGATCCGTCGTGGCGATTACGACATCATCCACACGCACAATCCCAAGGCGGGACTGCTTGGGCCTCCCATCGCGTTGCTGGCTGGCGCACCACACGTGCTGCACACGGTGCATGGTTTCCTGTTTCACGATCTGACACGGGGCTTATATCACGCGGCGGCGCTCGCGGCGGAGCGATGGACTGCCTTCTGGTCAGATCATCTGTTGTTTCAGTCTGAGGAAGACCTGAGTTACGCGACGCAGAGACGGTTCAAATGCGCAGATCGCCTGCACCATGTCGGCAACGGCGTGGACGAGACCTATTTCGATCCCGCTGCCCAACCCGAGGTAGGCAACACCAAGCGCACCGAGTTGGGGTGGTCGTCTGACGAGTTCGTTGTCGGCACCGTAGGGCGCGTCGTCGAAGAAAAAGGCTATCTGGAGTTTTTCGAGATGGCGGGCCAACTAGCAAAAACACACGCCAACGTTCGTTTTCTCGTGGTGGGGCTCTTCGAGCCCGAGCAGTCCGATGCGGTCGATCCCTTCGAACTGGCCCGTCGTCATGGGATCGAGGACAGGTGCCAGATTCTACAAGGCCGCAACGACATGCCCGCACTCTATGCGGCGATGGATGTGTTCGTGCTGGCTTCTCACCGGGAAGGCTTGTCGAAGTCTCTGCTGGAAGCCACAGCGATGGCGCGGCCCACGGTGACGTGCAACATCCGTGGATGCCGTGAAGTCGTGGTGGATGGTGAAACCGGTTTGCTCACGCCCCTGAAGGACGTGGCAGCGCTACATCAGGCCGTGGCACGGATGCATGACGATGATGATCTGCGCCAGCAGATGGGCGATGCCGGTCGGCAACGCGTGATCGAGAACTACACCGAGTCCATCGTCGCACGGCGACTGCTTGATATCTACGGTGCGTTGTCCAACGAGCAGGCCAAGGCCACTGAGTCGCTCTAGCGACAAAGGCGAGGCCCAGCGGGGTCAGCCCATGGATCGCTCAAAGGCACCGATCTCCTTCTCGCCGTCGAGGACACCCATCTCGAGGTGGAATTCACGGCTCTCTCCCGGTGCCAGATACTCGAGGGTGCCGTGTTTTCGATTCCACGCACGACCGAGAGCACTGCAGTTGCCCGGTTCGATGCCCGACACATACGTGCCCCTGTGGAAATGCTGCCACTGATTCAGCAGGGGCAGTTCCTTGCGCGGAAACTTCCAATACAGTCCTAAACCGAGCCGGTCGTTGACGAGGCCGGCACGAACGTCGCCCCGTCGATCGGCGCGCGGCCTGTGTACGTAGACGTCGTCATGCATCCGCTTCCGAGGACCGGCTACCTTCGTGTACACGTCGGCCGTCACCGTTTCGTCTTTCGTCCATTCTGTCGTCTTGCGTGAGTTCACCAGCAGACGCGCACCGGCATCCAGCAGGGGCCAACCGGGGTTGGTGTGATACAGTACCATCAGGGGGGCAGGATCGGCACCGAGATTCTCAACGCGGTCGTGTATTCGAATGACACTTTCACCCAGGACCGTCGACATCTCTCGTGTCATCTCCAGACAGTGGCCGAACATGATATGTTCGCGCATCCGCCCACCGAGACGCAGGACATAGTCGTCACCTTCCCACGCTCCTCGTGAATACACATCCTTGGCGGGGATGTAGGACAGTCGTCCATGGAGGGGCAGTTCCTCGTTCTCCTCCTGCGGATCCGTCTCGGGATGTCCCACGAAGGTCAGACCACAGGTCGTCAACAGACCGAGGAAGGAGCCTCGCATCCAATCGTATCCGGTGGGTTCGTAGAAGGCGGGGCCCACATCACCGGTCTTGGAGCGGAAGCACAGGGACATCCCCTTGTACGTAGCGGCACTGATGTCGAGGGCGCGGCCCGGAAGCACCGAGAATTGAAGGCCTGAGGCATTGGTCACCTCCATCAACCCCGCACCGCGTTCGGTGCCTTCCGCCAGTTCGCCACGCCGGATCCCGGCGACCTGCGACATATCTCCGACGAGATCTTGAATCTGTTGCCGTGTGTAGTTACGTCCGAACAACCGGGGCATGGTCGACCTCCTTTGGAAGTGAGGCGCCAATCTTAGGCAGCCGGTCACGGCGTGTCACCCGCGGCGGCGAGGGGCTCAACCCTGCCAACGCTGAAGGGCCTCAGGTGACAGACGTACACCCAGTCCGGAGCCCGGGGGCGTGCTCAACTGGCCAGACACGTAGGTCATGGGCGGTTCCACCACATCTGCCGTGAGCAAACCCGGTCCGACCAGATCGCTGGCCCACGTGACGGCAGGGCTGGTGGCCGCCACGTGAAGGGCCGCCGCCGTGCCAATCCCCAACTCAACGGTGCTACCCAACAGGGCGGGGATCCGCGCCGCTTCAGCCAACCCGAGCAGGCGCCGTGCCCGACGCAGACCACCGGCCTGTGCGGGGATCACGTTGATGGCATCCACCGATCGGTGAGCGAGCAAGGCCAGCGTGAAGGGGTCCTCGAAGTCCCCCACGTGCTCGATGAGGGGCACTGCGACCTCTGACCTGAGAGAGGCAAGCTGCCTCGCGGCAGACTCCGGGTCCTCGTCGATCACGTGCGGTCGATCCTTGGCGATACTGCGGGCGACCACCGCCAGGGGTGTCTCAACGGCGTCGATCCCCAGTTCGCCGAGCCGGTGCAGGCGGTCTCGTGCCTCGGATGGGCCCCACGCACCGCTCGCATCGACGCGTAGGTGAGCTCCCGGGTTGAGGCGTGCCCGAACCTGTTCGACGCGATCATCATCTTGATCCGCGTCAAGACCGACCTTGAGCTTAAAGGCGCTGAACCCCTCGTTCTGTCGTTGCTCGACCTCCGAAACGACATCCTCCGTCGACCGGATGTAGGCAACCCAGCTGACATTCACGTTTCGCCGCACGGTTCCACCCAGCAGAGCAGACACCGGCACGCCTGCACATCGGCCCATCAGATCAAGAATGGCTATCTCCACGGCGCATCGCGTGAGGCGCTTCAGCTCTGGGTGAGCGATGTCGGACAGGGCCGATTCGGATCGGTCCTTGAGGGAATTCTCGTCTACGACGGGTTGGCCAATCAGGGCTTCCTTGAGGGCCGTGCGCAGTTGCTCAGGCGGTGGCGGATCCCATTCCGCTTCCATGTCTGAGATCTCTCCGAGTCCGACCTGCCCGTCGTCTCCCATCAGCTCGAGCAGATAGTAGGCCGAAGCCTGTTTGCCCTGAGCAGATCCTCCCTCAGCCACATGGGTCACATAGTGGCGCGGAATCCGCACTGCGTGGACGATGATGTCGACGATCCGGGTAGTGAGCAGGGTCATCTCATTCGGCTCCGCAATTGTGTAGAGAGGTCTTCGAAAGGATGGGTATCCGGTGGACCCGCGGCAAAGCGGTAGTGGCCCTGTGTCAGACCTGAGGTCGGCATGGCAAGAACGCAGGCCGAGACTGTCCCTGCCGTCGCCCCCCGGCGACAGATCCGCTCGGTTTCGATGGCCCGCGGATCTCGGTCAGCCAGAATCGTCTGCAGCTGCTTCTGGCGACCGGACAGATCTGTCGCCGGTGCCTGGGTCGCCAACGCTCGTGCGCGCTGCACCCGTACACTCTGGGTGTCATCGATGTCCACATCTGCAAGAACATGGTGTCCCGACCCCAGGTCACGACGATCGATTGTGTGGGCCACATGAACCACGCCGGCGCAGTGGATGTCGGCGATCAGCAGATTGCAGGCTCGATATCGGGTCGTCTCCAGATGGTTCTGTGCCCAGTCGAGAGCAGTGGACGCGGATGGGTGCTGCAACGTATCGAAGCAGAGATGTCCACGGGAGCGTGGATCCTCGGCTGGTAAGGACTCACGACGGTTGGTGACGGCCACCACGACACCCGTCTCCGACACGCCAAGCCAGGTTCCCCCGGCCTGCAGGTCGGTGCCGGGGAAGGCACGTTGTTGCGGCTGCCAGGCAGGTGGCGCACTGGGACGGCTGTACACCTCTTCACGATTGGCGCCCAGTATGAGGGGGGGGTGGAGTCGCCAGTGAGGTGATCCAGCAGAATCAGACACATCGCTAATGCCCGGAAGTTCCTGTAAATGCGTGTGCTTCCATGGCTCTTGACTGTCTACGTGTGAGTCATCTTCTTATACAGGTTCGCACCCACGCGTCCTCCAAGCAAGGGCTCAAGATCCAGCGTCATGAAGAAGCTGATTTCCGTCGATCACCTCCAAGCTGGCATGTTTCTCGAAGCCGGAGTCATCGTCGAGGAACGTGACGGGGAGGAGACTCGTTTCCTCGAGCCGCTGAATGCGGTTCGGACCGGCTCCAGTGCGAAGCGAGCGCGTCTGACGGGTAAGATGCATGAGAAGATCTCCAAGAATGGTGGTCTACTCATCTCCTCCGATGCCCTGGTCACCCGATTGCGCGAAACGGGTCTGTCCATGGTCACCATCGACACGGACAAAGGCGGAGATCTGGCCGAAGGGGTGAAACCCCTTACCGACCCGTCGCGCAGACCGCCGCCGGAGGGTCGTCTCGTCCACTTTGACGAAGAGATCGAGCGAGCCACCGAAATCCGTGACGAGACGTCGGAGACCCTGACCAGCGCCCTGGCCGATGTAGCGGAGGGCAAGGGTGTAGACGCGGAGAAGGTGAACGAAGCCAGCGAGGTCATCACCGAGTCGATGGTGCGCAACGTAGACGCCATGTTGTCGCTGACCCGTATCAAGAAGCACGATCCCTACACCGCCCTGCACTGTATGAATGTGTGCACCCTCGTGGTGGCCGTGGCCCAGGCGGATGGCGTCGATCCAGGTTATCTGCCGACCATCACCGCGGCGACACTGCTGCACGATGTCGGCAAAACGCGTGTCCCCCTCGAAATCCTCAACAAACCGGGTCGCTTCGAGGCCCACGAGCTCGAAGTCATGCGCAAACACGCCGTGTTCTCCGGCGATATCATGCGTGAAGAGGGTGGCTTCACCGAAGAACAGGTCTTGATCGCCGAACAGCATCATGAGATGCTCGATGGGAGTGGATATCCCTACGGCTTGAAGGGCGATGAGATTCATCCCTACGCCCGCATGACCGCCGTCGCCGACGTCTATGATGCGCTGACCGCAAAGCGGGTGTATAAACCGGCCATGCCCATGCACATGGCTCTCGTGGCCTTGCATAAGAACCGCGGCACTGAATTCGACGAGCACTTCGTAGATCTCTTCGTGCGCTCTCTCGGCGTGTATCCTGTCGGAAGCCTCGTCGAGCTCAACAACAAAGAGATGGCCGTCGTCTACGAGCCGAATCCGGACAATGTGCACAAGCCAACCCTCGCCATCGTGACCACCTCGAATGGTCGCCCCCGTCCGAACCCATTTATCGTGAACCTTGCGAAGCGGTCTGAAGCTGAGGGGCGCGAGGTGGCCAAGGTCGTCGACCCGGAGACGGCCGGTGTCGATACGGAAGAGATCATCGAAGCAGCCAAGATCCGCGGAGAGCGTACTGAGAGGCTGCGGCGGTGAAAGCCGCCACTCTGTGCGGACCGCGTCAATGGGAATTCGTCGACGTCGACACGCCCGACCCCCGTGCGGGTCAGATGCGTGTCCGGCTACAGCAGGTGGCCCTTTGCGGCAGTGACCTGCCTGACTTTCTCGGTATCGCCCCAAACTACCCCGTCGCCCCAGGAGGCAGCGGTCACGAAGGGATCGGCATTGTAGAAGCATGCCCTTCCGGATCGTATGCAGAGGGTGATCTCGTTCTGCTGTGGGGATTCGACCGCGACAATGGTCTTTTCCAGGAGGCGGTCCTCACGCACGACGCAGGCCTTCTGCGACTACCCAGCGATGAGACGCCGGAAAAGATCCTGATGTCGCAATTGCTTGGCACGGTGATCCGGCCCTTTCGAAAGATCTCACAGATCATCAATCAGCATGTGGTCGTACTTGGCCAGGGCCCCACAGGGCAACTGTTCGACGCAACGCTGAGAAATCTCGGCGCTCGCTCGATCGTCGCTGTCGATCCTCTCGACTTCCGGCTCGAGGTCAGCCGCCAAAGTGGCGCTACTCACACACTGAACCCGACTCGTGACTCCATTGTTGATGCGGTACGCGACATCACGGCTGGTGCCATGGCAGATATCGTCGTCGAGGCTGTGGGAGATGCCGATACATACCGGCTCGCCGCCGATCTGACACGTCGAAATGGCACGGTGATCGGCTTTGGCGTGCCTGACAAGGCTGGACATGAGGGAGAGATTCAGTTGCCCCTGCTCCACATGCAGCGTCGCGAGATTCGATTGATCATGACGGTGAATGCCGGTGACAATCCATACGACGACTACGCGACCGCTCTCGATTGGATCTGCCAGGGCCGGATTGAGGTGGAACACCTGATCACCCACATGCTGCCCTTCGACCAGATCCAACCGGCCTTCGATCTGTTTGCCGATCGACCCGTCGCCGAACGACCCGTCAAGGTCGTTCTGCAGTACTGACTCTCAAGACTGATCAGAGGCCATCGTGTCGATCCTCCTGCTCACCGCCACGGCGATGGAGGGGGACCGTCTTGCGTCGTGTCTCGAGCTGGCCGTCGAGCAAGAGATCTTTGGTCGGCGGTGGCTCTTTGGGCAACTGCAGGGAATCGGTGCCCATCTCATCGAGACGGGATTGGGGGCGGTCAATACGGCCTATGCCCTCACGCGAGCTCTGGAGCAAATCTCCGCGCCTCAGATCGTGCTGCAGGTCGGGGTCGGTGGTGCCTATGCGCAATCGGGGCTGCACATCGGCGATCTCGCGCTGGCCCGAGACGACAGTTTCGCCGATCTGGGCGTCTTGACGCCGGCGGGTTGGGAGACGGCGGAAGGGATCGGCATCCCCGTCTTGAAGGGCCCGCCACCTCTTTACAACACGTTTCCCTGCGCAGCCTCGGTGTCGGAAGGGGCGTGCGAGTTTCTTTCGTCTCGAGTCGAGGGTGTGATCCGCCTCGGACCCTTCGCCACGGTTCAGGAGGTCAGTGGTACAGCAGCCCTGGGCGTCGAGCGCAGTCGGCGGATTCCTGGTGCGATCTGCGAAAGTATGGAGGGAGCCGCGGCTGCCCAGATCTGTGCGCTCTACGGCATCGATTTCGTGCAACTGCGCGGCATCAGCAATGCTGTGGAGGACCGGGACCGATCGAAATGGGATCTGCCACTGGCATGCGAGCGGTCTCAGACCGCGGCACAACTTCTGGTAGAGGGGGGACTCCTTGGCGGATGAGACGCTGAGTCTGGGATACTCACCGTGTCCCAATGACACATTCATCTTCTATGCTCTTGTCCACGGTGTGCTGCCACAGGCGCCCGTCGTGACGGAGGTGTTGGAGGATATCGAAACTCTCAACGGCATGGCCACGCGTGAGGAACTCGATATCGTCAAGGTCTCCTTTCACGCCCTCGGTCACTTTCGCCAGTCCTACTGTCTGCTACGATCCGGTGGTGCCCTCGGGCGCGGTTGTGGCCCCCTCGTGGTGAGCAACCGCGTGATCAAGCCGAGCGATCTGAGCCAGTGCCGAGTGGCGATACCCGGCCGTATGACGACGGCGGCATTGCTCGTGCGACTCTTTGCGCCACAACTGACCGATGTGGTGGAGATTCCCTTTCATCACATCATGGACGCCATCAGTGCTGACGAGGTCGATGCAGGTGTCATCATTCACGAGAGTCGCTTCACCTATCCCCGACATGGTCTCCATGAGGTGATCGATCTCGGCCAGTGGTGGGAGTCGACGACGGGGCAGCCGATTCCGCTCGGTGGGATCGCGGCTCGCCGCGACCTGGGCACGCAACGCCTGCTGCAGATCGAGTCGGCCCTGCGTGACAGTGTCGCCTTCGCCCACGCCCAGCCCGATGTGGTCAGGCAATATGTGGCGGCCAATGCCCAGGAGATGGACAGGGAAGTGATGGATGCCCACATCGCCCTCTACGTCAATGAGTTTACGAGCGACTATGGCCCCGAAGGCGAGGCGGCCATCGGTGATCTGCTGGCACGGGCAGAGGCATCCGGGATCGTGCCATCTATCGACCATCCGTTGTTTGCATCCGCAACGTGACGATCTGAAACGAAAGGCCCTATCATGCGATTGATTCAGTTTCTGGACACCACAAAAGCCTCCCCGCGCCACCTGGGGGTCGTCGACGGCGATGAGATCCTCGACCTGACACAGGGGGATGGTCCCGCGTCGCTGTTCGAATTGTACTACGATCGTGGTGGGGACCGCTATGGGCTCGATGCTGCCCTCGCTGCTACCGTGACTGCCGCCGCCGGCAACCGGACGCTGTCGTTGACGGATCTGCTGGCGGCTCCTGCCGACAGTGCCGTTCGCCTCGACAAACCCGTTTCCGGCCCCGATGGGAAACCCTACGCGATGCGGGTGTGGCTTGCCGGCGTTACTCACGAAGACAGTGCCAAACTGCGCGAAATCGAAGCCCAGCAGGCCACCGGCGACGCGGTCAACGTGTATGACCAGAAGTATCGGGAGTGCGCCGCCGGGGGGCGGCCCGAACTGTTCTCGAAGGGCGAACCCGACACCGTCGTCGGACACCACGGCGTGATCACCCGACCCGCCGATACGGAGCGACTGGTGCCCGAGACGGAACTGATCAGCGTCTATGGCTTGAATGCGGCCGGTCAGATCGAGCGTCTCGGTTACACGGGTGGGAATGATGCCACCGACAATGGTATCGAGGCTACGAATCCGCTGAACTTGCCCCAGGCAAAGAACTGGGCCGGGGGG
>PATE01000106.1 GCA_002712305.1 Gemmatimonadota bacterium | reverse complement strand
GTTCCATTATTCGTTTGAAAACAACAACTAATGAAAACCCAGAAGAGAGGGAACCTCAGATGCGAATGCGCCAAAAAGACAGCTAAGAGCGCCATTGTGGCAGATTTATATTCGCGGGATGCCGTAGTGATCTCTCGATTGACAGGGTCACATCCGTCCGATAGATTGGCCGATCTATTCGGGGGCAACTCGTGCCAGCCGCTCCGGCGCGACACGTCGGTTGGATTGCAGCTTGGTAGTTCGTTCAAGGAGTTCGAGTCGTGTCATTCAAGCTGCATGCGGAATACGAGCCCAGCGGCGATCAGCCAAAGGCGATCGAAGAGCTGACCGAGGGCATTCTCCGAGGAGATGCCTGTCAGACTCTGCTGGGAGTCACTGGCAGCGGCAAGACGTTCACCATGGCGAACGTCATCGCCCACCTCGACCGACCCACGCTCATCATCTCCCACAACAAGACGCTCGCAGCCCAACTCTACGGCGAGTTCCAGGGGTACTTCCCTGAGAACGCCGTCGAATACTTCGTCTCCTACTACGACTACTATCAGCCGGAAGCCTACAAGGCCGCGACGGACACCTATATCGAGAAGGAGATCGACATCAATGAAGAGATCGATCGCCTTCGACTGAAGGCGTTGAGCTCTCTGCTCGAGCGCAAGGATGTCATCATCGTCGCTACCGTCTCATGCATCTACGGCATCGGATCTCCCCGCGAGTTCGAGGCGCAGAAGCTGACGGTGAAAGTGGGGGAGCAGGTCGAGCGTGACGACATTCTTCGTCAGCTGATCGACATCTTCTATACGCGCAATGATCTCGAGCTCAAGCGCGGCTGTTTTCGCGTGCGTGGCGATGTGATCGAGGTCGTTCCCGCCGCCGAAGACTTGGCCGTCCGCATCGAGATGTTCGGTGATGAAGTGGAACAGATCTCCATCCTCGAATCGGTTTCCGGCAAACTGGTGGAAACCCGTGAGGGCGTGACTCTCTATCCTGCCAAAGCCTACATCACCGACGACGACAAGATTGAGCGTGCATGTGAGGGGATTCTGATGGAGCTCGAGGGGCGGCGTCTCGAGCTACAAGAGAACGACAAATTGGTCGAGGCGCATCGAATCGAGACGCGCACGAAATACGACGTGGAGATGATCAAGGAAGTTGGCTACTGCCCCGGCATCGAAAATTACTCGCGCTACATGGACCATCGCGAACCCGGGGCGCCACCATATGTGCTGATGGACTACTTCGGTGACGACTATCTGCTCATGGTCGACGAGTCGCACATGACGATCCCGCAGGTGCGAGGCATGTGGCGGGGCGACCGCTCCCGTAAAGACATGCTCGTCGAGCACGGATTCAGGCTGCCCTCTGCCTATGACAATCGACCCCTTTATTTCGACGAGTTCGAACAGCAGATGGGGCAGACGGTCTTTGTCTCGGCGACGCCTGCTGCGTACGAGTTGGAGCGTTCCGAAGGTGTCGTGGTCGAACAGGTGATCCGTCCTACGGGACTCATCGATCCAGAGATCGACGTACGTCCACTCGGCAATCAGGTGGACGACCTCATGGACGAGATTCGGACTCGTGCTGAAAAAGGGGAGCGAGTCCTGGTCACGGTGCTGACGAAGCGGATGGCCGAAAAACTCACCGACTACCTCGGGCAGATGGGTTTTCGGGTTCGTTATCTACACTCCGAGATCGACACCCTCGACCGCGTCAGCATCCTTCGGGACCTTCGTCTGGGAGAGTTTGACGTACTCGTGGGCATCAACTTGTTGCGTGAAGGCCTGGATCTGCCTGAGGTCTCCCTGGTGGCGATCCTCGATGCCGACAAGGAAGGTTTCCTGCGGTCGGAGCAGGCGCTGATTCAGACGGTTGGACGCGCTGCTCGAAACGCGGCAGGTCTCGTCATCTTCTACGCAGACAAGATGACGAACTCGATGAAGCGGACGATCAATGAGACAAATCGCCGCCGCGCCGTGCAGGAGCAGTACAATCAAGAGAACAACATCACACCATCCACGATTCTGCGATCCCGCGAAGAAATCATCCAGCAGACATCGGTGTTGGAGAGTGTACGTAAAGTCGATCCCACCGCGGAGGCACCCTCGATCGATGTGGACGCAGTTGTTGCTGAAGATGCCGTCGCCGATGTGATCGCTGATATAGAGGCGCAGATGCGAGAGGCAGCCACGGCCCTCGACTTCGAGCGTGCCGCCCAGCTTCGCGACGAGATTACTCGCCTGCACCAGGCGGGAGACAAGAAAAAAGCGGGGTGAGCGCCTCGAGCACTCACCCCGCTGTATCTCTTGTTTCGGGTTTGTCTGCCGATCCACCCGTTCTAAACCAACACGTTCTAGGCTAGTGCTGTTCAGGCAACCTGCTGGCGTCGCATGACCATCTTGATACGCGCCAGAAGCTCTTCCAGATCGAAGGGTTTCTCGATGTAGTCATCAGCGCCGTATTCGATCCCCTTCACCTTCTGCGGTGTTGCATTCAAGGCGGTGACCATGATGATGGGGATGACGGAAGTGATCGGATTCCCCTTCAACGTCTGGCAAACCTGGTAGCCGTCAACCTTCGGCAAGCGCAGGTCGAGTAGAAGCAGGTCAGGCTTCTCGGTAAAGGCCTTTGCCAGCGCCTCTTCTCCATCGGCAGCTTCGACGATGGCAAATCCGTTGCTCTCAAGGTATTCGCGTATGCTCGCGCGAACTTCCTCCTCATCGTCGACGATGAGGATTCGCATGGGTTGATCGGGATCTCGCTGAGCGGCAGTCCCGCTTGTCGCAGCGACGCCTCCTCCCATCGATTCCTGCCTGGCGATCGCCAATTGGTCGGCAATCTGTGACAGGGACAGCCCTTTCAGTCTCAGTTCGCGTAGCCGCTCGCGGATCTTCAGGACCTCATCACGATCGAACAGGTCTTTGTTTCCGCGTTTGTCAGTGACGCGTATGATCCCAAAATTCTTGTACTTGCGAATAGATTCAACGGACTTGCCCAGGGTCTCAGCAACTTCTTTGATATCGATCAATTGCTCTTCGGGCATGTGACTGGCTCCTCAGACGGACGAACGGCACCGTACTCTGGTGTCGTCCTCCACAGTATCTTGTACAAGGACTATGTAGAATACCAAATAGTAGCGTTTGACGTCAAGTCATTGCTTGTTTGTATTATCGGCAGAACCTGGAATCTGTTTAGTTTTGGCGCACAAATCGTCCTCAGAGAAGGGATTCAACCCTCTCTCTGAGGTTCGATATTGGGTTGATTCGAGGTTTGACCCATCGCCATCGTGCCTGTAGATTGCAGACGATCTTTGAGGCCCAATCGTCGGGGCCGCGCTAAGGAAGTTAGCATAAAACACTGTAGAGATTGAACTTATGACGCAGGCGCTAGGTGAAGTCATCGTCGATGTCCGCGATGTCACGATGGTCTACAACGCCAAGAACCGGGACGAATCGACCCACGTTCATGCCTTGCGGGGACTTTCCGTCCAGGTCTATGAGAATGAGTTCTTCGCCATCATGGGTCCCTCGGGGTCTGGCAAGAGCACCTTGTTCAATCAGATCGGCGCTCTCCAGACGCCCACCTCTGGCGAAGTCCTGATCGAAGGGGTCAATCTCGCATCGCTAACGCCACAGAAATTGGCGGCAGTGCGCTGCTTTGAGTTGGGCTACATCTTCCAGACCTACAATCTGCTCCCGGTCATGAGTGCGCTGATGAATGTCGCCTTGCCGACGATCTTCGCCGGATTGACGACGGCCGAGGGAGAGAAAAGGGCCATGGAATGTCTAGAGATCGTCGGTCTCGATGACCGGGCTCATCACCTGCCGTCCGAGTTGTCCGGTGGTCAGCAGCAGCGCGTCGCTATCGCACGGGCCTTCGTGAACAAGCCCCGGATCATCCTCGCTGACGAGCCGACGGGAAATCTCGACAGCAAAACGGGTCAGACCATCATCGATTACATGAAGAGTCTGCAGAAGGAAATGGGATCGACGATCATCACCGTCACCCACGACGACAAGATGCTGTCATCTGCAGATCGTATGGCCTGGATTCGAGACGGAGCCCTCGAGCGAATCGCCAATCGCGAGGACATCGACATTCGCATGGGCAGTATCAAAGAGCACTGATCGACGGGTCGATCCAGCTATCACGAAAAAGAGGCGACCACCCAAAGGGTGGCCGCCTCTCTTTGTTCTGATGAAATCGTATTCGGGAGATCCGTCGGCTGATCAGTCCCGTTGGCGGCGCCGGAGGCCCTCGTTCAGGAAGAGCTCCCGATTCGGAAAACCGCCTGCAAGTGTGAAGCCTCCATCCACAGCGACCAGTTGGCCCGTCATGTACGGGATCTGCGTAAAGGCGTAGGCGGCGACGGCGATGTCTCCGGGCTCGGCAATCCAGGGGAGTGCCTGCGAACCGCCTTCGGCCATCAGGCCGTAAGTCTCGGCCACGGTAAACTCGTCACCGGTCTCCGGATCGGTAATCCCAGAGGGCCTCGAGGTGAGGGGTGTATCCACCACGCCGGGGCGCAGCGCATTGGTTGTGATGTTATGAGGTCCGCCCTCGAAGGCTGCGCCGATGACCGCGTGGTTTAGACCGGCCTTGCTCACACCGTAGGGGATGCGCGTGGCCTCGGGAGCCACGTCCGAGACGGACGTGATGAACAGAAGGCTCCTGTGGCTCGGCTCCTCGCCCGCCTGACGCTGTGCCGAGGCGAAGTCAATCATGTGCTTGAGTGATCGCTGACCGAATCGATACGCCCCCATCAGATTGAGATCGAGAACTCTGGCCATCTCGCGATCGAGATGTTCTGGGGGGCACTCGTGGAATCGATGACGGATCAACTCTCCCGTCTGCTCGTCCTTCAGATAGTTGGCAACACCACTGTTGCTGATGGCAACGTCAAGTCTGCCATAGTGCGCCACGGCCTCATCGACCAGTCGAAAAGACTCGTCTCGTTCGGCAAGGTTGGCGCCGATGCAGATCGCCCGAACGCCGTGTTCCTGCCGCAACCTGCCGGCGATCGCCTCAGCACGATCCTGACCAGAATTGTAGTTGATGACGATGTCGTAGCCATGCCGGGCGAAGTGATCGACGACAGCGGCACCAATGCCGCTGCTTGAACCGGTGACGAGGCAAACAGGGTTCGACACGCGATGAACCTTTGGTTTGGAGGGAGGCTGTTATCGGCGGCGCTGCGACTGGACTGCTTCCACGACACGAGCCGTGTCGGGAATCGTGGGCATCTCGAGAACGGGGGAGAATGGAATCGGCACGTCTGCGGCGCCTATCCGCAGGACGGGGCCATCCAGGTAGTCGAAGGCTTGCTCCTGCAGCGTCGCGGCGATCTCACCCGTGGCGCCGTAGCGTTGCACACCCTCATCGATGATGACGGCATAACCCGTCTTGCGGACGGAGTCGACCAGGGCGTCGATGTCTAGTGGGAACAGAGTGCGAGGGTCGACGACCTCAGCCTCGATACCCAGGGCCGCCAGTTCATCGGCCGCTTCGAGGGCGACGCCCACCATGCTTGACGTCCCTACGAGGGTGACGTCCGATCCGGCTCGCCGCACGGCGGCAGTGCCGAGGTCTACGACATAGTCGTGATCTGGAACGTGAGCAACGTCGTTGTACATCATCTTGTCCTCAAAGACGAGAACAGGATTGTCGTCTCGAATTGCAGCTTTCAGGAGCCCTTTTGCATCGTAGGGGCAGGAGGGTACGGCCACCTTCAGTCCGGGGATGTGCGCGAACAAGGCGTGTAAGCTCTGCGAGTGCTGAGCTGCAGAGGATCTGCCCGCCCCCATGGTCATGCGTACGGTGAGATTCACCTGACACTGGCCACCCGTCATATAACGGATCTTGGCAGCCTGGTTGACGAGCTGATCCATCGTGAGTAGTGAGAAGTCGCCGAACATCAACTCGGCGATGGGCCGCAGGCCGGTCATGGCGGCCCCCACGCTGAGGCCGATATAGCCCGCCTCTGAGATCGGTGCATCGATGACGCGATCGTGGCCAAACTCGTCGAACAACCCTTCGCTGCACTTGAAGATGCCCCCCGACGGTCCCACATCCTCACCGATGAGGATGACCGTCTCGTCCAGGCGCATCTCCTCGGCCATGGCCTCAATGATCGCTTCGCGATAGCTGAGCTGACGCTCGTTCGTGTCCGTTGTTGCCGCCTGTGTCATTCCGAGTAGACGTCCTCGAACGCCTGTTCTGGTTCGGGGTAGGGGGCCTGGCGAGCGAATTCTACGGCGGCGACGACGGCCGTCTCCGTCTCTGTCTGCACTTCATCTAGTTGGGCCTGTGTGGCAATGCGTCGACGTCGCATTTCACGGCCGAGCAATTCGATGGGATCTCGATTCGACATCCACCACTCCAGCTCTTCCTTGGTGCGGTAGGGAGCAGCATCACCGACGTGGTGGCCACGGAATCGATAGGTCAACGCTTCGACCAGTGTGGGGCCACCGCCTTCGCGTGCACGCTCGACAGCGTGCCGTACCACATCGTGCACGGCGAGTGCATCCGACCCGTCAACGCGAGTCCCTTCCATGCCGAAGCCGTGAGCACGATCAGCGATCTCATCGACACCCGTCACCGCTTGAAAGGGTGTATGCTCTCCATACTGGTTGTTCTCACACAGGTAGATGACGGGAAGATTCCAGACCGAGGCCATATTGGCCGTCTCCATAAAAATCCCCTGGTTGGCCGCTCCATCTCCGAAGAAACAGACCGCCACCTGATCCGTACCGCGCGTCTTGGCCGACAGGGCAGCCCCTGTGGCAATGCCAAATCCTCCGCCGACGATTCCATTGGCCCCCAGGTTGCCAACCGACATGTCGGCGATATGCATCGAGCCACCCTTGCCACGACAGTATCCGGCCTCCTTGCCCATGATCTCGGCCATCATCGGTTCGAGGCGAGCGCCCTTGGCCAGGCAGTGACCGTGGCCTCGGTGTGTGGAGGTGATGTAATCGTCGTCACGGAGTGCCGAACACGCGCCCGTGGCAACCGCTTCCTCACCGATATACAGATGCGCCAGACCTGGCATCCAACCGCGTGTGTACACGTCCCACACATGCTCCTCGAACTTGCGGATTTCGACCATCTTCCGATACATCTGCCACATCATCTCGGGATCAACTTTGACCGGAGAACGGGCACGTCGAGGTGCGGCGGGGTTGCGCGTAGCCGGCCCTGCCCCACGGCTCGGGGCCTTCTTGCGTGGCACAGGTTTACGTGGCATCCGTGGTCGTTTTGCTCTGCATCATGAGGGCAGACTTGAGTTGAAGTCAGTTGGCCTTGAGGAGCGGGCTGAAGATAGCGGGCGCCTGAACCTGGTCAAGAAGGTGAAGGATCGTGCAAAAAAAGACCGGCGATGACCCGAGGTCGTCGCCGGCTTCTTCGTTCTAAAGATCGTATGCGGAATGCGGAGGTTTATTGCTTGTCTCGGAAGTAGGCGGCATTGATCTCGGTATACTTGTTCCATTCTTCCGGCAGGTCCTCTTCAGCAAAGATGGCCTCCACAGGGCATTCTGGCTCGCAGGCGCCGCAATCGATGCACTCATCCGGATCGATGTAGAGCATATTCACGCCCTCACCGTCAACAGGATGGATGCAGTCAACGGGACAGACTTCGACACAAGCCTTGTCCTTTACGTCGATGCAGGGCTCCGCGATGATGTACGCCATTCTTTTTTTCTCCCAAGCTTCTGAAAAATGTCTGCTGTTGCTGTTGGAAACCTATATAGACAGGCCCTCGAAAACTGTCAAGAACGGACCCCCGTCAGGCGGCCAACGCCTGTTGCATCGAGGCCACACTGAAGTCACCCTGAGCCTGAATCTGCACAGTAAGGCACTGTCTTTCGTCCTCGTCGCGAGTGAGGCTGATCTGTGCCTCACCATAGATCTCAGACAAGACAGCCAGAAGGTCCTCGCGCAGCGCCTCGAGAGTCTGTGCCGAATTCGGAGAGCCCAATCGATCGAAGACGGACATCTGCAGTTCAGCTCCGCGGAACTGGGCGCGACCCTCGACTTCGGGTGCTTCTTCGAGACGTTGGCAAGCGTTCAAGGCCGCCGACAGTGCTGCTCGAAGGCACTGTCTTGCGTCGCCGTCGACCGGTCGCTTGCGGCCATAGCGTAAACCCATACGACCATCGGTGTTATCGAGACTGTAGTCCGACTCGTGACCGACCAGCAGGGTCTGTGGGCCATTGGGGATGTGTGTGTAGTCAGCGACATCGATGAGGACCTCATCGCGGGGCTCTGAGATCCACCGGTTGAAGATGCGAAAGACCTCCTCGGGGGATACACTGGTCTCATCCTCAAGGTAGAACTTGATATTGAGGCGCTGCAGATCGTTGGGCATGGGTCAGATCGTTCGTTTGAAGCGTGTTCACAAGTGATAGCCACCGATTGGTGACTGACGTCGTTTCAACTGCCCGCCAATGTGCCTTCGGCGTCCGAGATACGACCATAACAGGCGAAGGCCCCCTCGATGAAGAGTTGTGCCTCTTCGATCGTGCGGTGCGCGTCCTCAGCACTGGGGTTTGTCAGGGGTTCTTCGTGATTGCGGAACAGATACCTGGCGAATTTGTCTTTCGCAAAGGGATCGAAGAAGAGTTCGGTGTCGACGAAACGAGTACGGAATTCTTCGATGATCCGTTCCGCATCGTCGCCGACATCAAGGAACTGTGTTCGCACAAGGGCACGCGCAGCTTGAACCATGGCGCCGCATGCGATGCTGTACGCGACACCCGCATCACCCTCATCCAGCAGAATCTGCGCCTCGAAGGCCTCGCGTTCAGCGGCGGTTAGTTCAAACTGCGCAAGCGGTACCACTTCGCCGGCACACTCGCCCTTACCCATGTCGTCGATTGTGTATTCGCGCACATCACCCCAGTCGCGATAGAAGGACGGGTCTTCTTCATAGGTGGGAACCTGGGCCAGATCATCGAGAATCGCTTTGACCTCGCGTTTTCCGATGCGGCCGATATAGTCCTGGAAATTCTCTGCCTGTTGGCGTTCGCCGATGAATCTCTCCGCCAGCCGCTCGACCACGGCGGGGATGTTCTTCGATGGGACGGCGGCCATGGGCAGGCCGAAGGAGCCCGCGTTGTCCTTCCACCGACCACCAAGGATGACCTGGAAGTGAGGGACCGTCAGACCGTTGATCTTGCGCGAGATCCCGTAGAATCCAATGTCCGCCGCATGGTGCTGGCCGCACGAATTGAAGCATCCGCTGATCTTGATCCGTAGATCCTGCACAGCCGCATCCAGCGTGTGATAACGCTCGGCAAGGCGACGACGCAGCTCTCCGGCGAGGCCGCGAGAGGAGGAGATGCCGAGTTTGCAGGTGTCAGTTCCCGGGCAGGCCGTGATGTCGACGATGGTGCCTGCCGCAGCGCCACCCAAACCGATCGCTTTCAGTTCGCTGTAGAGAGCGGGTAGGTCGGCCTCACTGATCCAGCGAAGGACGACATTCTGCTCCACCGTGAGGCGGACCGTATCCTTCACGTATCGCTGGGAAATGCTGGCCAGCGAGCGCATTTGATTGGACGTCAGATCACCGAGGGGCAGATAGACGGTTACCACCACGTGGCCCGTCTGTCGCTGCCGGTACACGTTGGTCTCATGCCACGCCTCGAAGCCCTCTGGCTGGTCGGCGCCATTGAGGGCCTGGCCGGGCTTGAGAGGTTCCTCATCGGTCTCGTCAAGATCATCGAGATAGGAGGTCCAGCGGTCATCGTGGGGCAATTGCTGGCGCTCTTCCAATACAAGCCGCTTGAATTCTTCAATTCCGAGCTTGGCGATCAGGAACTTGACCCGTGCACGAGCCCGGTTGCGCTTCTCGCCAAGACGGGCGAAAACACGACCGATCGCTTGTGCCAGCGGCAGTAGCTCCTCTTCGGAGACGAACTCATCGAAGAGTTTTGCCTGATGGGGTACCGCTCCCAGGCCGCCGCCGACCCAGACCTCAAAGCCGCGTTTCTCGACACCATCGACCATCCGCGTGACCCCAAGGGCACCCAGGTCGTGCATGTTGGTCAGTCCACATGCCTCGTGGCGGCATCCGGAGAACGCGATCTTGAACTTGCGGCCGAAGTCCTGCATGTCCTCGTGACCCAACAGAAATCTGGCCAGAGCACGAGAGTAGGGGGTGACATCGAAGGATTCCGTGTTGCACACCCCAGCCAGGGGGCAAGCCGTGACATTGCGTACCGAATTGCCGCAGGCTTCACGGGTCGTGATACCGACGGCGGCAAGGCGACGCATCATATCTGGCGTGTCTTCGATGTGGACGTAGTGCAACTGAATGTCCTGACGTGTGGTCACGTGCAGGATACTGTCGGAGACCTCCTCACCGAGGTCGGCCAACACTTCCATCTGCTCTACACTCAGGCCGCCAAATGGAATCTTGATGCGCTGCATGCCAGGAGCATGCCACATCGTATTCGGCCCCTTGGTCAGGGCTTCCGGATAGGCCAGTTGCTGTGTCTCGGTACCATCGAAGCGCTGACCGTTGTCGTAGCGCTGACCATATACCCCACGACGCAGTCGTGTTTCGGCGAACAAGGTCTCGTCGAGTTTGTCTTGCGATCGCAACTCGATCTCGGTTTCGAAGATATCAATCTCGCGTCCCAAGTCCTCCGGGATGCGGTCACCGAGTTCGTCCTTCCAGGTCAAGCCGCTCATGGGGCGTCTTCCATCACAGTAGAGTTGTTGGACCGCAGCACGGGTTGACGTTAACGTCAACGTACGAGCAATGCAGAAAATCGACGTATTTCCGTGTTAATCAGCCCGGTAAGATAGAGGCGGCCTACGGACTGTCAACATCCTCGGCCTTGATCCGCTCCCGCAAATAGTCCATCAGATCTGGGCCCCATTCCGGGTCTTCGAGAGCGAAATCCACGAACGTGCGGAAATACGCTCTGTGGTTGCCGATGTCATACCGTTGCTCTCCTTCGCCGACCCGAACTGCGCGGACCTCACGGCCATTCTCGATCAGTCGCCGGATCGCATCGGTCAGATAGATCTCACCGTTCTGTGCCGGGGCAACGGCCCGGATCTGGGCGAAGATCTCGGCCCTAAAGACATACCGAGCACTGATCGCGAGACGGCTGCTGGTTACACCGGCTGCTGGTTTCTCGATGACATCCTGTAAGCGACAGTCCGCCTCGGCAGCCTCTTGCTCACGCGGCACAAGGATCCCGTAGTTGGAGACCTGGTCAGGACTGACATTCCAGGCGCCGATCGTGCAGGCCGCGTCGTGGTGATCGTGGGAAGCGACCATCCGCTGCAGCAACGACGGCTCTTCACCGCCATGGATAATGCTGTCTCCGAAAGCGACGACGAAATCGCTGTCGCCGACGAAGCTCTCGGCGGCGGCCACAGCGTCTCCTGTGCCAAGTGGCTTGGTGCCCCCGAGAGGTACTTGTTGTCTTGTGAAGAAGAATTCGATCCCGCGTTGTCGATAGTCGAAACGGACTACCTCTCGAGCGTCTCGGCCGTCGAGTTCGAGGGCCATCAGCAACTGAGAATAGTCGTCGAAGTGGTTCTCGATGGCGACTTTGCTCCGACTCGACACGAAGAGAATTCGACGGATGCCGGCGGCGATCAGTTCTTCCACCACATGGTGGATGATCGGCAATCGCCCCGCGGGTAACATCTCCTTGGGTACGGCTTTCGTCGTCGGCAGCAGCCTTGTTCCGAGGCCTGCCACGGGAATCACGGCTTTGTCTATAGGCATGCGGCCAATATGGATTTGACCTCGACATAGGTCAACTGTCTCTGGGACAACGGTCTGTGGGGTCAACGGTCGATGAAGGGCGTAGAGCGCTCGGTGATCTCAATTCCGAACTCACGTGACGCACCCTGTCTCATGCGGTGTCGGTCGATTGACAGCAGCGCCGAGACACGGCTACCGTTTGATGCCCATCCGTATCCGCCACCCCGCTATCGACCTTGAGGTGACCTGCCGCCCATGACTGATACCCCACTCCGTCGCTTTCCAGAGCTTCCCCGTTCGTTGGCCGGCGGAGGTCTACTCCCACTGCTGCGCTTCTTTGGACCCGGGGCGATCATCGCCTCGGTGACGATCGGCAGTGGCGAGACGGTCTTCGCGTCGCGAGGAGGGGCGATATTCGGCACAGCTCTGCTGTGGTGTTTCATCGGCGGCGGTGTGATGAAATTCGTGCAGGTCTACAGTGCTGCGCGGTTCATCACGCTTACGGGGGAACACCCCATGGAGCGATGGCGCCTGTTGCCTGGGCCGTCCGGATGGGCCGTCTGGGTCCTGGCCGTTCTGACCATCGCCTGTTTTCCGCTCTGGCTTTCTGGCCTTCCCAAGATGCTGGGTGGGTTGGTCGTGTGGATCGGTGGCCTGGAAGACGTCGAGGTCTGGGGAGATGCCCGTTTGTGGGGGACACTCTTTGTCCTGGCCGCGATTACGCTGACGATGGTGCAGAGTTACGGAGCCCTGGAGCGGATGCAGACTATCATCGTAGGAGTTCTCCTGTGCCTGATCCTGGCAGCGACCTTCGCCTCTCAACCTGACTGGCTTGCCGTTGTTCACGGCAGTGTAGTACCTGTGGTTCCGCACTATCCCGCCTGGGTTGCCGACAAGTATCCCGTGGTGGCGGCTCGCTCGGCGTGGATCGAGATGGGTGTCTATCTGGGCGCGATCGGCGGAGGCAGTCAGGACTATTTTGGCTATATCGGTCTGCTTCGTGAGAAACGATGGGGTTTGATGGCAGACTCTTCGTCGACCATGGCGACGGCCCCTGTGCCGATCGCCGAAGACGACGAGAATCTCGAACGGGGGCGCCGCTGGTTGAGAGCACCTCTTGCAGATTCGGTCGGGTCCTTCGCCTGTGTTGTGTTGTTCACCATGGCCTTCATGATTCTCGGGGCGACGCTCCTGCACCCAAGCCATATCGTTCCCTCTGGTCTGCAGCTGCTTTCAGTGCAGGCGGATTTTCTCACCAACATGCACCCCAAGTTGCTTTACGTGTATCAGATGGGTGTGTTCACGGCCTTCTTCGGAACCATCATGGGTGCCTACGAATTGTATGTGCGCACGACCCATGAGTGTCTCCGCCCGGTCGTTGCCCGCGTTCGAGAGATGTCGATTTCTCAACTGCGGCCCTGGGTTGTGTGCTACTGCGGCATCGGTGGGGTGCTCATCATGTGGTTGGGCGGCAATCCCGTGCAGATCGTCACGCCGGCGGCGATCTTTGGGGGGGTTCTCACATGCGGTTTGTGGTGTCTACTCATGGTGTGGACCGATCGTCGTTTCCTTCCTCCACAGTTGAGGATGGGCAAGCTGCTACTCGTGCTGAACATCGCCAGTGGTCTGTTTCTCACTGGGTGGGGCATTCGTGGTGTGTTCGATTTCGTGGGCGCCCTGTGAGTGGTTCGCACAGCGGATTGAGAGAGGTCATTGAGGCGATCCAGGCCACCCAGCGTCCCGTCGCGTTGGCGGTGACCGGTGGCGGGTCACTGGCCCTGAATTGGCTCTTGGGTCATCCCGGTGCCTCGCGGTCCATCACCGATGCACAGATTCCTTACCACGAAGCGGCCCTCGCAGAGTATCTCGAGCAAGAGGGACCCCATCCGACCAACCCTGAGACCGCGCGACGCATGGCCCTGGTCGCCTGCCAACGCGCGGGCCGGCACACGAGCCGATCGGATGCGGCGGGCGTCGGCGTGACGGCGGCACTGACCACGTCGCGGCAACGTCGTGGTGCAGACCGTGCATCTTTGGTTGTAAGGGCGAACGAGCGATACCACCTTCGCCAGGTCGCCTTCGACAAAGACGCCGTCGACCGGCAACAACAAGAACGAGCGCTCAGTCTCGCGCTGGTCGATCTGCTCGCCGCCGCCTTCGAAACCCGGCGCGTCGACGATCCGTGCCCCGAGTGGGTGTCGATCACCGATTCGCAGATACCCGTCGACCTGCCACTTGAGGATCTGCTCGCGGGACGGGTGCCGGCGATCGAATGGAATGGGGAGTCGGCCACGGCCGAACCGAGTCGGCATGAGCGGCTGCTCGTGGCCGGTTCCTTCAATCCAATCCATGCGGGACACCTCGGACTGGCTTCGGCGGCAGGTCATCTCAGTGGGCGCGAGCCGATCCTGGAACTGTCAGTGCAGAACGTAGATAAACCACCCTTGGGCTACGACGAGGTGTGGATGAGGTGGGAGAGTGTACGTGAACACGAACTGGGTCTGATCGTCACAGGCGAGCCCACCTTCGATGGCAAAGCCCGCTTGTTTCCCGGTTGCGATTTCGCCATCGGTTATGACACAGCACAGCGTGTGATCGAGCCGCGTTACTACGGATCGGTACAAAAGATGGAGCTGGCGTTGGATGAGCTACTAGAGGGTGGATCGCGCTTTTTCGTTGCGGGTCGAGTCTGGCAGGGAAGCTATAGGGGGCTGGAATCCATGGAGATCTCCTCCCGACACCGACCCCTTTTCGTCGGAATTCCGGAAGCAAGCTTCCGTGTGGATATCAGCTCTTCCGAACTGCGACAGTCAGGCGGGTTGGCATGAACATCTTCCAGCACATCGACCGATCCCAACGCCGCATCGTGCGCGACCTACAACAGATGGTCCGCCACGCCACGGTGAATCCGCCCGGCGACGGGTATCGGGGGATGGCAGATCAACTGGCCGAACGCTGTCGCTCCCTTGGCATGAGCACCAGGGTGCATCGGGTCGCCGATAGAGATCTGGTCGCCGAAGATGTGGATCCTTCCTTTCCGCGTTACAACGTCGTTGCCCGTCTCGATTCGGGCGCTCCACGGACGGTTCACTTCAACGCCCACTACGATGTGGTTCCCGTCAACGCCGCCGATTGGCAACATCCTCCCTTCGGCGCTGACATCCACGGACAATGGCTTATCGGCCGTGGTGCAGGGGACATGAAGGGCTCCATCGCCAGTCTGCTTGCCGCCATCGAAGCCTTCCAGGCAACCCAGACCCCCCTGGAGATGAACATCGAGTGTTCCTTCACAGCCGATGAGGAAACCGGGGGCGCTCTGGGAGCGGGATGGGTTGTGAAACAGGGACTCGTCAATGCAGACTACGCCATTGTCTGCGAAGGAGCCTCTGGCCCTCGTGTCGGTCTGGGTCACAATGGCGTCCTTTGGCTCGACGTGTCGATTGCGGGCAAGGCGGCGCACGCTTCGAGTCCGGAGCGCGGAATCAACGCTTTCGAGCACATGGCCCTCATCGTGTCGAGACTACAAGATGTGAAGCGGCGCCTCGTCACTCGCAGCCGCAAGTGGCGGGACCCTTCTGGATCGGACCGCTCACCCACCATCAGCATTGGTGGCGTGTTCTCGGGCGGCGAAGGGCAAAAGGTGAATACCGTCCCGGGTGCAGCTCATTTCAGCATCGACCGTCGTCTGGTTCCCGGAGAACGGATCTCCGCCGCCCGCAGTGAACTGGTGGCCGCCATTGACGCTGCCGTCTCGGCCGTGGGAGCCAAAGTTCACATCGACACGCTTCTTGCCATCGAACCTTGCGTCACTCAGCAGCAGGACCCTCTGGCGCAGACGTTTTCCGAGGCGGTTAGAAGTGTGCGACGCAGGGCGCCGGCGTTTCGCGTCACCACAGGGTTCACGGATTTGCACTATTTCGTGGAGGGAGCCGGTTTGCCGGGGATTGGGTATGGCGTCGATGGGGAGAGGCCCCACGGTGCAGACGAACGCGTTCCGATCAGAGATCTTCTGCTGACGGCCAAGACCTATGCCGATTTCCTCCGTCGTGGCGTCGACGACTGACTCACAGAACTCACGTCGCGTTGCAGGGCTGTTCGGGACGGTCTACGATCACCTCGGTGGCGCGGTCGTTCTGAATCTGCTGTGGGGACTGCTCTCGCTTCCGTGGTTTGCTGCCGCCCTCTGGCTTTTGCAGACGTCTCAACTGGTGGGGGTACGCCTCGACGCGCCCATCGTGATGGTCATCGGTCTTGTTGCGGGGTTGATTCTGGTCACCTATTCACCGCCCACCGTGCTGTTGTTGGCCGCTACGGCGCCCTGGATCCGGGGTGCAGATTCACCCGACCGAGGCCAGTTGATGGCCATCGTCCGGACACGGGCCTTGGTGGTTCAAGCCATCGGACTTGGGGAAGCGCTCGCTGTGGCGTTGCTGGGAGCTAATGCGGTGTTCTACCATCACTTGGGTGGCTGGATAGGCGCCATGCTCAGCGGATTCATGATGTGGCTCGTGCTTGCCCTCGTGCTGATCAGTATCTACTGGCTGCCCCTGCTCTGTCTCGACTCTTCGACCCCTGTCCGTCAGATTCTGCAACAGGGAGTGATGCTCGTGTTTGGCCGGCCTCTCACGGCACTGATGCTCCTCGCCACCGTGATCTGCGTTGCAGCTATGGGTATTCTCAGCGGTGTTGGGTGGTTGTGTGGTGTGATGAGCCTTATTGCCGTCCAGTCGTATCGAGTCCTGGCCGGTCTCCTGCCGCACCTGGATGCACTGCCGACCCGAACGCGAACCTGGCGAGAGATTCTGCGACCGTGGGAATAGATCGCCTGCAGGAGACCCTCTCATGATGGGGCCCAAGATCGTTACCAGTGCCCAGATGCATCGTGTGGATGAGTGCAGCATACGCGAGCATGGGATCCCAGGATACGAACTGATGGATCGCGCCGGTGCACGCGTGGTGGAGGCCATTCGTGATCGCTGGGATGGACTGGAAGGTTTGCGCATCGCCGTCGTGTGTGGGAAGGGGAACAACGGAGCCGACGGGCTGGTGGTAGCCCGCCGACTGAAGCATGCGGGGGTCGAAGTCGATCTATATCTGCTCGAGCCTCCTGATCGTTTCGGCGAAGATGCAACAGTCCACCTGGACCGGCTCGCCGAGGTCGATCTGACGCCGAGGATTCTCGACACGACCACAGTGGCGGACTTCTCAGAATGTGATCTCATCGTTGATGCCATTCTGGGAACGGGTGTACAGGGACCCGTGCGGACACCCCAGGCGACGATCATCGATGCGGTGAATTCCAGCCGTTGCCCCGTCGTGGCGATCGATCTGCCATCCGGTGTTGATGGGGACACGGGAATCCTCCCCGGACCTGCGATCCGGGCCCATCTGACCGTCACTTTTGACCTGCCAAAAATCGCCCATCTGTTCCATCCGGCCCGGGGTCAGTGCGGAGACCTGGCGCTCACCCAGATCGGATTCCCTCAGGCGGCCATCGACGCCTGCGAGAGCGAACTTCGACTGCTCACGCAGGAGTGGGTCGGTGCAAATCTTCCCGAGCGCGAAGCCACTGCACACAAAGGATCCTGTGGGAGTGTAGCGGTCATCGCCGGATCTGCAGGGATGACGGGGGCCGCCGCTCTCACCGCCCAGGGAGCGATGCGCGCCGGGGCGGGTCGTGTGCGGGTGGGAATCCCCAGAAGCCTGCATGATGTTCTCGAGACCAAGGTTACTGAAGCCATGACCCGGCCGTTGCCCGAAGTGCGCCGGCGCCGATGTCTTTCGGTTCGCGCCCTCGGCGATGTGCTAGAATTGGTCGGCTCGAGCGACGTGGCGGCCGTCGGGCCAGGTCTGGGCCGCCACCGCGAGACGATGGAACTGGTCCGTCGTCTGTTCGCATCCACGAATCTCCCGCCCATCGTGGTCGATGCAGACGGTTTGTTCGCCATCGGCGACGATCTGTCGATATTGCAGCGGATGAAGACACCCGTCGTGATGACTCCTCACTCGGGAGAGATGGCTCGGCTCAGTGGCTGGTCGGTGCAGCAGGTTGGAGAAGACCCTGTCGGGGTCACGCGTCAGGTGGCACAATGTACTGAGGCGGTCGTGCTGCTGAAGGGCTCACCCACGGTGATCGCGTCAGCCGATGGGCGAACGTTCGTCAATCCCACGGGCAACGCCGGCATGGCGACGGCTGGCGCAGGGGATGTTTTGACCGGTTTGATCGCCGGACTGATGGCGCAGGGGGTTGCAGGACAGGATGCCAGCTGTATGGGCGCTTATCTCCACGGAGCAGCCGGCGACCGCAGCCGTGACGACCTGGGCGAATGGGGAATGATGGCCGGTGATCTGCTCGACCGGCTGCCTCAGAGCTATCTCGATGCTCGTCACGCCTTCAATCGACTCAAATAGGGCGAGAACAGCGGCGAGATTGTACATCGGCCAATTCTTGACAGTCGAGTGGACATAGGGTACTGTAAGAGCGATCTGCTCCCCAAGACAGATTCTGACTTCCGGGCTCGTTTGCCTACCGCATGCGGGCCCTGATTTCCCTGACCGTAGCAGGCGATCGTATGTCCTCCAAGGTGAAAGAAGCGATTGAGGAGATGATCGAGGAGTCCTATCTCCTGGGCTTGTCTCAGCATGAGGTCCGCCAGGACTTCAAACGCTTCATTGATACCTGTTACGCCGTGATCCAGGAAAATGTGAAAGATCGCGATGCCGTCAGTGGTCTGGCGGAGTGTTTGGCCCGGGAACAGACGGTCATTCTCATCGCCGATCGTGCCGAGACGGAGCGTACCGAGGCAGCGGACACCGTCGAGGATGCCATCGAGGAGGCTGCAGACCAGGCCCTCGAGGCGGTCGCATCGGACGAGACCGTCGATGACGCGGCTCGCGCCGCGCACGAATTCTCGGAGAAGGTCGCCCGACGCAAACGACAGATCCTTCGCACCATTGCCGAGGTGGATCCACGTCTGGTTCGTCTCATCGATGGGCAGCGTTTTCAAGGAGAGGCTGACGAGCCCCAACGACCCGTGTTCCGCCGGCAGATTCTTGGTGGCAGGGTCGACTGGTCTCAAGTGCGGACGAATCTGCTGAAGGTGGGTTACGCCACCACGGTGGCCCTCATCATCCTGTTGATCTGGTTGGGGTTCATGCAGAAATCGTGATCGAGATCTGGGTATTAACCGTCGTGTTGAATCGAGCAGGCGTGCCTTGATGCACTCCTGCTCTCGCCGTATCTGGGCCTTCAGGTTGCCTGTCAGGGCCCTCGGGTTCGCCTCCCCGTTGTCACTCACATCGAATCTCCTCACTACCGCGTCACGAACGCGGCGGAGCTGGCTGCATGCCTCGTCGTAAGGATTTACAGAAGATCATGCTCATCGGGTCGGGGCCGATCGTCATCGGTCAGGCCTGCGAGTTCGACTATTCCGGTACCCAGGCATGCAAAGCGCTGCGCGAGGAGGGGCTGGAGATCGTCCTCGTCAACAGTAATCCGGCGACGATCATGACCGACCCGGAGATGGCGGATCGCACCTACATCGAGCCCATTACGGCCGAGGTGTGTGAGCGAATCATTGCCATCGAGAAGCCCGATGCCCTTCTGCCAACCGTGGGCGGCCAGACGGCGCTGAATGCCGCCGTCGAGTTGGCAGAGAGCGGAGCTCTCGAGCGTCACGGCGTCGAACTGATCGGTGCCAAGATAGACGCAATCAAGACCGCCGAAGATCGCGAGTTGTTCAAGAAGGCGATGGACGATGCAGGACTCGAAATGCCACACGGCTATTTCGTGAACACCCTCGAGCAAGCCCAGACGCACATCGACGAACTGGGATTCCCGATTATCGTGCGGCCTTCGTTCACGATGGGTGGTTCAGGCGGTGGCGTGGCCTACAATCGCGAGGAATTCGACCGTATCGTGGCCCGCGGCATCGAGTTGAGTCCGATCGACGAGGTCCTGATCGAGATCTCCGTCCTCGGGTGGAAGGAATATGAGTTGGAGGTGATGCGCGACCTGAACGACAACGTCGTCATCATCTGCTCGATCGAAAACTTCGACGCCATGGGAATCCACACGGGAGACTCCGTGACGGTGGCGCCTGCGCAGACCTTGTCCGACAAAGAGTTCCAAGTACTACGAGATGCCGCCATTCGAGTGATTCGGCGCATCGGTGTCGACACGGGTGGTTCCAATATTCAGTTTGCCGTCGATCCCGCCACGGGCAAAATGGTTGTGATCGAGATGAACCCTCGCGTGTCTCGCAGTTCCGCCCTGGCTTCCAAGGCGACGGGTTTCCCCATCGCCAAGATCGCCGCGAAGCTGGCGATCGGATATACGCTGGATGAGATCCCCAACGACATCACGCGGGAGACGCCGGCGTCTTTCGAGCCCACCATCGACTACGTGGTGACAAAGATCCCACGCTGGGCCTTTGAGAAGTTCCCGGGAACACCTGATACGCTCGATACGCAGATGCGCTCCGTCGGTGAAACGATGGCGATCGGCCGCACGTTCCACGAGTCCTTTCAGAAGGGCATGCGCTCTCTCGAGGTCGGACGTTCAGGATGGGGCGCAGATGGCAAGGATCTCGACCCGCTTCGGCTCTCCGACGCCGAGGTGAGAGAAGGCCTGGTCAATCCCTCCTCGCAGCGTTTGTTCTTCATCAAAGCAGCCATGGACAAGGGATTCGACGTCGAGGAAATCCACCGCCTGAGCCGGGTCGATCCCTGGTTCCTCGATCGTCTCGTAGAGATCTTCGACACGGGCCGGCAGATCGCCAGTCAAGATGACATCCTGACCGACCGAGGGAGTCTCCATCACGCCAAAGCCATGGGATTCAGCGATCGCCAGCTGGCATTTCTGCGGTCCACATCCGAGGACAAGGTGCGGCAGGCGCGTCACGAACAGGGGGTGCGTCCTGTCTACAAGACCGTCGACACCTGCGCTGCCGAATTCGCTGCCTACACGCCCTACCACTATTCGACCTACGAGCAGGAAGATGAATCAGTCTCAACCGATCGGCGAAAAATCATCATCCTGGGTGGCGGACCAAATCGGATCGGTCAAGGCATCGAGTTCGACTACTGCTGTGTCCACGCCTGTTTTGCCCTGCGCGAAGATGGTTTTGAGACCATCATGGTCAACTCGAACCCAGAGACCGTTTCCACCGATTACGATACCGCCGACAAACTGTATTTCGAGCCCCTCACAGTAGAAGACGTCCTCCACATCGTCGAGCACGAAAAACCCGAGGGCGTCATCGTGCAGTTTGGTGGCCAGACGCCGTTGAATCTCGCGCTGGAACTGGAAGCCAATGGCGTGCCGATCATCGGAACCTCCCCGAAGAGCATCGATCTGGCCGAAGACCGCGAACACTTTGGAAACCTGCTGCGTGAATTGGGCATTCGGCAACCTGAGAATGGCATGGCCCGCAGCGTCGAGGAGGCGAGGGCCATTGCCCAGCGTATCGGGTATCCCGTGCTCGTGCGGCCTTCTTATGTGCTGGGTGGTCGCGCCATGGTCACCGTCTATGACGAGGCACGCCTCGATCACTATATGGAAACGGCAATCTCTGCGTCGCCAGAGCACCCGATCCTCATCGATCGCTTCCTCGAGGGCGCGCAAGAGTTCGATGTAGATGTCGTTGCCGATGGTGATATCGTCATGATTGGCGGCATCATGCAGCACATCGAACACGCCGGAGTTCACTCCGGAGACAGTGCCTGCGTCCTGCCCCCGCACGACATCTCGGCACAGAATCTGGAGACGATCATCAACCAGACGCGCGAAATGGCGCAGGCGTTGAAAGTGATCGGGTTGATGAACGTCCAGTTCGCGATTCATGACGAAGATGTATACGTGCTCGAAGTGAATCCGCGAGCGTCTCGAACGGTGCCATTCGTGAGCAAAGCGACGGGTCGCCCCCTGGCTAAGATCGCAGCGCGTGTCATGTCGGGTAAGAGTCTGAGCGATCAGGGATTCTCCCAGCGGATCGCGGAGGTGGAGCACGTTTCGGTGAAGGAGGCGGTCCTTCCGTTCAACAAATTCGCCGGTGCCGATGGTCGCCTGGGCCCCGAGATGAAGTCGACGGGTGAAGTTATGGGAATTGGGGCCACCTTTGGTGAAGCCTTCCTGAAGGCACAACTCGGGGCGGGGTCTATGCTTCCCTCGGGAGGGAAGGTCTTCCTCAGCGTCAACGATCGCGACAAGGAGGGCGTCGTCGACGTAGCCCGACGGTTGCAGCAGGCTGGATTCAGCCTGATCGCTACCGACGGAACCCAGGTGTATCTGGCACGTCATGGAATCGATGCTGAACGAATCCTCAAGATCCATGAAGGAAGACCCCACGTGGAGGACGCCATCCGTAGTCGCGAGATCTGCCTGGTGATCAATTCTCCGCAGGACGAGCAGTCTCAACACGATGACACGTATGTCCGCCGGGCGGCGATTCTGCACGGGGTTCCGTACACGACAACTCTCTCTGGGGCCGTTGCAGCAGCGACGGGAATCGAAGCCCTTCAGGTATCGCCCCCTCAGCCACGGGCGGTGCAGGACTACCACCGTGTCGGCTGACAGCCGCTGGCGATTCGGACGGGTCTGGCACGGGCTGGTTCTGGGACTGCTTGTTGCAGTGCTGTCGTCGTGTGTCTATTTCAACACCTTCTACAACGCCGAAAAGTACTTTAGAGACGCCGAGAAAAAGCGGACGAAATACGAGCGAGAGCTCGGAAATCGCTCGGTCAATCAGCGTGCACGGGGGACCTACGAAGGCCTGTATGAGAAGGCCGTCCGCAAGGCATCCCTCGTCCTGGACAAACATCGCGAGTCTGATCTTGTCGATGATGCCATGTTCCTCATCGGCCGTGCGCTATACTGGAAGCGTGACTACCAGTATGCCTCTCGTTCGCTGCAGGATCTCGAAGACAATTTTCCCAACAGTGAGTTTCTCGACCAAGCCAGATACTGGCGAGCCCTGTGCCTCGATAAACTGAGTCAACCCGAAGAGGCACGCGCGTTGTTCCGGTCGCTGATGAGTGATCGTCGGCCCATCGTGGGTGCGCTCTCCGGGCTCCGACTGGGAGAGATGTCAGATCGCGACGAGGACTGGAATTCTGCAATCCAACAGTATCGCTCGACGCTGGAGGCCTTTCCACGCACGAAGCTGCGTAGCCAGCTCTGGCTGCGAATCGGGCGCGCTCACATGGCCCTTGATGAACCCGGACAAATCGACAGCAGTCTGGCAGCATTCTCACAGGCCCTGCAGGCAGATCCGCCAGACTCGATCGAATACCGCGCTCGACTCCTCTCAGGACAGGCGTTGTATTCCAAGGGCGATGGCGAAGCGGCCCTCGCGGTGTACGAGAAGCTCTTGCGAGAGGGGCGGTTCAGGGGGTGGGAAGGCGAGACGCGTCTGCTGATCGGCGACTACCACCGGGCGCGTGCAGACATTGACCAGGCTTTGGCCGAGTACGAACAGATCCGAGATGATTTTCCACAGAGTGATGTCTCTGCCCGTGCGCTCTATGAGACCGGGCTGCTGTATCTGCGGCAGGAAGGAGATCGCTTGCTGGCCTCTGAGTATCTGGAGGAGGTGAGCAAAGAAAAGCAGGGCTCCATCGCCGACTCACTGGCCCGTGAGATGATCAAGACCTTCACCGCCCTGGACGATCTCCTGGAGAATGTCTTCGAAGCGGATTCCCTGGCTGCAGTTGCGATGCACCCGCCCCAACCCGAGCCTGAACTGGGGCCCGAGACCAAGGAAGGGCAGGATCCCGACTCCACGGGCGTGGACGAAGTCGCCACTCTCGATAGCACAAGCGTATCGATGCCAGACACCGTGGTGGCTGAGGTCTCTGCGGTCATCGATGATACGTCCAGTGTCGCTTATGAGGATACGGCCAGCTATCTACCCGCCTTCGATGAGACCGGCCGTTGGCAGCCCTTGGTTACACGCCCCTCGTTGCGCGAGCAGAATGACGAGGAAGACGACGAGGAACGGCAGCGACGAATCCAGCAAGCGCGTAGTCGGCGCTCACGCACTGCAAGGACCGAGACGCTGGAGGATCAACTCTTCACGGTGGCCGATCTCTACAGGGCCGGCATGGAGCAGGCCGACTCTGCCGCCCACTTCTATGGGGTCCTGGCGCAGCGTTTTCCGAAATCACCTCACGTGCCGCGCGCGTTGTGGAATCTTGCCTGGGTTCATTCGACACTTCGTCAGGATCGACAGGCAGCAGAACGCCCCATGCGCCGGCTCATCGAGGAGTTTCCGACCACCGTACACGCCGGAGCTGCGCGGCGGTTTCTAGGCTTCGATGCCATCCCGAGTGCCGAAGATCTTGCGGTTCAAGAATTCCTGCGACTCGAGGCGCCGCGGCTCGAAACACCAGAGCAGGTCGAGCGATGGTTGCCAGGACTCGACAGTCTGATTCAGGCATATCCGAGAACGCTGACGGCGGCCAAGGCCGCCTTCGTGGTGGCGCGGACGCTGGAGACAGTCCGGCCACAGGATTCTGTCGAAGTGGAAGCTCGCTTCGCCCGGATTGGAGATGAGTTCTCCCACACGCGTTATGGGGAGCTCGTCCGGCTACGCACGCAGTCGAAACGTGACGGCATGGTGGCACGCCTAGAACGGACACTGCAGAGACTCGGGGAAGGGAGCCGACCCGGCGAGCGTCTTACCTTGCTTGCTGTCGAACCAGTAGAGGAGGATTCAGCGGGATTCTCGCGGAAGTTTCTCGGGTTGGGGATGCGAGCCCTACGTCGTGGGCAGTTTGAGCGGGCGGCGGAGTGGTTCGAACTGAGTCTGGAGGAGAAGCAGACCCGAAACGGTCTGGCCCATGCGGGGCTTGGCGAGGCCGCGTGGCGGCAGGGGTATTTTTCTGACGCCGTCGAGCACTTCCGCACTGGTCTGGTCAACGCCTCGACATCGGTGCTTCCTCTGCATCGGCTCTTCGAATATCATGTGCGCGAAGACAATCCTGACTCCGCCAACCACTATCTGCGTCTGACGATGAGACAGGATCGCGACAATATTGAGGTTCAGCGACTCGTAGACCGTTTCCCAACGTTGATCCGCGCCGAGCCTGAAGAAGTGGAGATCTCAGAACTAGAGACGGTGGAAATCGCCCCAGACTCAACGGCACTGGAGTTGTCGCCCGGCTTTTTCACCATTGTGGAGGAGCCCTTTGTCCGCGAGAGCGTCCAACCCCTGTATCCGGCCGAAGCCAACGGCGACTCGGCGCAGGTCGTCGTAGATATTCTGATCAATGAAGATGGCGAACCCGAATTGGTCGACGTTTTCAGTGGCGACGAGCCCTTCGTCACTGCCGCGCTTGCAGCGGCGAGACGCTACCGTTTCTACGCGGCCGAGGGGCGAAATGAGTTTCTGATGCCAGTCTGGGTTGAGCTGGCGCTCACACTCAAGCCACCCTCGATCTCCCCGCCGGCCATCGCCGACGCAGGGGAGCCGGCCGGCGCTGCCGAGTAGGAGTGCGATGATGGAGGAAACGACGAAGGATCTGGAAGGTGTCGTCTTCTCTCATGAGGAAGTGGCCGACGGTTTTCGGTTCCTGCAGATCAGGATCGATGGCCATCTGCCTTGCGCACGACCGGGCCAGTTCGTACAGATTCGACCCTCACGGACGACGACGACACCCTTCCTGCGGATGCCACTGAGCGTCAGCCACGTCGACCGGGTGGGTTCGACCTTCGGCGTGCTCTACGACGTGGTCGGGCCCAAGACGCGAGCCCTCAGCGACATGAACGAGGGTGATCGAATCGACTGCCTCGGTCCCCTGGGGAATCCCTTTCCCGACGTGCCCGATGATGCCCGTCCCGTCCTCGTAGGTGGGGGAATCGGTGTACCTCCTCTGCTTCACCTGGGCACACACCTGCGCTCAACAGGGATGGATCCTATCCTCATCGTCGGGGCTCGCACTGCGGGAAAACATCTCCCCCTGGAACTGTTGTCTCCAGCGTCCGAGCACGTTCGTCTGGCGACGGACGATGGCAGTCTCGGGCATCACGGATTTGTCACCGACCTGCTGGCTCAGGCCTTGAAGGAAGAGGACAAACCGGTGGTCTACACCTGTGGTCCCCACCCCATGATGGCTGCCGTCGCGTCGGCCACCGAGTCGGCCGACGTCCGCTGCTATTCCTCTTTGGAGGAATATATGGCCTGTGGCTTCGGTGTATGTGTAGGATGCGTGGTGGAACGCCGGACACAGGCGAACTCGCCGTATGATCAGTTCACCAGGGTCTGCGTCGACGGTCCTGTCTATGACGCCACGGAGATCGTCTGGTGAGTGACGCACAACAGGTTGACCTGAGCACGCGGGTTGCAGGTATTGATCTGGCCAATCCGGTCCTGCTCGCCTCGGGCACCTGCGGGTATGGCGAGGAGCTCGAGCCCTTTCTGCGGCTGGCCGAGGTGGGAGGGATCATCACCAAGACCATCACGCCCGAACCCCGATCGGGAAACCGGCCGCCACGAATCGTGGAAACCCCATCTGGGATGCTCAATGCCATTGGCCTGCAGAATCCGGGGTTGGAGGGATTCGTCGAGCACAAATGGCCATTTCTCTCCACCTTGGAGACGAAGGTCATCGTCAACATCGCCGCACCCACCGTCGAGCAACACGGCGAAATGACGGCCCGGATTGACGCACTGGGAGGCGTCGCGGGGATCGAGGTGAATATCTCCTGTCCGAACATCAGGGAGGGTGGCGTCCTGTTTGGGTGCAACCCTAGAGCGTCGGCGGATGTCATTTCCACCGTCCGACGACACACGAAGTTACCGGTCATCGCGAAGCTGACGCCAAATGTTACCGACATCACCGAGATTGCCCGCAGTGTCGTGGATGCCGGAGCAGATGCGGTTTCGCTCATCAATACACTGGTCGGTATGGCCGTAGATATTGAGGCGCGACGACCCATCTTGGGCAATGTCACCGGAGGTCTCTCAGGACCTGCGATCAAACCGGTTGCCCTGGCCATGTTGTGGAAAGTTCGGCAGGCTGTGGATGTGCCACTGCTGGGGCTTGGTGGAATCTCGTCGACGCAGGACGCCCTCGAATTCCTCATTACGGGGGCCAGCGCGATTCAAGTGGGAACGGCGACCTTCGTGAAACCTGGTGCGGCAGCGGACATCGTCGCAGGACTTGGTGATTACTGTCGGAAGGCGGGGATCGCTCGTCTCGATGACCTTGTGGGTTCGTTGAAGTCCTGAGGCCGGCGACGGACGATTCACGATGAGAGGTCGTCGGTGGGTGCTCGGGGTTGTGCTTGTGGTTGGCTTCGCCGGCTGCATACCGCGCCCTATCTATAGATCTGACGGGACGGTGTCGCCTGGGCGCGCTTCCCGTTCAGGTGGAACCACGTCGAGATCAAAGCCACCTCCCGTCGTGCAACCAACACAGACGGCGCATCCCGTGGACCCACAGAACATCTCTACGGCCAATGCCTACCAGATCGGCGTTTCGTCCTACTACGGCGAGCAATTCCACGGACGGAAAACGGCCAACGGTGAAGTTTTCAACATGTACAAACTCACCGCCGCCCATCGGGTCTTGCCCTTAGGCACGATTGTGAAAGTCACCAATCTCAGCAACGGCCGATGGGTCGTGGTCAAGGTGAATGACCGTGGTCCCTTTATTGAGGGGCGAATACTCGATCTCTCCTTTGCAGCCGCTCTCGAACTCGAGATGGTACAGGCCGGGACCACGAAGGTGATGATCGAGATCGTAAAGTCCGTGGACTAGTCTGACCGTTGACTCGGGCCGATTGGTCTGGACGTTCTGGCCGTCTATGGCGTTTGCAGG
>PATE01000105.1 GCA_002712305.1 Gemmatimonadota bacterium | reverse complement strand
GCACCGGCGTCACCACCGACAGCACCACGGCAGGTCGCTTCCTCCTGAACGCGGATGACTGGGTGACAGGCTCGCGGACTGTGAATCTCCGCGACACAACCGCTGTCGATTCTATCACGGTCGCTGTGAGTGACTGCACCGATACCACGAAGCTGTATGTCGGTACGCTCGCCAGCAAAATCGGCGTCAGCGCCGCTGCCATTGACTCGATCGTCCTGTCGGCTGGCGCTGCCACAATCGGTCAGGGCGATGCGACTTGGGTTACCCTGACGCTGGCTGACGAGTTCGGCAACGCCACTAAAACAAACTCCTTCGTCGAGATCTCCACCAATGCACTCGGTGTCGATCATCCGACCAACGCCATTCAGATCAAGGACGGCGCGGGCGGATTCTGGCTGAACAGCCAGGGCTACAGTGGAAGTCTGACCGTCTCGGCGCGCCAGGTTACAGGCGGTTCCGAGGAAGGCAACATGACCGTCGTGGTTGACGGGAACGGCGCCACCGTCATCGACGATCCTGATACTCTGGTCGGCGCTGACTACAAGGGTGCTGACAACCTTGGTGACCAGGGCGGTTTTGTCATGTTGACTTGGCCTGCCAGCGACGATCACGCGACTCTGTCCGGTTACCGGATCTATCGCGAAATCACAGTGACCACCGGTTCCGACGGTGCGGGTGGCCTCGTTGCCCTCGCCGAGCCGGCACAGGCCAACGTTGCATGGGCAAGTGTTGACGCGGTTCCTGGCCAGACGGTGGTTCGCGCCATCGTTGCCACCCTTGACGCCGTCGAGTCGAACTACAGCGTCGCCGCCGAACGTGGTGGTCTGTCCAGCTCCAAGGTTGCTTTTGATGCCGCTACCACAGTGGCTGCTTCGTACGAACTGATGGCCGAGACGATGCAGAGCTCGCGTGATGCAGCGCAGCTGGATCTCAACGCCCCGGTTTTCGCCAGTCTCACCCCAGAGGCCCTTGCCTTTGACGAGACCGGCGTTGCCCCGCGCTTCAAGGTGGTTGACGGCGTCATGCAGTCAAACCTCCGTGGAACCGTGGAGCCCGTTCGTGCGATCGACAACATCGCCCCGCAGGCTGTTGAATTCCTGCAGGCAATTGACACGCCGAATGACTTCGGTGGAAGCGTGACCGTTCAGTGGGCCAAGTCCGCTGACGATCAGGTCTTCACCATCGTCAATCCGCAGGCCGTGGGCACGAGCAACGTGTTCACGACCGCAGGCGTGACCGGTTACAACGTTTACCGCAAGGTCAATGACGGTGCCTTCCAGTTGGTTGGTAAGGCCGGCTCCGGCGAGACCTCCTACACGGATCAGACCGTTTTCAATGGCGTGCGCTACACCTACACGGTGAGCCCGTACGACATGGACAACGAGGCTGGCACGGCGTTGGAGAACTCGGCCATGGCGGTCCGGAACAACGCTGTCGCAGCTGACGGCACTCCGGTCCTGGGTCTGTTCGGTGCTGACGCCAGTGTTGGCTACGACGACTTCTTCATCTTCGCCGACCACTTCGGTCTGTCGGCCGGTGCGGAGGCTTATGAGCCTGCCTTCGACCTGAGCCCGAACAATCAGATCGACTACGACGACTTCTTCGTCTTCGCCGACAACTTCGGCAAAGCGATCCAGGTCGCCGGCAAGGTCGTCCCGACGATGGCGGGTCTGAACAGCGATGCACGCTTCTACCTCGACGCGGGCCTCGAGTTGCCGCGCGTGGGCGAAGACATGACCATCGCCGTCAGCCTCGAGGAGTTTGTCGAGGTCAAGGCCTACGGCCTCACAGTCGCCTTTGACGCTGAGCTGCTCGAGTTCGTGGGCACCAACGTCGAAGACAACATTCTGGGTGAATCTGAGCTCTCCACGCCGCAGGTCATCGCGCGGGGTGAGCGTGAGGTCTACGTTGCCGCCTTCGGCGACGTGGCCAGCCAGGGTGATCTTAGTATTGACCTGATCTTCCGTGCAAAGTCGGAGATCGAGGCCAGCTACATCGAGATCTCCTCAGGCGCACTCCAGGACGGCAGCTATGGTCTCAACCGGATCACGACTCCGACCAGTGTTCGGATCGAAACGCGTCCAGATGTTTACGCGCTTCAGAACAACTATCCGAACCCGTTCAACCCGGAGACGACGATCAAGTATCAGTTGCCTGAGGCCGGTGAGGTCACATTGGAGATCTACAACATGCTCGGCCAGGTTGTGAATACTCTGGTGAACGACTACCAGACGGCCGGTCGCTATGTGATCCAGTGGGACGCGACCAACAACAACGGGCAGTCCTTGAGCTCCGGTGTCTACTTCTACCGCATCAGTGCGGGCGAAGAGTTCCATAGCATCAAGAAGATGTTGCTGCTCAAGTAAGCGCTCGCTTCGCAGCGCCTTAGATGAGAATGGGACCCCGCTTCGGCGGGGTCCCTTCTCACTATAGGCGCGAAGTGCCTAGAAGAATGAAAGCACAGGAGAAATTCAGAATGCAGAGATTGCGCAGGGGAGCAACGCTCGCCCTGGCCCTCTCCCTGGCACTGATCAGCGGAGCCTTCGCTGGCGACAACGCGGGTGTCACGTTCTCAATCGGTGATGTCAGCAAGACTGCTGGCGTCGGCGCGGGAGAGACCATCAACATCGAGATCGACGCAGTCGGCCTCGTGAGTGTAAAACGACTTCGTGTCCTCGTCTCCGTGAACAACGCAGACGATTTCACGCTGGCAACTACGTCCATGACCGAGACGGGCGGGATGCAGGCTCTGCCTGGCCTCGTTGATTCCGACGATCCCTCGCTCGTTGACATAGGCGCCGCTGAGTTGGACATCCTGGGCACTAGCCCGGGCACAAACGGCGATCTGACCTTCACCCTGAACCTGACCACCTCGGCCACGTTCACGGCGGATACAGAAGCCACCATTACCATCGAGCAGATCTCACTCGGACCTACCTCCAGCGATCTCGACGTGTTCACCGCCGACGACCTCGGTCTGTCGGTAACCTTGAACCCGCCGGTGTCTGACCCCACCCTTACCGCATCGTCTGTCACAGACGTCAGCGCCGACTTTTCATCCGGCGATGGTGCTGGTGAGGTCGAAGTTGCAGTGAGTTTCGCTGATGCTTCTGGTGGAGCTGCAGGTGGACAGAGCGTGGACTTTGACGTCACCAACAACGGTGCCGAGAGCATCACTATCGACGGTGATGAGCTTGCTGCTGGATCCAGCACAACGGTCACGGTCGATACCGATGACTCGGGTGATGCCAGCATCGCCCTCGACTCCGAGGGTGATCCTTTCTCGGGCAGCACCAGTGCGTCGGTGACGGCCTCGACGTCTGCTGACAACTCCGAGGGTACCTCCCTCGACCTGTCTGTCGACTTCTCGGTTACCTGGGACATTCCTGTCCCGGCAGAGTTGGCTGACTTCGGAGGCGCCGTCACGCCGCAGAGCCAGGTGGTTCTTGCCTGGGCTGTCCCTTCTCAGAGCAATAACCTGGGATGGGAAGTCTTCCGCAGCGTGGACAACGATGCCTTCGACCGTGTCGGTGACATGGTCAGTGGTGAGGGCACAGTGAACGAGTTCCGCACCTATGAGTTCCTCGACGAGGAACTCCCCGTTGCCGATTTCGTCTACTACTATCTTCGCCAGGTTGACTTTGACGGTAGTGTGAGTCGGTCGCAGACCATTGAGGTCGCTCTGACTCCAATGCAGGCACTGCCGACTGCCATGGCACTGAATCAGAACTACCCGAACCCCTTCAACCCTGAGACTTCGATTCGCTTCGATGTCGCCACAGAGGCGACGGTATCGGTTCGCATCTTTGATGTCACAGGTCAGGTGGTTCGGACGTTGGTCTCCGGAACACTCCCTGCAGGTTCCTACACTGAACTTTGGGATGGCCGGACCGATGCCGGCGTTCGCGTCGGTAGCGGAGTCTACTTCTATGAGTTGAAGGCTGGTTCCTTTACCTCGATGAAGAAGATGACCTTCGTGCAGTAGATTTTCTCTTCACTGGAGGTTCGCCCCCAGTGCCGGGAAGACAGTAGCGAGACGGGGCCATCAGCATATGCTGATGGCCCCATCTCTGTTTCAGAACAGCAGTCAACTGATTGCGATCCTATGGGCTGCCAGCTATATTCGCCGAAATTGTGGAGGTCTGTCTAATGACGATTACGTTGCTTCTGTTCGCCTCCTGTAGAGAGGCCGTCGGCGACCGTGAGAGGTCGATAGAGATAGACTCCGGAGCAAGCGTCGGAGATCTTCGGCGCGGCCTGGCGTCGTTAGTGCCGGTCCTTGCTGGAATCTCTCCCTCTCTTTCCATCGCCGTGAACGAAGAATACGCAACGGACGAGCGCATTCTGAAGTCTGGAGATGAGGTCGCCTTGATTCCCCCGGTGAGTGGTGGGAGTGATGATCATGTTGTCATCACCGCGGAACCCATTGGCTCCGATGCACATGCCTGGGTTGTCGAACCCACAGACGGTGCTGTCGTCCGATTTGAAGGCGTCGTGCGTAACAACGCTGCGGATCAGCAGACAGATCACCTGGAATACGAAGCCTACGAGCCTATGGCCCGGAAGGTCTTGTCAACCATTGTTGCGGAGGCACACGACAAGTGGAAGATCGGTACGGCGGCCATCTCGCACCGAATCGGTCGGCTCAGCATCGGCGAGATCTCAGTACTGATCACTGTCGCGAGTCCTCATCGTGCGGAAGCCTTTTCGGCTTGTCGGTACATCATTGACCGGGCCAAGGAGATCGCCCCGATCTGGAAGAAGGAGTTCGGTCCGGACGGTTCATTCTGGGTAGAGGGTCCGCCCCATCCCATGGCCCCGTCGCCCCAAGGTTCATGATGCCGTTCAATTTCAGCTGGGTGATAGACGGATCTCTTGCTGCTTGCGGGCATCCTGGGGGTAGCCCCCACGCTGGTGCACTCGAAGCAGATCTGCAGATCATCCGTAGTCAGGGTATCGGCCTGGTCGTGACGCTCACTGAAACGCCTTTGGATCCACAGGCGCTGGAGAAGGCAGGTCTGCGAGGGATTCATCTTCCCGTACCCGACATGACACCACCTAGCCTCGAGGCAATTGATCTCTTTCTTGACGCAGCCGATGTCGCCATGCAAGAGAATCTGGCCACCCTCGTTCACTGTCGTGCCGGTCTGGGACGAACCGGAACACTGGTCGCCTGCTACCTCGTCCGAGCGGGCCTTACCGGAGACGAAGCGATTCACCAGATTCGACAGTTGAGGCCCGGTTCCATCGAAACACTCGAACAGGAAGCCACTGTGCAAGATTTCGCCGCTCGGTGCGGAGCAGAGCAGCAAAAAGCCTGAGACGTCGACGGCCCCTGTGGGTCGCCCACGTTACCACCTATGGGAGGGGATGTCAGGATGGAACAGCAATTTCCAACGTGTCAGAAGTGTCAGCAGGGCGTTCTCGTGCCGCTCTCAGACTACGGTCGCGATGGCGCTTCCATCCACTACAAAGCCTGGGTCTGCACTCACCCAGACTGCGGCTTCAATCTGCGGATCGACAATGGTGAGCTAAGTGTCGGCAAGGAGCTCCGTGAATCCTACAAATAGGTCCCGTACCTAGGTGACCATGCAATATGGCGGTGATACACCCCCTGCCACGGGCGATCTCCTTTGAGACAGTGGCTTACGGGAGACTGGGGGGTGAAGCTGGGTGCCCTGTTTCTTGCATCAGGACTGTGGTTGCACGCCGTTACGGAGCACAGCTACCGACGTGAAGTGGAGATTCGTCTCCTTGTCGATGATCCTCCGGCAACGGGCGAATCCGCACTCGTCGTAGCCTCCGAGATTCCCCCCACGGTACGGATCGCTGTCTTCGGCCACGGGAAGGATCTGCTCCGTCTCAATGCAGCGGACATGGTGTTGCACATGCAGCCCGAAACGGATGTTCGTGGCAGCATTACGATGCGCCCATCCCCGGATCAGGTCGAAGATCACTCGGAGATGGCCCTCATCGTTGAATCTGTCATCGAGCCACGGGAGGTGACTTTTGTCGTCGATCATCTTGGCACGCGGACCATCCCGATTGACCTGATGGCCGACCTAACCGTAGCGAACTCTTTTACCATCGTAGGCCCGATTACCCTCCGCCCTGACTCGGTCACGATCTCCGGGCCCACGCACCTTGTGGAGTCCGTCCAATCGATTCGGACCGACACCATCCATCTGGCCGGACTCTCCGAACCCGTGCGGGTCGATGTGAGTTTGCAGCAGCCACAGACCGATTTGCTCCGTCTCGACCGCATGTCCACAACCGTTTTGGCAGATATTCAGGAGCTGGCCGAATACCCCATCGCCAACGTCCCGGTTCGTGTCGAGGGTAGAAGGGGCGCTGTGGCAGCACCATCACGAGTCGCCGTCAAAGTCCGAGGAGGTGCTGACTTGATCGGGTCGCTGGATCCCGAGACCGATCTCGGACTCTTCGTCGATGCAGGATCGAAGGAAGAGCCCGACACCGAGGCAGGTTATCCCGTCCTCAGTCCGAAAGATCGGCTCTATGAACTACTCGAGATCTCTCCTTCTCGGGTCGACATCGTCGTCCGCTAAGCCGTGCTCATCCTGGGAATCGAGTCTTCCTGCGACGAGACCGCTGCGGCCATCGCATCGAGTGAGCGAAGTGTCCGAGCTTCTGCCGTGCTGTCGCAGATGGACCACGCCCCGTATGGTGGTGTTGTTCCTGAACTTGCCTCTCGGGCTCACATTCGCGCCGCTCTTCCAGTCATCGAGAATGCGTTGGATCAGACCGGCGCCAGACTGAGAGACCTCTCCGCCATCGCTGTCACACAAGGTCCCGGTCTGGTCGGATCTCTTCTGGTGGGCGTAAACCTGGCCAAAGGCCTGGCCTATGGAACCGGACTGCCGGTTCTGGGCGTCCACCATCTCGAGGCTCACCTGTTCTCTGCGTTGATCGATTCCGATCTGGAACCACCCTTTGTGGCGCTGCTCGTGTCCGGGGGCCACACGGAACTGATTCTCGTTCACGCGCTGGGTGACTACGAATTGCTCGGCGCCACACTTGATGACGCAGCAGGGGAGGCCTTCGACAAGGTTGCCAAGCTCCTCGACCTGCTCCCACCGGGTCAATTGGTCATGGGTGGGCGCGCAGTCTCTGCATCCGCCGAGCACGGCGATCCGACGACGATCCGGTTTCCCCGCGCTCTGTCCGGACGAGACACGCTGGACATGAGTTTCTCCGGACTCAAGACTTCCGTGCTCACCTACGTGAACAGCTTGCGTAATGAGGGTGGTCAGGAGGCATTGACGGCTGCGACGCCTGATATTGCGGCCTGCTTCGAGCAGGCCGTCGTCGATGTCCTGATAGATCGCACCATGCGGGCGCTAAAGAGCCGATGCATCGATCGGGTGGCCCTTGTAGGAGGCGTCGCTGCCAATCGAAGGTTGAGAGAAACACTGGCGGAAGCAGCCGAGACCATCGGCGCGCGTCTCACGGTACCGTCGATCGCGTTGTGCACGGACAATGCGGCGATGGTGGCGGCTGTGGGGGCGCATCAATTCGCCCAGGGCTCTGGTGGTGGGCGTGTTGACGAAGGGTATGATCTCGACGCGAGTCCAAGACTGTCTCTGCCCGGTCTACAAGCCAGTCGGCCCGCTTGATCGATTCTCTCGACACGGGTCTCACACTTCACGGGACATGGTGGTGGCTGCTCTTCTGGCCACCTGTGCTGTGGTTCGTGCGACACACGTATCAACAGACCAGGCCCCCGATCTCTACGGCGGCCCTGCTGTGGCTCCAACTGCTGCGTAGCCTCGTTTTCTCCATGCTGCTGGCCCTGCTGATCGCACCGATTCTCAGCTATGTCCTGAAACAGGCGGAATACCCTCTCGTCGTGACCTTGATCGACAACAGCCAATCGATGACCATCCGCGAGGCGGGAACCTCTCGTCGTCAGGCAGTGGCCGACTCAATGTCCGGTGGTCTCGGTCTGGCCCTGCAGCGTAGTGTCGTGGGCATCTTTTCAGATCATCCCGTTCGTTCCACATGGTCCAACGTACTGGGCACGCCCACATCCGGGCAGGCGACCAATATCGGATCAGCCCTTGAGCAGGCGCCGAGATGGGGGACGGAGCGTCAGCGACTCCACGCCGCGGTCATTATCTCAGATGGACGTCACAATCTTGGCGACCATCCCGTCGCCGCCGCTCAGGAGTTGGGCGTGCCGATTTACGCCCTTGGCGTGGGTTCCGCAATTCCTCCCGACGATGTACAGCTCGTTTCCGTTGAGCCACCGGGTCCCATGTTGTCCGGGCATCCAGCAGTCCTACGCATTTTCCTGCGTCAGTGGGGCTTCACCGGCCGCCGCGCGCAAATCGACGTGTCGTTGCAGGACAGTGTCGTTGCCTCTGAAGTGCGGCGGTTCGCCGATCCAGGAGTGCTTGAGCAGGTGGACATCCCTCTGCCGCCCATGCCGGCAGGGCTCCAGTCACTATCGATTCGAGTCGCATCGATGGAGGGTGAAGTCACCCATCAGAACAACGTAGAAACCACTTTGGTTCAGGTGCGACCCCATCGGCTCAACGTGCTGGCCGTGACGGGTGGCGCGTCGCCCGATTTCGCCTTTCTGCACCGAACGCTGGCTGCCGACTCCTCCTTGACGATCCAGTTCTTCACCCATGAACGGGGCTGGATCGACAAGGTCGATCTGTCGGATCTCGACGTCCTGATCCTTCACGACCTGTCCCGTCAGCAATTCGGTGCCGAGACCGCCAGGCGGGTCGAACAATTCGTCCAAACGGGGGGAGGCCTTCTCTTCCTTGCAGGAGACCGACAGGCGAACTCCGGTGGTGTTGCCTCGTCTGGCCTGCCCTTGCTCGTACCTACCCGACCTCTCAAGTCGGCGTCGGGTCCACCCGTGATCGGTCAGCACGGCCAACATCCAGCGATTCGCCATACGGACGACACTGGCTTGGACTGGTCAAGGCTGCCACCATTGCTCGGAATGGCATCGGCTCTCGAGCGGCCGGCGGAGGGACCGGTTCTGCTGTCCGTCGACTCTACACCGGTGGCTATGGCCGTCACCTACGGTCAGGGCAGACTCATCACTACTGTAGGCAGCGGTTTCTGGCGACTTGATCTGCTCGCCAGTGGCGTCGGCGAAACCCCGCAGACGATCAGGCGCTTCTGGCGACAGAGCGTCCAATGGCTCGGATTGCCGGAGGCGACTCGCAAGGTGAGATCCACTCCAGAGCAGGCCGTCGTGAAGCACGGACAGGCTGCCCAGCTTCAGATCGAGGTTTTTGATGAACTGATGCAGCCCTTCTCCAACGCGGACTTCAACTTCACGCTGAATGGCGAGATTCACCGGCCAACGATCCAGCGCCTCGGTGCAGGACGGTATCTGGCAAGCTGGCCGAACTTGGTGCCTGGCTCGTATTCCTACGAACTCAGCGCCACCTCGCAAGATGTTGTTCTGGGTGACGACCGCGGGGAATTCTCCGTGGCTGTGCAGACGCTGGAGATGTCTGACCAAAGACTCGACGAGGAAATGCTCCAGCAGATCGCACAAGCCACTGGTGGCGCCTATCGTTCGCTTGCCCAGTGGCCAGAGTTGGCTGAAAAGCTTTCTCCTCCGCCGTCACTAGATCGCGAGACGAAACACGCTGCTATCGAGGTTGCGCAATCATGGTGGCTGTTTTTGATCATAGGGGGGCTGAGCATCGAATGGATTCTGCGAAAGAGGTGGGGACTACTGTAGGATCAGTCCGTGATCTTGCAGATTCGAATCGGTGAAAACCGCATTTTCACACATGCAGACCTCGAGGAATATGGTTACTATAGATGACCAGTCTTGACCGGCACTCCTCGCGGTCCTGATCACATCAGGACGTGCAAAATCGAGCATCTCCCCAAGGTGCAGATCGCCGGGTCGCTGTATCAGTTGAGAAACACCGCGTTCCAGCCATGAGCGGAGCCCCACTCCCCTCGTAGTTCTCCCGTTGTGTCCAGAATGGCTGCCGGCCTCAAGTCGGTGGCGGTTGATCCTATGCCAGAACTTGCCGAACGGCGTCTGCCGGAGAACCGGGGACCGATCGTCTTGGGTATTCTCGTGAGTGCATTGGGCGTGTTCCTTCTGCTCAGTCTTCTCACGCACTCGAAGTTCGATCCACCCAACTCCAGCCGAATGTCGGAAACGACCATCAACTGGGCCGGTCAGATCGGTGCGTACTACTCCTACGCAGCGTTCACCGCCATCGGTACCAGCGCGTTCGTTCTACCGGCCATCTGTTTCCTTTGGGGGTGGAACCGGCTTCGGAGGTACGACCCACGAGGCGCCGCAGGGAGAACTCTCGGTCTGCTGGGGTTGGCCCTGTTTCTGTCCATCGCCGCCGGTCTGCCGACGTACTCGCCGTATCTGGCCTTCGAACTGGGTGGTTCGGTCGGAACCTGGACTGCATCAACCTTGCTGATTCCTTACGCAGGTCGCGTCGGATCTACCATTGTTCTCCTGGCCCTCCTCATCGCCTCCTTGCTGCAGGCAACCGATCTCGATCCCCGTCGGATTGGCCAGTTCGTCGTCCGAGGGTTCATGGCTGCTTCGGGGTCGGTGAGCGGCGTGTTGGCTGCCATCGGCCGGATTCGCCTTCCGGAACTGCGCCGTCGACCCACCGAAATCGACGAAGACGTGGAGGAGGAGGACGAAGAAGAGGTCGATGAGCGAGAATGGCACGACGACATGGAGGAAACGCCCTCCGGGTTGGCGCGTCTGCCCACTATCAGCCGTCATGAGCTCATGGAAGCCGTCTCCGCAGAAGAGGACATCGCTCATGACGAAGATCCCATCTCGAAGCTGGAGGACCAAGATCCACTCACACCACCCCAGTCTCAGTCGATCGAGAAGAAGGCGGCTGCAATCCCCGAGAAGGTGAAGGGTGCCCCAACCAAGCCGCTCAATGGCAAGAAGGATGACAGTAAGGCGCACCGGTCCGCGTCGGCGGAAGCGCCGCCGAAGAAGCGAAAGCCGTCTCGATACAAGTTGCCAAAGGTCGCTCTGTTGGATCCGATTCCTGATGATCAGGGAGAAGTTGATCGAGAGATTCTGCTTCAGAACGCGAAAGTGCTCGAGGACGCACTCCACAATTTCGACGTCTCCGGAAAAGTGGTCGAGGTGAGCCCCGGTCCCGTGGTGACACGCTATGAAGTGGAACCGGCTTCAGGCGTGAAAGTCGGTCGAATTTCGGCATTGGCAGATGACCTGGCGCGCGTCATGAGCGCTCAGGGCATCCGGATTCAGGCGCCAGTACCAGGCAAGAAGGTGGTTGGGGTTGAAATCGCAAATCATAATCGCGAGACCGTGTACCTGCGCGAGATTGTGGAGTCTCAGGTCTTCAAGAAGGCGGATCCAATCCTGACCATGGCTCTGGGCAAGACGATCTCAGGAGATACCTACGTGGCTGACCTGGCCAAGATGCCCCACCTGCTTGTGGCGGGTGCGACGGGGGCCGGGAAAAGTGTGTGCATCAACTGTCTGATTTGCAGCATCCTGCTACGTGCAACTCCTGATCAAGTTCGGCTGTTGATGGTCGATCCAAAGGTTGTCGAACTGACGATGTACAATGACATTCCACACCTGTTGGTGCCCGTGATCACCGAGCCGAAGAAAGCTTCAGAGGCACTCAAATGGGCGGTGGCTGAAATGGAAGTACGCTATCAGATGCTGGCACGAATGGCCGTTCGGAATCTGGCAGACTACAATGCGCGAGTCGAGAAGATCACCAAGCAGCGTGAAGCGGGCGAGGAAGTGGAGATCGTGGCCGAAGGGGAAGAGATCCGCACACTACCTCACATCGTGATCATCATTGATGAATTCGCTGATCTCATGCTCACGGCCCCAGCCGATGTGGAGACCTCGCTGATGGGCCTCGCACAGAAGTCTCGAGCCGTGGGTATCCACATCATCTTGGCCACGCAACGACCTTCAGTGAATGTCATCACCGGTGTGATCAAGGCGAACTTTCCTTCCCGCATCGCATTCCAGGTTGCGTCCAAGACCGATTCACGAACAATCCTGGATATGAATGGCGCTGAACGGCTTCTCGGCCGTGGTGACATGCTCTTTCTTCCTAGTGGCCAGGGAGAACCAGTGCGAGTCCATGGAGCGTTCATCTCCGGAGAAGAAACAGAGCGTCTTGTAGAGGCGATCAAGGAGACCGGTCACGAAGCCGAAAAGATCGAAGTCTTCTCTGAACGGGGCGAGACGGGAGATGTGGAAGCAGATCGCGATGAACTGTTTGACGAAGCAGTCAATGTTGTGCTCGAAACTCGACAAGCTTCGACGTCCTTTCTACAGAGGCGCATGAAGGTCGGATACTCGCGGGCGGCTCGCCTCATGGACGAATTGGAGTTTGCCGGCGTCGTTGGTCCCGCGGAGGGTGCCAAACCGCGTGAGATTCTGGTCGAAACTCCTGTGGAGGAAGAAGAACTGGTATGAAGTTCGGGTGGACATGGACCGTCCTCATCCTCGTCGCGGCTTGCTCAGGTCCTGCCAGAGCTATTACCGGTGCCGAGGTCATCGAAAGGATGGAGGAACGTTTCGCGAAGGCCAAGACGTATTCGGCAACCTTCGAGAAGCAATTCTTCTGGTCTGTCCTCGATCGAAACATGTCGCGCGAAGGCAGAATTTTCACGCGTCGACCTCGCCAATTCCGAGTCGAGGTGGAAGACGGTGATCTTGTCATCGCGGACGGAGAGGCGATCTGGGTCTACAACAAGGCGAACCAGCAGGTCATCGTTGCCCCTTACGAGGACGAACTGCGGACACCTTGGGAAATCCTGGTGGAGTATGCCGATGGATATACGCCCGTTTCTGTGGCCGAGACCGAGTTGGATGGGACAGACGCGTACGTCGTCATCCTGCAACCTCGGCCGGACGCACCGCCCAACCTGCAAGTCCAGCGTCTTCGCGTCTGGGTAGGTCGGAAGGACTGGGACTTGCTACAAGTTGAGCAACTCGAGGCCAACGATGACATACGCACATACGTTCTCCGTGAGCATCGACGAAACAAGAAACTCGGGGATGAGCTCTTCGTCTTTTCTCCCCCCGAGGGTGTGGAAATCATCGACCGACGGCGGCCAGACTAGGTGACCCACCTTCTGTGGGCGCGTCAACGCACGCTCGCCCTCGTCCTCATCGCCTCACTGTCTCTGCCGTCTTCGGCAGACACCGGCACGGTCTGGGTCTTCCTGACAGACAAGAATGGCAACGATGGGCGCCCCATCCCATGGACCGTTCATGCAGATCGTGAACTGGCAGATCTACCCGTAACACAGCAGTACGCCGCACAACTAGAGAGCTACGGAAGCCTGCGTACTCGCTCGCGTTGGCTCAACGCCGTCAGCATTGAACTACCTGATGCAGACGCCGAACGGCTCGGCGACCTGCCATTCGTAGCGGCTGTGTCGCCGGTTCGTGCAACTCGGCGTGCAGTTCCGCCTGCCCATCTTCCGGCGCGCAAGACTGCGGCGCCCCATCAGGACTACGGTCCCTCTTTCGAGCAGTTGAATCTGCTGGGGGTCCCCCTCCTGCACGCAAGTGGCCTGAGGGGGGAAGGCGTGAGAATCGCCATCATGGACACCGGCTTCAACTGGCCCGACTACCGAGCCTTCGCCCATCTCAACGTCATCGCAGCACGAGACTTCATCAACGATGATGAGGATGTCACAGACCAGAGAGATCAGCCTGTCACCGGCAACGAGCTTGCTCTCGGGCAAGCAGGCCACGGCACGCGCGTCCTGGGACTTGTGGCGGGCAACGATCCGGGACAGCTCATCGGCGTCGCACCCAATGCAGAGTACCTATTGGCCAAGGTGGAGGACCTGGCTCGTGAGCTGCCGATCGAAGAGGATCGTTGGATTGCCGGTATCGAATGGGCCGACAGCATGGGCGCCCACGTTGTGAATGGGTCGCTCGGCTATACAGATTGGGATGACGGAACCGGCTACACCTATGGTGACCTGGATGGTCGCACGACACTGACATCCATCGCCGCGCAGATCGCCGTCGAACGCGGGTTAGTCGTTGTTGTATCCGCTGGGAATGAGGGCAACAAGCTTTGGCATTACATTACAGCGCCGGCTGATGCACCAGGCGTGATGACTGTCGGAGCCGTGCACGTGCAGAGTGCGGCGATCGCCTCATTCTCCTCGCGAGGGCCGACATCGGATGGGCGGATCAAGCCTGATGTGGTAGCACCCGGCCAGTTCGTCTACTCCGTGGAAGGAGGGCGTGGTCTGGTACCGGGCAGTTTTGGTTCACAGCAATACGGTCGTCTCAACGGTACTTCAGCGGCATCTCCATTGGTGGCGGGTGTCGCTGCGCTGATGCTGCAACAGGATCCGACACTGACACCTCACCAGGTCAATGACCGCCTACGTTCCACAGCAACGGACCTGGGCCCCGTGGGCCCTGACACGGTCTTTGGATACGGGCTTGTGAATGCGGCCGACGCAATTGGTCTGCAGCCTGAGATTCCCGATCAGGCGAAGGCCTTAAGGCCCTTTCCGAATCCCGCTGTAGGTGAAACACCTGTCGTTCACTTCCCCTTTCAGCTGAACGTTGCCGATCAGGTCGAACTTTCGGTGTTCGACGGGGCAGGCAATGTCGTTGACGAGATCGCACCGCAGCGTTGGGTCGAGGGAACACACACAATGGCGGGTCAGGCCTTCGCGTGGCGCGTGCCCAAAGAGCTCGCGACAGGTGTCTACCACTATCGGCTGATGTCTTCTGTTTTCGACGAACTTGGGACGATAGCGATCGTCCGCGACTGAGCCTGGCTTTGGCCCGAACCAGAGGCACGCCGTACTTTCTTGCTCTTCGCAGGAATTCTCAGAGGAACCGAAGTCTGTGGGGGATTTGTGAACAGCCGAACAGAGCGCAAGCGATTTCACCGTCAGCGCATGCGGACACTCAATCGCATTGTTCTGGCAGGTTGCGCCCTCTTTGTCCCGCTCTATCTGGCGATTCGCCTGACCGGTGGATCGGTCGAGAAGCTCGACCAACTTCCAGATCTTCTGGGTCGGATCAAAACGCCGATCGTCTGGCACGTCCCTGATGATGGGGTCACGTACACGAGCTTCTTCCACGGCCCCGCGGAAGAGGGAAGCAAGTTCGTCGTCGTGCGCGTGAAGATGGAGGCTCGCATGAAGATCGGATACGAGATCGTGCCCAAGTGTTTCCGGCTGGTGGACGATTCTGACATCCGTCACTACCCGCTGTCACACTCGCCCCTCTTCATCAGCCGGGGCGACCGTTTTCAACTGGATCGAGACGACACAGTAGACGCCGAGTTGCTCTTCGAGATCCCCGAACAACGCAGCGCGGAGCGATTGCTCTTCGAGCGCTACCAGGACGCCGCACCACAGGAAGAACCAGGAGATGACCATGCCGACGCTTGATGAATCTCTCGCTGACTGCCAGACCCGACTCGACCGGCTTCGGGGGTATCTTTGACATCGAGACACGCCAGAAAACGTTAGCGTCTCTTGACGAGGAGATGGCCAGCAACGAATTCTGGAACGACAGACAACGCGCCGAGCAGGTCACTAAAGAGGCCCGGACTCTGCGCGACCTTACACAACCCTGGCAGGAGCTCAAAGGGCGTCTGGACGATCTGGCTGAATTGCTGGAACTCTCGGCCGACGAAGACGACGCCGACACTCTGAAGGACCTGCAGATCGAGCTCTCCGATGTGGACGAGACGTTGGGGAAGCTCGAGTTCTTTTCGATGCTCTCAGATGAAGATGACCCCAAGGACGCGCTCCTGGTTATCCACTCCGGCGCCGGAGGGACAGAAGCAGCTGACTGGGCCGAGATGCTGATGCGGATGTATGGCCGTTGGATCGAGCGACGCGGCTTCACGTCCGAGATCATGGACCTGCAGCCTGGTGATGAAGCCGGTATCAAGGGCGCCACGATCGAGGTGAAGGGTTCCTATGCGTACGGATACTTGAAGGCAGAGGCGGGCGTCCATCGCCTCGTAAGGATCTCGCCCTTCGATGCCAACAAGCGCCGACACACGTCCTTCGCCAGTGTCTTCGTTTACCCTGACGTCGACAGCATTCCCGACGTGGAACTGCGCGATGAAGATCTACAGATCGACACCTACAAGGCCGGTGGCGCTGGTGGCCAGCATGTGAACAAGACGTCCTCAGCTGTTCGGATCACACATCTGCCGACAGGGATTGTCGTCAACTGTCAAAACGAACGGTCGCAGCTGAAGAACAAGGGCACAGCCATGAAGGTTCTGACTGCCCGCCTCTACGACCACTACAAGCAAGAAGAGATGAAGAAGATGGAAGCTGTGGAGAGCACGAAGAAGGCCATCGACTTCGGCTCACAGATCCGCTCCTATGTCTTCCAGCCCTATACACTCGTGAAGGATCATCGCACCGGTCATGAATCGGGCAATGTGCAAGCCATCATGGATGGCGATCTGGACGGGTTTATCAACGCATTCTTGAGCGCAGCGCAGACGACGTAGGCCCCATGTCTTTTGAACTGTTCGTGGCCCGGCGGTATCTGCAATCCAAGCAGCGGTCGGGATTCCTCTCCGTGATCACAGTGATCGCCCTGGGTGGTGTGATTCTCGGCGTGGCTGCCCTCATCATCATGTTGTCCGTGACCAATGGATTCTCAGGCGAGGTGAGAGGCCGCTTGATCGGCATGGATGCCCACGTCAGCATTCAGCGCTACTACGACAAGCCGATTGAGGATCCATCAGCTCTGATCGACTCGCTTGATCGCTACGGAGTGGCCGCCGCAGCCCCCGTCGCCAAGGGCAAGGTCATTCTTATTACAGACGACGAGGAGATGGACGGCGTTTTCGTCTGGGGAATCGACACGGCAAGCTTCGGTCGAGTCTCCGACCTGCCAGAGCACCTACGCTACGACTCTCACAAGGAGTTTCATCTGGAATCCGGCGAAGGTGAAAGGCCGGGGATTGTGCTGGGAGCCTATCTTGCCAATCGAATGCGTGTGGGGTTGGGCGACGTCATCTATCTCATGACGTTTGGAAACCAATCTCTTGACGACATGATGATGGGTGGTCTTTCGCCGAATATCGACGGCTTTGTTGTGAGAGACATTTTCGAAAGTGGCATGTATCACTTCGATGACAGTTTTGTCTTCATAGGCATCGAGCAAGCGCGAAAATTGCTACGAATCGAGGGTGAGGGCGCAACGGCGATCCACATTCGCATCGATGATCTGGAGCAGGCAACGGCTCTTCGACAACAGCTATCCACCGATCTCGGATACCCCTACTACACGACCGATTGGACGCAGCAATTCCCTGAGTTGTTCGAATGGATGGAGCTCGAGAAGTGGGTCATCTTCATCGCCCTGAGTCTGATCATCGTGGTGGCGGCCTTCAATATCATGTCGATTCTTAGCATGTCGATCCTCATCAAGACACCTGAAATCGGCATTCTGCGAACCATGGGTGCACGAGCGAGAGGCATCGGGAAGGTCTTTGTTCTGCAGGGCCTGTTTATCGGTGTCTTCGGCACATCCCTGGGCTGTGCGCTGGGATTGTTCATCTGCACGCTTCAGGATCGCTTCGAGATCATCTCAATCCCCAGTGACATCTACATCATCAGTTCCTTGCCCGTAGATATGCAGATTTCTGATTTCGTGGTGGTATCGACCGTGAGCGTCCTCATCTGCTTCCTCGCATCTGTTTTGCCTGCACGCAGGGCCGCCTCCCTGCAGCCGGTAGATGCGATTCGACATATCATGTGACCCGGACGATGGGGGAAAGCCAAACTGCCATGGCTCATGATACGCTCGTCATCGAGGCCACGAGGATCAGCAAGACTTACCAGACCTCCGCGCATGACCTAGAGATTCTTCGCCAGGTTGATCTGCAAGTTTCACGGGGGCAGACGGTGGCGATCACCGGCGCCTCAGGGGTCGGCAAGAGTACGCTTCTGCATATCCTCGGGACCCTTGATCGGGCCACAGAGGGCCGACTGATGATCGCCGGTGTCGACGTGGCGACTCTAGACGAGGACAGACTGGCTACATTTCGCAACGAGCACATCGGTTTCGTCTTTCAACATCACAACCTGTTGCCAGAGTTCACCGCACTGGAGAACGTACTGATGCCAGGGTTGATCGCCTCCGTGGCCGAGGGTCCAGCCGTCGAGAGAGGCGAACATCTGTTGGAACGGGTAGGTCTCGCAGACCGACTCCACCATCGCCCGGGTGAACTGAGCGGCGGTGAGTGTCAACGTGTGGCTATCGCCCGAGCCCTGATGATGAGCCCTCAGGTGGTGTTGGCCGACGAGCCATCGGGCAATCTGGATCCCGGCACGAGCGAGCGACTGCACCATGTTATCACCGATCTTGCTGCGGCAGAGGGACAGACGTTCGTCGTCATGACCCACGATCGTGACCTGGCGGCGGGGATGGGCCGACATGGTCATATCGAAGCCGGTATCCTCCAGTTCGAGTCTAAGGAGATCGTGTGCTGATGAAATGTGAATCCTGCACGAAACGCGAGGCGACGATCGAGTTCACAACCGTCGCTGGAAACGAAAAGACGACGTCTCATCTTTGTCCCGTGTGCGCAGCGGCCTTCAGCCAGCAACAGGCGACTGAAGCGGAGGATCAGGCTCAGGACAAGTCTGCCGTCAAACCGACGTCCGTTAAGAAGAAGAAGGTCAATGTCGTGGTCGGGCATCTTTCAAAGAGCGAGGCCAAGTCGACGGTATGCCCCGACTGCGAAATGACCTATGACGAATTCCGCAAAGTGGGTCGACTTGGCTGCCCATCCTGCTACCGGGCCTTCGCGAAACCACTGAAACGCCTTCTGAAACGAATTCACGGATCAGATCACCACGTTGGTCGGGAACCTGGAATGGAAACCCTCGTCTCAGCGGATCCGCCACCTGCCGATACGGGCATTGACCAACTTGATCAGTTGCGCACGGAACTAGCCCAGGCGGTCGAAGACGAAGAATACGAACGAGCCGCGCAGCTTCGAGATCAGATTGCGCAATTGCAGGTGGAAGATGCGCCGGATGCCTAGTGTGGTTCCGAGTTGGAGGTGGGAGCTGGAGCCCAAATGAGCCTCGAGGGACTCATCACCACTCCGCCGAGTTGGATGAGCGGAGAGGACGACGCTGACGGCATTGTCATCAGTTGTCGTGTCCGACTGGCGAGGAATCTCGCCCGTTATCCCTTCTCACCCCGGATGTCCGAAGACGACCAGCGCAAGGTGATCGACGAGGTGCTGGCAGCGGCCAAGGACAGTCGCCGGATGACGACGGCGAGCTATTTTAGCATGAACGCGCTTGATGCGAATGAGCGCCGCGTGCTGGTCGAACGGCATCTGATCAGTCCCTCCCTGGCGGAGGACAAGGGCGAACGTGGGATCCTGTTCAACCAGGACGAATCTCTGAGTGTCATGATTAACGAGGAGGACCATCTTCGGCTGCAAGCCATCTATCCAGGGACACAGGCGCAGCAGACGTGGGCCGCTATTGCGGCTCTCGACGAGGAGATCACAGGTGCCGTCGATTGTGCCCACGACAAGCAGCTTGGATTCCTCACTGCCTGTCCGACCAATACGGGTACGGGTTTGCGAGCCTCCATCCTCATCCATCTGCCGGCGCTGGTCCTGACCGAAGACATGGAGCGGGTCCTGCAGGGCCTGAATCAGCTCTCGTTCACGGTGCGAGGCGTCTATGGGGAAGGTAGCAACGCTTCCGGCAACCTTTTCCAGGTTTCGAACCAGGCCACCCTTGGCTCCACGGAGGAGAAAATTGTCGAAGGCCTCTTGCGCATCACATCGCAGCTCGTTGACTACGAGAAGGATGCGCAACAGAGCCTGTTGCGAGAGGCCAGGTCCCAAGTGGAGGACAAAGTGTGGCGGGCCTACGGTTTGCTTGCCCATGCTCGAGTGCTGTCGAGCCAGGAGTTCATGAATCTGCTCTCTGCTGTTCGCCTGGGACTGACGATGGGCATGTTGAAGGTCCCGGCAGCTTTCATCAACCACCTGATGATCGCTACACAGCCGGCCCACATGCAGGCAGAGGCAGGGGGGAGTCTCGACCCCGAGGAGCGTGATCTGCGGCGTGCCCAACTGGTGCGTCAGAAATTGACGGAAGTATCAGACGGACAATGAGTTACGATGGGTCGGGGAGGCCCTTCATCAGCTTGACACTACGAAAGACGATCTGTAGTTTGACCCGACAGGCGCATGCGGCCGTCTGTCCTTCCAAATCGACCACATTCGGCGAATTGTCACCCGACGATCCGTCGTGCGAACCAGGCCAGCGGCCGTTCGACTCCGGAGATGGTTGTCCATGAACAACATGTTCACTGATGGTGTGAAGCGGGTGATGCAGTATGCGCGCGAGGAATCCGCGCGACTCGGTCACAACTACATAGGCACCGAGCACCTACTGCTGGGCATCATCAAGGAAGGGAAAGGCAAGGCCGTTACGGTCCTGACCAATCTCGGCCTCAACCTCGAGACGGTGAAGCAGTCTGTCGAGGATTACGTTGCCACCTCTGGTGGGACGATGACGATCGGCGAGGTGCCCTTCACTCCCCGGGCCAAACAGATTCTCGAGGTGGCTGCCAACGAGGCGAAGGAGATGAAGACGCAGTTTGTCGACGTCGAGCACCTTCTGCTGGCTCTGCTCAAAGACAAAGAGGGTGTCGCCGCCCAGATAGTGGCTGCTTTTGGTGTCGACTACAAGACAGCGATGGAGGAGACCGTCGCTGTGCTTGAGGGCAAGACCACAGGCACCAAGGAGAAGGGCAAGAAGAGCAAGACGCCTTTCCTCGATCACTTTGGTCGAGACATGACCCAACTGGCGCGCGAAGGCAAGCTTGATCCGGTCATTGGCCGAAGCAAGGAAATCGAGCGTGTCACACAGATCCTGTCCCGCCGCAAGAAGAACAATCCGATCCTGATCGGTGATCCCGGCGTAGGCAAGACGGCGATCGTCGAGGGTTTGGCACAGCGAATCGTCGAAAAGCGTGTTCCTCAGATCCTGTTGGACAAGCGCCTGGTCACCCTCGATATGGGCGGCGTTGTTGCCGGTACGAAGTATCGCGGCCAGTTCGAGGAGCGGATCAAGGCGGTTCTGAATGAACTTCAGCAGAACACGGATGTCGTCATCTTCATCGACGAACTCCATACGATTGTCGGAGCCGGTAGCGCAGAGGGGACCCTGGACGCATCGAACATGTTCAAGCCGGCCCTGTCTCGGGGCGAGTTGCAATGCATCGGTGCAACCACTGTCGACGAGTATCGCAAGTACATCGAGAAGGATGGCGCCCTCGAGCGTCGCTTCCAATCGATCATGGTCGATCCGCCCTCGGTGGAAGACACGATCGAAATCGTCAAGGGACTGCGCAGCAACTACGAGAGTCACCATCACGTCACCTTTGCCGACGACGTGATCGCCTTTGCCGTCAGGCAGGCGGATCGCTACATCTCCGAACGATATCTACCGGACAAGGCCATCGATATCATCGATGAGACTGGCTCGCGGGTTCATCTAGCTCGCTTGAGTCCCCCCGAAGAGATTGGTGAGCTCGAGTCACAGATCCAGGAGATCGACCGTAAGAAGCTGGATTGCTCTGAGAAACAGGAATTTGAGGAAGCTGCTTCTCTGCGCGACGAGGCCCATACGTTGCGGGAATCGCTGCAAGCCAAACGCCGTGCCTGGGAGGAGGAAGTCCGCTCTGAGGTCGTGGAAGTGACCGAAGACGACATCGCCGAGGTGATCTCTTCAGTGACCGGTGTGCCCATGCAGCGGCTGGCGGCAAGCGAGAGCGAACGTCTGCTTGCCATGGAGCAGGAACTCCGCAAGGCGGTCGTGGGTCAAGAGAAGGCGGTCGAGACCGTTTCCAAGGCCATCCGTCGTAGCCGGGCAGGACTGCAGGACCCGAAGCAGCCCATCGGATCGTTCTTCTTCCTCGGCCCCACAGGGGTTGGCAAGACGTACCTGGCGGCGAAACTGGCAGAATTCCTGTTCGGGGACGAAGAGGCTCTTATCACCGTCGACATGTCGGAATACATGGAGAAGTTCACCGTATCCCGGTTGATCGGTGCTCCTCCCGGATATGTGGGCTTCGACGAGGGTGGACAGCTAACTGAACGTGTGCGCCGGCGTCCGTACTCGGTTGTGCTTCTCGACGAGATGGAGAAAGCCCACCCGGACGTATTCAATGTCCTGTTACAGATCCTTGACGAAGGACGTCTGACGGACAGCACGGGGCGGAAGGTCGACTTCCGCAATACGGTGTTGATCATGACGTCGAACGTCGGATCGCGAGAAATTGGGTCGGGTGGGGTCCTCGGATTTCAGAAGTCGGACGAGGAAGCCCTGACGGCGCAGATTGAAGAGAAGATCAACGACGCAATGAAGAAGACCTTCAATCCGGAGTTCATCAATCGGATTGACGACACGGTCATCTTCCACGCGCTGACGCGTGAGAACATCACGGAGATCATCGACATCGTCCTCGACGAGTTTAAGAAGCGTCTCGTCGATCGTGACATCACGCTACGTATTACGCCGGGCGCCAAGAGTATGCTGGCAGAAAAAGGGTTTGATCAGACCTATGGTGCCAGATACCTGAAGCGTACCGTCCAGAAACTGTTGGAGGATCCCCTCGCCGAAGAAATCCTGCAGGGGAACTTTACCGAAGGCAGTCGAATTCGAGTTACGAAGAAGGGCGAAGCGCTGGCCTTCGACGAAGAACGCGACAGCGTCGACGTCGAGGAAGAAAAGAAGCCGGAGACCGCAGGCTGAGCGTCAGCCCTTCAGCACCACAGTTTTCTGAAAAGCCGCCCTGCCCCAACGAGTATCCATTGGGTAGGGCGGCTTTCAGATTGTTTCACACATCCACTGTGCCACGATCGTCGTCGCCGGTGTTATGACCGGGGTGCCGCGACGCCGTCCTCAGGAGGACTACCTCATATGCCTCTTCATGCAGTAATGCGCCGCCTCCTACTTGTGGCGTCCCTGGTCGGTCTGTGTGTTTCGGCTGCCTCTGCCCAACCCCTTGTGGAAGAGATTGAGATTCAGGGAGACCTGCGCCGAGTTGCCGAATCGCTCATTCGGACAACGGCTGGCGTGGAGCCCGGTGTTGAGCTCTCTCAGGAGAATGTCCAAGAGGCGCTCCGTGCTCTTCAGGGTCTGAATGTCTTCGAAGACATCCAACTCTGGGCAGAACAGACCTCGTCCGGCACTGGCCTCAAGCTCATCATCGTCGTAAAGGAATATCCGACGCTGAAAGGTGTGCGCTACAAAGGGCACAAGGAGATCAAAGAGCGCGACATGAAGGATGCCGTCGGGCTGGTGGCCGGCCAGGTGGTTGCTCCAAAGGATGTTGCTCGGGGTCGCCAGCGGATTCTCCAACTCTACGAGGACAAAGGGTATCTGAGTGCACAGGTGGAGGGCACCCTCTACGAAGGTGACAAAGAGGGCGAGGTCTATCTCCAATACGACATCGTAGAAGGCGAAAAGATCAAAGTCGCAGCGATCACGATCATCGGCAACGAGCAGGTGGAGCGTGGAAAACTGCAGAAGCAGATGGAGACCAAGCCCAAGCGCTGGTGGCGCGGAGGTGAGTTCAAAGCCGATGTGTATGACGAGGACAAGCAACGAATGCTTGCCTACTACCGTTCCCTCGGTTACCAGCAGGCGGCCATCGTTCGCGACAGCATCTACTACGACGACACCAGGCAGCGACTCTTCATCGACATCGAAGTCGATGAGGGTTCGCAATACTTCGTGGGTGAATTCACCTGGGAGGGCAACGAGTTGTTCGACGGCGAGCAACTTGCCTCCGCGCTGGAAATCGGCCACGGAGACGTCTTTCAGTATTCTGCCCCGGAACTGGCCTACCTCGCCAAACAAGCTTACTACGAGCGAGGGTATCTCGACACGGAGATCATACCACACGAGATCATCTACGGCGACAGTATCGACGTTGCCTTCCAGGTCTTCGAAGGTGAGCCCTGGCGCATCCGGCGCATCGATTTCGCGGGGAATGTGAAAACTCGGGAAAAGGTGCTACGACGCGAGATTGCCCTCAGACCCGGTGACGTTTTCAAACAGAGCCAGCTACAGGAGAGTCAACGACGACTGTTCATGCTCGGGTTCTTCGAGGATGTACAGGTCAACGAGCAGACCAGCCCATACGGCGATGAGAAGTTCATCGACCTGAACTTCACGGTGAAGGAGCAAAGGACGGGCGCCGCCTCCATGGGCGCCGGATACTCCGATCGCGACAAACTCGTCGGACAACTCGGGTTGCAGATCCCGAACTTCCGGGGACTGGGTCAGAATCTCGACTTCAGTTGGGAGTTCGGCACCCGGCGCGAGCAATTCCTCTTCGGATTCACCGAGCCCTGGCTGCTGGACACGCCGACTAGCCTGTCGTTCCGACTCTACACACTGAACCAGCAGTATCTGAACAGTTTCGATTTCAAGCGAAACTCAGTGAGTCTACGTGTCGGCCGTCGCCTGAAGAAGCCGTCCTTTACCACCGTGTCGCTGGGATACGAGTTGCGCGACGAGAGATACAACGACTTCGCATCCAACTACAATCCCGATGACTTGAGTTTCCAACCTCGAACCACGTCGAGTCTCGAACTCACCGTGCGGCGCGATACGCGCGACTTACCTGATTTTCCGACGAGTGGCACGGTCTTCAGCTACTCGCCCGAACTGGCATCTTCGCTGATTGCTGGTGATACCGATTTCCATCGACACGAATTGGTGGCCAATTACTATCGTCCATCATGGTGGAAGTTCGTCCTTGCAGTTGAAAGCAAGTTTGCTCTCATCGATGGGTTTTCCACATTTGATGACCAGAACATCTCATTCTGGGATAAGTTCACCCCCGGAGGCGTTGACTGGTGGGACGGCCAGGTTCGCGGTTATCCTGATGCCTCGCTGGGACCCCGATTCTCGGCTGTGACAGATTCGAACGGCGTCCCCACCGGCAAGTTGGTTCAGGATGTCTTTGGCACGAATACCGGCGGTCGATCGATGATGACATTGAATCTGGAGTATCGGTTTCCAATCACCGAACGGCAGGTGATCGGTCTTGCCTTCTTCGATGCCGGCAACGCCTGGGCTGGTGTGAGTGACTTCGACCCCACCGATCTACGAAAGTCCATTGGTGTTGGATTCCGCGTTCTGACACCGATGCTGGGAATGATCGGTTTCGACTTCGCCTACGGATTCGATCGTCGCAAGGTGGACGGCCAGAGACCAGGCATTAGTACCCACTTTCAGTTCGGTCCGCGCTTCTTCTGAGCGCCGATACTCAACCACTTGCCACTCCCTCTCCCTAGCAGACCAGAGATCTCATGAAGCGACTCGGTGTACCATCCCTCATTCTGTTGTTTTCACTCAGTATTCTCAGTGCTCCTGAAGCGTTGCACGCTGCCATCAAGATCGGTTACATCGACTCCGAGATTCTGAGGGAGCGAATGCCTGAGTTTCAGCAGATTGAGCGCGAGTTGGAACGTCTCAAGCAGCAGTACGAGCAAGAGGCGATGGATCGCCAAAGCAAGCTGATCAAGCTGCAGGAAGACTTTCAAAAACAGGAGCTTCTTCTCAGCGACGCGAAGAAGGCCGAAATGCAGGTCGAGTTCGAGGAGGCTGTGCGGCAACTACAGGAGTTCACGCAGGAGAAGCTCGGTCCGAATGGTGAGATCTTCCGTAAGAACATCGAACTCTCCTCTCCCGTGTTTGAGAAGGTGAATACGGCCCTCGAGGAACTTGCTGAGGAAGAGAGCTATGACTTCATCTTCGACGTGGCTAGCAATGGCGCTATCGTGTACGCCGATCCCGAACGCTACAATGTGACCGAAGCCCTCCTCGAAAAACTGGAGGAAGCGCGTGAAGCCCAAGAGGCAGGGCAGTGAGCGACCTTCCTGACGATGCTGATGAGGCAGCGACCGAGACGGTCCTCGACATCGTCGCGATCAAGAAGATTATACCTCACCGGTATCCACTGCTGCTCGTGGATCGTATCATCGAAATGGTCCCGGGCGAGCGGGTGGTTGGGCTGAAGTCGGTGACCGGGAATGAGCCTTTCTTCGAAGGACACTTTCCCGACTACCCCGTCATGCCGGGGGTTCTGATCATCGAGGCGCTGGCGCAAACGGGGGCAGTGATGATGCTCCAGGAAGGCGAAGTTCAGATCCCCTTCTTCGCCGGTATCGACAAAGCAAGGTTCCGGCGGCAAGTGGTTCCCGGAGATCAACTTCGTCTGGAACTGGTCGTTCTTCGTGCACGAGCAGGCACATGCAAGATGACGGCGAAGGCGTTCGTCGATGGCGAACTCGCCGCAGAAGCGGAGATCATGGCTGTGGCCCGCTGACTTTCGCGATCCTCCATAACCAGCGCCAAAGAGAATACGCACGAATAGAAAGGGGCGGCGGATCGATGATCCGTCGCCCCTTTGTTCTGTCGCCCTGCGTGGCGCGTTGCGATGTCGCCTCTGCCCTCGGGCTACTACTTACTTGATCAACATCATCTTGCCCGTACGCTGGAAGTGTGGTGTAACGAGGCGATAGAAATACAGCCCGTTGCCCACCTCTCGTCCCTGCTGATCGGTGCCATCCCAGGTAATAGAGTAGAAGCCGGCTCCCAGCCCATCATCGGCTCGCACAAGAGTTCGCACACGTTGTCCGAGCACGTCGTACACCACGAGCCGCGTCGGTGTGTCCTCGGCGAGCGCAAACTCAATGTGTGTCGATGGGTTGAATGGATTGGGGTAGGCTTGTGACAGGGCAAACTGCATGGGTTCCACGTCGGCCCCGGTCAAGGACACGACACGCCTCACATCATCCCGACCGCTCGAGACGAATGCTTCACGCAGTGCAAAGGTCGCCTCGTTCACGCGCTGCCTGTCCAGGAGTCGGAACGAGATCTGCGCCAGCATCCCTCGACCGTTTACCGGGACTCCGGATGTCAGTCCATTGCCGATCAGAAGCAGGCCCGGCCGCTGGTGCAAGACACTGAACAAGCCGGTCTCGCCACCCTGACTCTCAAGCAGATGTCCGGGGCCTTCCTCGGCAGCCGTGAATTGCACCAGATTCGGGTTGTAGCCCAAGACCAACCCGTAGGCACCCATCTCTTGAACCTCATCGATCCACACTCGAACCCGAACGAGATCGTCAATTCCATCAACTCGCCCGTTGCCTTCATAATCGGCACCCATCACGGATGTCTCCGCATCCAGCCAAAGGCGTGCTGACTCGTCCACATGATGAGCAAACCCCCAGCTCTTGGATGCCACCGTCTGACCGAAATTCTCGACGAAGGCGAAGAAGTCATCGAAATCGATGATTCCGCTGCCAGAACCATCCACGTCGAGCTCAGGGAATTCTTCGAAGGGTTTTCCGAATCCCTCGACAAAGGCAAAGAAGTCGTCGAAATCGACGGATCCATCTCCGTCGATATCACCGGCCAACTCAGGTGCTGCCTCCGCCGTGAAACTCTGTGCGTCTGTGAAAGGCCCGATGAGAGCATCTTCTACGGCGCGGACACGCCAGTAGTAGAGAACTCCCTCGGTGAGCTCGCGGGTAATGGTCCAAGCCGTCGTGCTCGATCCTTCGGTGATACCAGACTCGGAGGCTGTCACATCCGAGAAGTCTTCCTGCGTAGACACCTGGATCGTGTAGCTCAGTGAGCCGCCTGTGTTGAACGGTAGGGCGTTGGTGAAGCTGAAGACGGGTTCAAGCCCAATGGATACGGACAAACTACTAGGCACGGATGGGGCCGCCGCCGTCGTCGGTGTGACGGAGACCGTCGAACTGACGACAGATTCATTGGGCGGGGTTTCACGATCTATGGCTGTGATCTGGTATTCGTATTCTGTGTCGTTTGACAGGCCAAGATCCGTATAGTTGGCCTCCTCGAGACGGGAGGCGATGGCGCCGAATGTCCCCTCACCCGCCAGGCGGCGATACACATTGTAACCGGCCAGATCGAGTTCGACGTTGGCTGTCCACGACAACACGGCCTGCTCGCTACCTGCAGTCCCGATCACATCCGCTGGCGTTTCAGGGGCGTCGGTGTCCGCCGCACTCAGCGTGGTAAAGGAGGACTGACTCGACTCCGTCGGGCCATTGCCTGAGCGATCAATCGATCCTACCGTGTAGAAGTATTCCGTCCCCGGTGTCAGATTCGTCAAGGTGATCTCGTGTGTCAGGACGTCTTCTACATCGCCGACGGTGACATCGAGGATGCCGGAAATCGTTCCGAAGTCGACGAAACTGTCGGCCAACTCATCTGTCGACCACGTCAGGATCACCGTGGAATCCGCCGGCTGCACGACAATGTCACTGATCGACGGGAGGGTGACATCAGCTAACGCGTCTGTGGTGAACCTATCGATGGTGGTCACTGTTGGCCCGTTGTTGCTCAGGTCTGACGACGACGCCTTGTAGAAGTAGGTCGTTTCTGGCGAGAGGTTCGTCAGCGTTACCTCGTGAACCTTGTCCGTCGACGGCAGAGTTCGGATGAAGCCGAGGGATTCATCCGTGCCAAAGTTCACCTCTCCCGTGGCGTCTTCGTCCGTCGTCCACTGAATCGTTGCCGTCTCATCGTTCTTATAGATGATCGCAGGTGCCACCGTGATTTGCGGTGCTGTCAGATCTACTTCCGGATCCGTTGTGAATACGGCCGTCGCCGACTCGGTTGCACCATTCCCGGACGCATCCGTTGAGCCGACCAAATAGCTGTACGAAGTGCCGGACGTGAGTCCCGATAGCGTCAACTTGTGCGTCGTCTCGGTGACACCAGACGTCTCCTCGTCATCGAGAGACTCAGTACCAAAGGAGACCTCCGAGTCGGCCGGTTCATCCGTCGTCCATTCGACGATAGCCGTCTCATGTGTCTTCGATGAGACCGTTGGACCGGACAGGATCACGGGAAACTGGGTATCCGGGTCATTGCTGGTCGTGAAGGACCCTGCTCCGCCCGGTGGTTGAGAGGCGCCGGCCACTTTTCCAGAGCCCGACGAGGGTTCGAGGACCGTCACCTGCCTATTGGCTGCCTCGATCTCCAACCGGTAGCGGTAATTCTCTCCGGCTTCCAACCCAGCGATGACAATGGAGTGCCGATTGGAGAAGCGGCGCTCACCCTCGCTCGTTAGGTCAGAAAACTCGAACTCATCCTCGGTCTGATAGGTTCCGCCATCGGTTCCGATATAGACGGTGGCCGCCGTCGGGACATCGGTTACGAAGCGAACGACGGCCAGCACATCTCGCACGTCGACGATGGGGCCGAGGATGGTGGACGGAGCCAATGTGTCTGCAGATGCGGAGGTGCTAAAGCGCAGATCACGGCTCCACTGGAAGTTTTCGCGTGGATCGGTCGTCAGCTTATCGTCTTCGGCTGTGACGACGGTGATCTTGTATCGGAACAGAGTGCTTGGGTCGAGATTCGACAGGGCCAAACTATGCCGCTTCAGAGTACTGGTGGATTCCTGCTGCCACGTGTAGAGACAGTCGGTCTCGGTGTCCTGGAGGGCCTTACTCGACCCATCAGGCACGAGTCCGTAGTCGACGGTGGCGCTTACAGGCAAGTTGGTCTCAAACAGGATTTGCGCTGATTCAGAGCCGACGATCTTTACCGGTGGGCGCAAAAGGCGAAGAGCCCTGCGAATCGCTGGCGTACGGAAACGGCGCTCGAGGGTAATGGATGCCTTGTCTGAGGGCAGCCCGTTGGCGATGACCTCCTCAGCGTCTGCATAGGAAATCGTGAGTGACAGATTGTACTCCACACCGCCCTCGAGTCCATCGATAAAGAGCCGCGTTCGCGTGACCCCGTCCTCGTTGATTGTCGCTTCCGCAACCGGATCAGTCTCGCCTACCTGGGTAAGCGTGTAGGACGTCACGACGGGTCGTGTGGCACCAAAGCTGGCCGAGACGCTCGATGGCGACACCTGCACGTCAAAATTACTGACAAAGATGGGCCGCAGATCCGGTGCCGCACGCGTGGAGAAGTGTCCTGTGAATGTGTTGCTGCGCTTGCCGCTCAGGCTGGTGGAAAGGATCTGAAATTCATACTCGGTCTGCGCCTGTAGCCCTCTGACGGGCAGGATGTGTCCGCGAGCACGGATGATCGCGTCCAGCTCTCTGATGGCACGCACAACCGATCCCGGAACGGTGGGAATGCCCAACGCATCCTCGATCCGATTCTTGAGCTGATTGTTCGTCAGTTCCGATACGACGATGCCTCGATCGTTCAATTCGCGAACGGCCCGCAGTTCCTGCGAGGAGAAACGATCATTGAGGGGGCTCTCGAAATTCTGGTAGTTCTCGTCCGAACCCCGAGGTCGCACTCGACCGACGTCATCAAGACCTGGAAGTCTGGTCGTCCAAGTCAGGATGGCGCCATTGTGCTTGCGCTCGATCTCCACCCTGAGAATCGGGTTCGGGAACGTGCGTACGAGAGAGACACCCCTTCGTCCCGGCGGAAAGTCGAGAATATCCCGGTCCTCATCCTGCCCGGAGGTATTCACCTCCACTCGAACGATGGAGATCGTTGACCCAGCCTCGGGAACTTCGGCGATGATTTCCAGATTGAAGGCGCCAAGCAGACCGCCGACGGTCTCCTTGGTCACGCCGGTGCCGAACAGACTTGAGCCAGCATCCAACTGCACAAATCCGTCGCCCGTTTCCACCGGAGCTCCGGTGATTGGCAAGGATCCGGGCGCGACGTTGCCCTCCTCAAAGGACACGAATGATACGATGGCCGGATCGTAGCGGACGGTGACGACGCTTCCCTTGATCCGCGTGAGCCCGTTGACACGGACGGGAATCCGCACAATCTGGCCAATTTCCGGGTTCTCGAGACGCTCGGGTCCCCCGACAACGACCGCAAATCCTGCGTTCTCCCCGGCAGACGCCGGTGGCGGTGCGATGGCCGCTGACAGAGCCAGCGCAGCTACTATTGGCCAATACCACTTCAACATGCGCCTACCCTTGCCGATTGGTGGATTTTCGGTGGAGCGAAGTGTCGTCCAGACAGGCCGCAATATACCGCAGGCGTCCCGAGGTCTCAATCCGCCCTACAATATAGATGAACAGGGAGACACCGACTGTGAGGTGAAACACCGAGTTCCAGCGGATTGCTTGCCGCGATTTTCGATCGCCCGTATCCTACATACCAGTATGCCAATCGCCCTGGTTTCCCGCTTCCCGTGCGTACAAGCCTTGCAGCACATCGTTGAAGCACAGCAGTTCGATCGCGAGGTCATGGCGCAGATCTTTTCGGTCGCTCGCGAGATGGAGCAGGTGGTCAAGCGCTACGGCTCCAGCATTCTGAATCGCCGTGTGATGGCGACCCTCTTCTACGAGCCCTCCACTCGGACACGTCTTTCCTTCGAGTCAGCGATGCGTCGCCTCGGCGGGGATGTGATCACGACGGAAAGTGCCCAAGAGTTTTCTTCCGCAGCCAAGGGAGAGACACTCGAGGACACGATTCGCATCATCGCCGGATACGCGGATGTCATCGTCCTGCGTCACTTCGAAAGTGGGGCCAGTAAGAGAGCTGCCGCGGTTTCGCCCGTGCCGATCATCAGCGCAGGTGACGGTCCAGGACAGCATCCCACGCAAGCCCTGCTGGATGTTTACACCATCCAACGGGAGATCGGCCACCTCGATGACATCAGGATCGCCATGGTAGGCGATCTGGCGAATGGCCGAACCGTGCGCTCCCTGTGCTATTTACTGGCCAAATACGACAACCCCAACATCACGTTCGTAGCACCCGAAGTCGTACGCATGCGAGACGACATCAAAGAATACCTGTCTCGTCACTCCATCGACTGGTGCGAAGTCTCAGATCTTGCCGATGTTGCCTCCGAGGTGGACGTGATTTACCAGACCAGGATCCAGCGTGAACGTTTCGGGGACCGCGTTGGTGACTACGAGAAAGCCAGAGGTCGCTATGTCATCGATCGGAGCATCCTGGAACGGATGCGGGATGACGCTGTTGTCATGCATCCTCTGCCACGAGTCGACGAGATCGTTGCCGACGAGGTCGATGACGATCCTAGGGCCGCGTATTTCCGACAGGCGCACAATGGACTCTACGTTCGGATGGCTCTCCTGCGCATGATCCTCGAAGCAGACTAGATCTTGACCCTTACCAAGGGCCCGTCTACCATTGATCTGCCCTTCAAAGGAGTGATGATATGTCGAGCAAAGGTCGTGAGCGTACCAAAGAACTGCGCCAGCGTCGCAAACGTCGCAAAGAGCGACTGAAGCAACGGATTCGTGATGCCAAGGCCGGAAAAAGCTAGTACGGTTCGCAGGGGCCACCGGTTTCGGGAGAGCAGGCGATCGACGCCGGCTCTCCTTTTGTTTTCTGACGATTCTCGCTGCCGGAGTCGTGCGTGACGAATTCGTTGCGGGTCGCCATCGTTGGTGCCAGCGGCATCGGCCGTCATCATGCCAACTGGCACGATGCGGTTGGCTCGACCGTGGTGGCTTTTGTCGGAACGACGCCAGAGCGCTGTCATGAATCGGCGCAAGTACTCACCAAAACGTTCGGATTCCAGGGTCAGGCCTATACAAGCCTCGACGAGATGCTCCAGCAGGAGCGACCGGACGTCGTAGACATCTGCTCACCCAATGAAACTCACTATGATGTCGCTACCCGAGCCCTGGCAGCCGATTGTCACGTTCTCTGCGAAAAACCGCTAGTATGGGATGCGAGTCTCTCGGCGCACCAGATCCTTGAGCAGGCAGAACGACTGCAGGACATGGCGTCACGCGCCAATCGCCACCTCGGGATGTGCTCACAGCTGGCAGGTCTACTGCCTCAATACGACAATCTCGTCGGGCCCTCGGATCGTCCCGGCTCGTTCGAAGCTGTCTTGGAGACGACGTGTGCATCCCTTCGAAGCGCCAGGGATGTGTGGACGGACATGGGGCCCCATCCGATCAGTCTGATCCTCGCACGATTCCCGACAGCAGATCTGGATCTATCCACAGTGACTCGAAGCCTTCACGGACACGAGGCGAAGGTGACCTTCGACGTGATCACCAACGGACATCGTTGTCACTGCAGTGTCATCGTTCGCGATCTGCCGGGCCCTCCACTGCAGCGTCGCTTTGGTTTCGATGGCCGTTGCGTGGACATCGCCGGGCAACCGGGGGCTGACGGCTACTATCGCTGCGTCTTGCGAGGTGATGGGATGGAGGATGAGGGCACTGATCCCATGCACCTGCTGATTGGGCAGTTCGCCCGCACGGTTCAAGGCGAAGAGAAGACGCCGATCGTAACGGCGGCGACAGCCGTTCAAAACCTCCAGATGCAGCTAGGGGTTGTTGGTCACGACTGACCGAGGCCCATACAGTAGCTGGCTCCTGGCTGGAGCGCTCATTGTCGGTGCTGGTCTCCGTTTCTATGGCCTTGATTTCGGATTACCGCACACTCAGGCGCGTCCCGACGAGGGGGTTCTCCTGCACCGTGCGCTATCCGTGGCATCGGGAGACCTCAACCCTCACTTCTTCAACTATCCAAGTCTCCATATCTACGTTACCGCCATTGCCTGCGGCCTCTACTACCTGTTGCAGTTGGCCACTGGCTCCATCGACGGATCGGCTCAGTTTGTGGCACGATTCGTTGCCGATCCATCCGAGTTATATCTGCTCGGCCGTTCAATCAGTGCCTTCTACGGTATCGCCACGATTGCGGTGTGCGCACATCTGGCGAACAGGATCTGTGGTCGCCGTGCAGCTGAGATTGCCGCCTGGCTTCTGTCGATGGCATTCCTCCACGTCAGGGATTCCCACTTCTTGGCAGTCGATATCGCCGCGACCTTCTGGGGGCTTTTGTCGGTTGCGCTGATGGTGAACTGTTGTCGACCCGGATCACGTAATTCCTGGGTCGCGGCGCTGGCGTTGGGACTGGCGATTTCCAGCAAATACAGTCTCGCCCTGTTTCTCCCAGCCCTCATCTACGTGGGGATCGGCCGGCACCCTCAATCGCTTCGCTCGGGTTGCCGCGAATCGCTCATGTTGCTGAGCGTCGCGACGGCGGCCTTCTTCATCACCTCTCCGTATGTGTTGCTCGACGTGGGGTCTTTCCTCGAAGATCTCACCTTTGAGGCGCGTCACTTTGGTGGTGGCCACGGAATCAACCTGGGCAATGGATGGATCCATCACCTGACGGTCTCCTTAGGACTGGGCCTCGGCTGGCCCTTGCTGCTCACATCCATTGCAGGGCTGACCTGGTTTGTGCGCCAGCGAACGCCCGAGGGAGTGGTTTTGGCCTTGGCCTGTATCGGATATTTCGCCGTCGCTGGCGCGGGAGGGACCCTGTTCGTTCGCTATGGCTTGCCACTGGTGCCCTTGCTCTGTGTCACGGCGGCGGCGTGGGTCTCAACGCAGACGAGATTCCACCCAAGAGTTGGTCTTGCGATAACCATCCTATTGCTGCTCGTGCCCGGATCCCGGTCCATCGAGCATGTCGCACTCTTGGCGAGGACGGACAGCCGACTTCTAGCCGCCGAATGGATCGAATCCCACATATCCGATGGATCTGTGATCGCCATCTCGGGCACGGATTACTCACGGCCTCTGCTTACTCCGACCCGGGACTGGCTAGCCCAGAGACTGTCCGATGTCCAGGAGAACGGTCACACGGGGCGTCGGTTAAGGATTGCTCTCGAGGCGCACGAGCAAGCCGGCCCTCGATATGAAATCCTTGAGGTCAGGGCTCAGAATCCTCAGAATCTGAAGTCGGTCGTACCGCCCAGCCTGGATACTCTCATCCACAGGGGCGCTGAATGGCTGTTATTGCCCGAGCATCCTCTGGCCTACGCGGAAACCGACGCCGAATTGCTGAAAGGGATTCGCGACGCAAGGGAGGTTTGGAGGCTGCAAACGATTGTCTGTGACAATGATGAGATTGCTTTCGACCCGATCGATGCCTACTTCCTCCCTTTGACGGCCCATCAGTGCATCACACACCCCGGCCCGAGTTTTCGGCTCCTGAGCCTCGCTGGCGTTGCACAGCCAGGCGAGCAATCCCAGTGGTGAAAGCTTCAGGGTTGGCCGATACACAGAGAGATGCAGATCACCTCGAGTCGTCCCGTCAAGATGCGAATGGGTTTACATAAGAGCCTCACTTTCCCCCTGCTGCTGGTCAGCATCCTGGCAACAGGTGCCTCCAGTGTGCTGGCACAGCCCGGCCCGGGGGTTTTCGCCCTGCAGACGATGCTTCGCGATAAATCGCCGGAGATCCGCGTCAAGGCAGCTGAAGGCCTGGCTCGCGTGGGCGGTCGCCGCGCCGTGATGATTCTCCGCAGGGGGCTCTCGGATTCTCGCCTTGAGGTGAGGATCGCTGTGATCGAGGCGCTCGGTTTCGTGGGTGGGCGGCTCGCGCTGACCATCTTGTCCGCGGCACTGAAGGACAAAGCACCCGAGGTGCGCAAACGAGCCGTAGAGGCACTAAAGGACGCCGGCACCATCGCAGCGATTCCCATCATTCAGAAGGCCTTCGGTGACAAGAATGCCGGCGTGCGGTTACATGCCGCCCTCATGCTCCGTAAGATCGGCAATCGCCGTGGTGTGCCTGTTCTTGGCCAGGTCGTGCTGACGGACACCCACCCAGCGGTCCGGGCAGCTGCCGCTAAGTACTTGGGCAGCATAGGAGTTAAGGACCCTCGTGCCGTCGGCTACCTCTCTCAGGTGATCGACCAGGACAAGTCCGCAGCCGTAAAAGTCCGAGCGGTAGAATCCCTCGGCTTCGTCCAACTTGCCCAGGCGATCGCGGTGCTTCGGCAGGCCCTGTCCGACAAGGATCCCGGTGTGCGCATTCGCGCCACAGAAGTCATGGGCCGGGTACTGGCCAAGGATTTCGAGTAGGAGCCCGACGGGTTCCTCTGTTCCACCTGCCTTTTTTCATCCCCGTCGTTGACAGTTTCGAAAGACGTCCGTAAGTTTGTTTCTTGCGCTCAGGCAGATATTCGTCGAGTAAACATCGTTGTAAGGCGAGCCTGAGTCCCTCCGATCTTTGATAATCGAATAACGCGTGTAGTGTCCCTGTCCTGCGGGATGAATCAACGTCAAGACACTCGTGTCGCGATGAAGGTTCATTCTGCCATCGATCTCTTCTTCGGAAGGAATCGGTAGGCACTATGTTTTATCAATTCACCGAGTCAATGTCTTCGGACAATGACTCGGGAATACAGAGATTAAATTTTTCTTACACGGAGAGTTTGATCCTGGCTCAGAACTAACGCTAGTGGCGTGTCTTAGTCATGCGAGTCGAGCGAGAAAGTCTTCTTCGGAAGACGAGTAGAGCGGCGAACGGGTGAGTAACGCGTG
>PATE01000104.1 GCA_002712305.1 Gemmatimonadota bacterium | reverse complement strand
TGGACTTCACCAGCGGGTGTGATCGAAGCACCCGTGTGACAAACCGCGTCACATCCTCTGGCCGCTCGGCATACATGGTGAGAACGATGTCAGAGTCTGAGGGAAACCGGCGGATTTCGAAGTGGGGCGCTGGCCTGTGTGGGGCAATCTCGGGTCGGAACAGGATCCCATCTACTATGGGCTGCCCACGTTCGGACGTGATGGAATCAAGATCGCACGCCACATCACACACGATGCGGATGACGATCCAGAGTGCGTCGATGAGATCACTCAAGAGTCCATCGACGATCTGCGCCGACATTTGCATGCTGAATTCGTCCCACAGGTCGAGTCGTTTCTGGGCGCCGAACACTGCCACTACACAAACACAGCTACCGAAGATTTCATCATCGACCTCCATCCGGAGGATGATCGGATCGCCATCGGTGCGGGCTTCTCAGGTCATGGATTCAAGTTCGGTCCCGTTACGGGCCGTGCCCTGGTCGAACTGGTCTGCGAAGGGCAAGTGCACACGCCTGAACTGGCCGCCATGCGTGAGCTGTTTTCGGTTGCCCCCCAGTGAGTTAGGGACGTCCTCGATCCTTGACACCTGGCACGGCGGCCCCCACTCTCTATTTCGACAAAACAACATCATCAGATCCGGCAATCGGCTACCGCCACAGGAGCAGTTCAATGGCTGACAACGACGTCTTCGGTGCTCGCACAACCCTTGAAGCAGGGGGCGCGGGCACCGGTACGATCTACAGAATTCAGAAACTGGAGGAGGACGGCATTGCCGAGGTCTCCAAGCTCCCGTTTTCCATCCGCATTCTGCTCGAGGCGGCGTTGCGGCAGTGCGACGGCTTCGAGATTTCGCGTGAGGATGTGGAGCGGATTGCTCGTTGGAGTCCCGAGAGCGCAGGCAAAGAGGAGATCCCCTTCAAGCCGGCCCGAGTGGTCATGCAGGACTTCACAGGCGTACCAGCCGTCGTCGATCTGGCAGCGATGCGAGATGCCATGGTCGAACTCGGGGGCGACCCGAACAAGGTCAACCCACTCATCCCCGTAGACCTCGTCATCGACCACTCGGTCCAGGTGGACTACTTCGGTCTCAAGAAGGCGCTGGAGCTCAACGCCGAACGCGAGTTTTCGCGCAACCGTGAACGCTACGAGTTCCTTCGCTGGGGGCAGGAAGCTTTCGACAATTTCAGCGTCGTGCCCCCGGCCACTGGCATCGTGCACCAGGTCAATCTCGAGTATCTCGCCTCGTGCGTACAGGCCCAGTCCACGGACGACGGCGAAGTCTGGCTACCCGACAGTCTGGTCGGCACCGACAGCCACACGACCATGATCAATGGACTCGGTGTGGTCGGTTGGGGCGTCGGTGGCATTGAAGCCGAGGCTGTCATGCTCGGTCAGTCGATCTACATGTTGTTGCCGCACGTGGTCGGTTTTCGCCTCGATGGCGAATTGCCGACGGGCACGACGGCGACGGATCTGGTCCTGACGGTGACCCAGAAACTGCGCGAGCATGGGGTGGTGGGGAAGTTTGTGGAATTCTACGGCCCAGGCTTGAGCAAGCTCAGCCTTGCCGATCGTGCCACCATCGCCAACATGGCGCCAGAGTATGGCGCCACCATCGGTATCTTCCCTGTCGACGAAGAAACCCTCGCCTACATGCAGCAGACGGGCCGCAAGCCGGCCGTCATCGAGCGCGTACGTGCGTATATGGAAGCACAGGGCATGCTCTACGGCCCCGACACACCTGACCCGGTCTTTTCCGAAACCCTCGGTCTCGATATGTCCACCGTCGAGCCGAGTCTGGCGGGGCCCACGAGGCCGCAGGATCGCGTCGCCCTCACCGACATGAAGCCTGCCTTCAAGACAACCCTCACCGAAACGTTGAAGCGTCAGGACGAGGGTCGTTCCATCGAGGTCGATCTTGGCGACAAAGGCACCGCTCAACTTCCGGAGGGCGCCGTCGTGCTGGCGGCGATCACGTCCTGCACGAATACGAGCAATCCCTCCGTCATGCTCGGGGCGGGGATGCTCGCCCGCAACGCCGTAGCCAAAGGTCTGAGCGTACCCAACTACGTGAAGACGAGCCTGGCTCCTGGATCTCGCGTGGTCACTCGTTATCTGGAAGCGGCCGGTCTCGTAGAGGATCTCGAGGCCCTTGGGTTCCACACCGTCGGTTACGGATGCACCACCTGCATCGGCAACTCCGGGCCCCTGCACGAGAACATCGAAGCCGCCATTGCAGAACAAGATCTGGTTGTGTGTTCCGTGTTGTCGGGCAATCGCAACTTCGAGGGGCGAGTGCACCCACAGACGCGGGCAAACTATCTGGCCTCGCCGCTGCTGGTGGTCGCCTTCGCGTTGTCCGGTCGCGCAGATATCGATTTCGAGACTGAGCCTATCGGCAATGGTCCCGACGGCGATGTCTTTCTGCGAGACATCTGGCCGTCGCAAGACGAAATCCGAGCGGAGATCGGTCGTTCCGTGCAGCCGAAGATGTTCGAAGAAGAATATGGCAACGTCTTCGCCAGCAACGAAACGTGGAATCAGATCCCCGTTGCAGAGGGTGAACGTTATACGTGGGATCAAGCAAGTACCTACATCCGCCGTCCCTCTTTCTTCGAAGGACTCAGCAAGACCGTGGGAACCATCGGCAAGATCGAGGGGGCCCGGGTCCTGGCCCGTCTGGCCAACAGTGTCACCACCGATCACATCTCGCCCGCCGGCTCCATCGCCAAGGATTCCCCCGCGGCCAAGTATCTGGAATCCAACAACGTCGAGCGCACAGACTGGAACAGCTACGGCTCGCGCCGCGGCAATCACGAGGTGATGGTGCGCGGCACCTTCGCCAACATCCGCATCCGCAACGAATTGGTACCGGGCGTCGAGGGCGGCTACACCCGTCACATGCCCTCCAACGAGCAGATGACGATCTATGACGCCGCCGAGAAATACATGACCGACGGCGTCCCCTCGATCATCCTCGCAGGGGCCGAATACGGCACGGGATCCAGTCGCGATTGGGCCGGCAAGGGCCCGTTTCTTCAGGGCGTAAGAGCGGTGATTGCCGAAAGCTACGAGCGCATCCACCGCTCGAATCTGATCGGCATGGGTGTCCTGCCCCTGCAGTTCATCGATGGCGAATCGCGCGACAGTCTAGGACTCGATGGTGAGGAAATCTTCGACGTCGACATCGATGACAGCTTGCAGCCGGGTGACGATGTTCGCGTAACCGCACATCGCAAAGACGAGCGGACGAGTTTCACCGCCGTGTGCCGCATCGATACACCCGTCGAACTCGACTACTATCGCAACGGGGGCATCCTACAGACGGTCCTGCGACGCATGGCCTCCTAATCGGTCGATGGCGCCCGCGCGGCGCAGAACCCATCTTTGCGGCCCCGGCGCGAATGGTCCGGGGCCGTTTTCTGTGTACGACAACATCAGGCGAGATGACCCATGGCAAGCAGCGCTGATTTCACGATCACCAACATTGAAAGATGGCGTCTCAACGTTCCTTTCCACGAGCGTTGTGCCCATACGACGGACATTCGCGTGCCCGGGTGGTCGGTCGTGGATCTGTATCGTGTGACCCTGGCGTCGGGAGCGATCGGGGTCGGCGAAACGCTGGAGAACTATACGTGGGGGAAGATCCAGGACGACGGGGCCGCCGAACACGTCGGTGGGAATGCGATGGAACTCATGTGGCAGGATCGACTCGGCGCGGGATTGCAGATGGCGATCTTTGACGCGGTGGGCCTGACAGCGCAAGTCCCCATCCATCGTTTGCTGGGTGCCCAGCATCGCGAGGCGTGCCCCGTCTCCTGGTGGGCGCAGGACATGCAGCCGCACCTGTGGGCAGCAGAGGCGGCTGCCGCCGAGAAGAATGGTTTTACCACCATGAAGGTGAAGGCACGACCCTGGTTCGATATCGAAGATCAGCTGGAAGCTGTTAGCGAGGCGACATCCAATCACTTCCAACTGGATGCGGACTTCAACGGTCTGTTGCTAGGTGTCGACCACGCGGCCCCCCTGCTGCGCCGTTTGGAAGAGACCTTCCCCGTCCTGGCCATCATCGAGTCGCCCATTCCCCAGGACGATGTGGCGGGGAATGCGGCCCTGCGCAAGAAGATCGCCAGTCCCATCGCCATGCACTTTGGCAATCCGCCGGCCATGACGGCCATTCGCGAGGGTGTGTGTGACGGCTTCGTCATCGGCGGCGGGGCAAGCGCTGTCATGAGCCAGGGCACGCTTGCCGGCCACGCAAAGATGCCATTCTGGTTGCAGATGGTTGGTACCGGTCTGACCACGACCTTCGCCGCGCATCTGGGGGCCGTTCTGCCCCAGGCTCGCTGGCCCGCCATCCCGTGCATTAACATCTACAGCCACACGCTTCTGCAACAGTTCGAGATTTCTGGGGGTCATCTGCAGGTGCCCAACGCCCCTGGTCTCGGTGTGGACGTCGATTGGGAGGCCGTCGAGGGCTTCCGCGTAGCCGATGACTTCATCCGGCCAGCTCCGCGGGAAATCCATACGATCCAATGGCCCGATGGCCGCGCGAGTCACTACCCCGATGGCGGCTATCGACAGCAATTCCTGGATGGCAAACTGCCGGGCTTTCTGCCCGGTGTGCGACTGGAGCGGGGGCTGGACGATGGATCAGATGACTTCGATCGACGCTACAAGGAACTGTTCGGTTAAACGAGCCGCCCCCGGCCGCCCAGGTGACCCCTCAGGGCCTCTGCAGCTTTCCAAGGACGACAGCGAGTCCGGCAATACAGGCGGTCTCGGTCTTGAGAACCCGCGTTCCCATCCCCATCAGTTGAAACCCCGCCTCACGCAGCAGGTCTCGTTCCCGTGCCGACCAGCCCCGCTCCGACCCCACGGCAAGGGTGCAATGATCGGTCGTCGGGTCGAATTGCTGTAGGCGAAGAGCCGCCTCGTAGTTGTCCAATGCTACACGGTCCGTCGGCGCGACCAGGTGTTCGAAGCAGTCTTCGAGCCCCGCGTGTACCCGAACATCAGGCAGGTATGTGCTGAAGGCCTGCTGGGCACCCTCCCGCAGCAGACGCTCGAATTCACCCTCCGCCCACAGCCGACTTCGCAGGTAAGACTTCTCGCCTTTGTCGGTGGCAACAAAGTGCATCTGCTGCACACCCATGGACGTCAGGTCTCCCAGAATCCGACGACTGCTTGGGGGCCGCGGCAGGCCGATGATCATGCTGACTGGGTAGAGGGGCGACGGCTGCCGTGTTAGATCATAGTCGAGGACGAGCCCTGACTCGCCGATCTCGACGATCGTCGCCTTGCCCGCCGGGCCATTAATGATGCCCACATCCACCGCATCGCCGACGCCAAAACGAAGAATCTCCAGAATGTGTTTGGCGCGAGCGTCGTGGCGTGGCAGAGGAGAACGGATCTCTGCTTCGGTGAAGAGGATGAGGTTCATGGTCGCCGCCTCATCGAACCAGTCGGGAGATCTCCTTGAACGGGTCGCTTCCAGCCTCCCGCAGCAGTTCGAAAAGGCACATCTCCACCGACGACAGGGTGGCGCCCATCGATGCCATTCGACCGAGGCCGAGTCGGTAATTCGCCTCGGTTCGTGACGACACAGCGTCCGTGATGACCTCTACCTCCATGTCATCGGCGAGCAGATCACGCGTCGTCTGATACACGCAGACGTGACTCTCGATGCCGGCCACGATCGTTTGCCGTCGGCCCGTTGCGCTTAGGGCATCGAGGAATCGCTGTTCACCACAGGCGCTGAAGGTGGTCTTCGAGATCGGATCAAGTCCGTCGAGAATCTCGGCGACCTCGGGGACCGTGGGGCCAAGACCCTTCGGATATTGCTCCAGCCAGAGGATCGGCAGATTGAGAATGCGAGCCCCTTTCAAGAGGATCTGCAGATTTTCAACCAATCGCTGACGCTCGAACATGAGCGTTGCGAGTTTGCCCTGCACATCGATCAGGACGAAGCTGGACTGGTCGACCCTCACCATGACGAGCTCCTATATATATCCTGTGGAGCCATCCGGTCGGATCGGACAGGTGCGCTGCCAGTGGATGTACTCATTGTCGGTGATGGCCTCTTCGTTCACTTCGACACCGAGCCCCGGCCGATCAGGACGCAGTTGCAGATATCCATCCTCGGGCATGTAGGGCTCGTCCACCCATTTGCCCCACTCCATCTGCGTGGGGATCAAATACTCGAGAATTTTGAAGTTGTGGGAAGCCGCTGCGAAGTGGACGTTGACAGCCGTCGCGAGGGGGCCCATCGGATTGTGGGGAGCCACACTCACATAGTGGGCCTCGGCGATGGCGGCAATCTTGCGCATCTCGAGCAGCCCCCCGCAGATGCAGACATCGGGCTGAATGATGTCTGCAGCATTGGCGGCGATCAGGTCAAGAAACTCGAATCGACCGTAAAGACTCTCGCCGGTGGCCAGGGGCACACGCATTTGCTCACGCAGCCTTGCCCACTGTGGGATGTTCTCCGGTCGCAGCGGTTCCTCGTAGAAGAACGGATCATACGGTGCCAATGCATCGGCAAGTTGCAGCGCTCGGACGGGTTCGAAGATCTTCGCATGGGGATCGAAGGCAAACTCCCAATCGTCGGGCGTATTCAGCCGCAGCTCTTCGAAGTATTTGGCCGCCTCTGAGCAGACTCGACCCCAACGACTCTCGTCGGGATTCAACTTGAAGGGGCTCGTTTTGAACGCCGTGAAGCCATACTCCTCGTTGAGTCGCCGAGCGCCATCGGCCGCTTCTTTGCCGTCGCGACCACCGCAGCCCTGGTAGATTCGAACCCGGTCTCGTACCGAGCCACCCAACAGCATATAGACGGGCAATCCCGCCGCCTTGCCCGAAATGTCCCACAAGGCGTGATCCAAGGCCGAGATGGCCGGAAGTCCGACGCCACCCGGCGGGAAACGAAACTGCTGCTGCAGCTTCATCATGATGTATTCGATGCGTCGCGGATCTTCTCCGCCGATCATCTCGAACAGATAATCCGCCACGGGTTCCACCGACAGATCCGGTCCCGTCGAATAGGCTTCACCCCATCCGTAGATGCCCTCGTCTGTTTCCACCTTGATCAGCGCCCTCGGCCGATTGCCGAATCGGGCAACGAAGGTCTTGATCGCTGTGATCTTCATAGGACCCTTCTCTCTTCAGCTGTAGAACGTGGGATAGATGTCGCCTTCGGCTTCTCTCTTCACAAGCAGGGCCAGCTCCATCGTGTGATAGTCACCCCACATGGCTGATTCACCACAAGGGATCTTGCGGCCCCTCGGGACGTAGTCCCAGTTGTTCGGCCGATGATAAATCGAGTGCAATGTGATCCCCTGATGTTTCGGCGACGTCGACAGATAGGGTTCCTGCAATAGGGCCTCGGCGATGGTAAAGGCTGCTGTCCGATAACGTTCGCCCCGCGCCTGATCTCCCTTGGCGAGCAGGTAGTTCCCCAGTCGCAGATAACCTTGGGCACTGATGGCGGCTGCCGAAGCGTCGAGGGGTTCCACATCGTTGTAGGGATCGGAGGCCGTGTTTGTATATCGCCCGAAGGAGGCCACACCGGGCGCCCCCGTGTCCCAGAACGGGATCCCGTCGACGAAGCTGTTTTCGATATGGAACTCTGCCGAGGCAATCGCTGCACGTTCCATCATGGCCACCAGCTTGCGTTTGCTGATCCCGTGTGGCTCGATCTGCGACCCTTTGACGGTGCGGAAGAATTCGAGTTGTTCGGCATATCCGGTCAGGATCCACGACAACCCGCGTGTCCAGGTTGAGAAGGCCGAATACCCCTGCTGCGTGCTGGGACACCGATAGTTGCCATCCTTGGTGTTGAAGATCGACTCGTGTACGACTCGCCCCTCCACATCCCAGGCGTCCCGAGACTCTCCGTAATAGACGTTGAAGCGGGCCGTCGTGAGCGCATGTTCGATTGCCCTGCCCAGCAGGTTGTGTGCCTTGTCTCCCTCTGCCATCAGCACGTGTCCCAACTGATCCGCCAGACACAGGATCCGCAAGGAGCGAATCGTGTCGGAGAACAGCGAGTGCGGCCCATTGAAGGAATGGATGAATCCGGTACCATAGGCCGTCTCCGTCCACCGTGCAGCCTGCACAGCGCCGGACAGCTTGATGGCCAACTCGTAGAACTCGAGTTCTCGCGGATCGTGGTCAATGCGCCCTTCCCGCATCAGGCGACGCAGATTCCCGTAAGTGGAAAGGTTGTTGAAGCCATGGTCGTGGACACCGACATGACTCACATGGGCTGCCATTCGGTCCACCGTCTGCCGTCGCCCCAATTCGAGAAACTGTTCATCGCCGGTCATGTCATACTGCAGAATCGCGCAGCCATACTGGAAGCCTTGCGTCCACTCCGTCCATCCGCGGGTGGTGTATTGGCCCTTCTGTGTAAACACGGGGGTTCCATCGGCGGGGTTCCATCCACGGTCGATGGAGAGGATCTTCCGACCGCTCAGCTTCAGGAACTGGTCGATGGCAGGCCGCAGTTTCGTGGCACTCAGGCGTCGCTGAATCTTCACAGGAACCACACTCCAGACGAGGATAGAGAGGTCGAGGAAGGGCGGCGCGAAGATAGAAGCGGTCCAAGAGGGGGTCAACGCACTTGGACCCGATCCACATGACCGGTAGTTTCACCGCTTCGACGTCGTATCAAGACCCGACGTAGTTTCAAAAAAACCGACATTGGCAGAGTGGTCGTGCGAAGAGCGGTCACGAGCTAAGGTGCAGGGCGATTGGCCGCGTGTCGCTCACCTTGCGGAATGGGTTACTTTCCTTACCGCCTTGTACCTTCGTCCGATCATCTGAACTCGCTGCAACCAAGCAGGTCCCATGAATCAGGCGCCCAAAGAATTCATTCGCGTTTCATACGAGCGCCTGCGCGATTTCGTCACCACCGCAGCGACCACCGTCGGGTTGCCCGATGACAAGGCGGGTCTGCTCGGACAGTTGCTGGCAACCAACGATCTGCGTGGCATCTTCAGTCACGGGACGCAGCAGATCGCCACCTACGCTCTGCTGATGCGCGACGGCACGCTGAACAACCAACCCGAAATCGAAGTGGTTCAGGAGACGCCAAGCAGTCTGCTCGTCGATGGGGATGGTGGTCTCGGCTACTTCCCTGCCCATGAAGGCACGCAGCGGGTCATCGAAAAGGCCAGGGAGACGGGGATCGCCGTCATGTCTTCACGAAATCACGGCCACTTTGGAGCGGCCGGGATCTACGCCCGCATGCCTTTGGAGCACGATCTTCTGACCTTTGTGACCTCCGGGGTCCAGCAGAATCTGCGACCAGGGAATGACATCTTCTCCGCGGGCGGCGGGTCGCCCATGGCCTTCAGCGCCCCCGCGGGGCAGGAAAGCTCCCTGGTCCTTGATTTCGGTGCCATGCACGATCTGTATGCGAACTCCCCGCATCGAGACGAAATCGCCTCACTGGCCCCCGGACTCGTGCTGCGTTGCATCGGGATGGGAGAGATCTGCCAATCCTGGGGTGGCCTGCTTTCCGGCCTCCCTCTGCACGCCGATCCGCCGCGCTGGAGCTGGCCCGGAGCCAATCAAGGCTCGTTGGTGATCACCTTCCGCATCGATCTGTTTGCCGAGGTGGCCGACTTCAGGGCCCAGATGGATGCATACGTGCAAGCAGTTCGAAAGCTGACACCACTAGACGGCTTTACTGCATCGTACATGGCCGGTGGCGTCGAGGCCGAACAGGAGGCACGCTTCGGCGCGGAAGGGGTGCCGGTGGGAGAGGACCATCGTCTGCGGCTGGAGGACGTGGCCAAGGAGATCGGCATCGATGTGCCCTGGTAGGACGTCGAAGATTCAGAGCACATCATGCTCGTAGGAATCTCTCCACTTTTGAGTCCGCAGCTGCTGGCCGAATTGTGCCGTATGGGTCACGGTGACGAGATCGTCCTGGCCGACGCCCATTTCCCCGGAGAGACGATGGGGCAACGCTGCATACGTGCCGACGGTCTGGGTGTTGCCAATCTGCTGGGGGCGATTCTGCCGCTATTCTGTCTGGACGAATACGTGGACGACCCCTTGCTGATGATGGCCCCCGTACCCGGCGACGAGCTGGACCCTGTCGTAGAGGCCGCCTATCGCGCCGTGGTCGATCTGCACTGGCCACAAACGCCGCCCATCGCTCGACTCGAGCGTTATGCCTTCTACGAACGTGCGCAGCAGGCCTACGCGGTGGTGATGACGGGAGAGACGGCGAAGTATGGCAACATCATTCTCAAGAAGGGCGTGACACCGTCGGCGGCCTAGGCCAACCACGTCAAAGGAGCTAGAATGGCACTGGAAGTTGCATTTGTCGGCGTCAGTAGCGCCCATCCGGGAGATGGCGAGGAGTCCACCTGTTTCCTCGTCAACGACAATATCCTCGTCGATGTGGGATTCAACGCGGGGATCAGTGTGCAGGCCCTTGGCGTGTCTCCCTTGGACATCGACCACGTCTTCATCACCCACTGCCATCACGACCATGTGATCGGTCTGCCGGGCGTTCTGTTCCTTTCCAGCAAGCGAGCCGATGCTCGTGCCGACGTCGGACCTCTGCAGCTCTATGGTCCCCAAGACCTGGCCGTGGTCACACAAGCGGCTCTGGCCATGCTGCAAGCCGATCGTTTTCCTCAGGTCGTGCCCGACCACGAGGTGCACTTACTCTATCCCGAACAGAGTCTGGAGATCGGTGAACTACGGGTCGATGTAGGTCGCGCCTTCCACCCACTGGATGCGCGCAGCTATCGATTCACAGACACCGTCAGTAAAGGAAGCGTGGTGATCACCGGCGATACGGCTTATCACGAGGGTCTCGCTGAGTTCGCCAAAGACTGCGATGTGTTGATCCACGAGGCGGCGGCTCCACCCGCTGCGGCCACCGTCAATCAGCAATTCCTGCACTCCCGCCCACAGGACGCGGCCCGGGTCGCCCAGGAATCCTCAACCAGCAGTCTGGCCCTCGTTCACTATCAGGCTGACCAGGCGGCGGCGATGTTATCGAGAGCGCGCGAAGGGTTCCCCAATACCCGTATCGCGCGCAAGGGTCAGCGAGTCAAGATTCTCGGACCCGGACAGGCCGCCTGGGTTTAGCGACCCGGTACCCAAGTTCAGCCCGCTGCGCAGTCCCTGCTCGAGACATCCTCAAGTCGCGCCACTGTAGGTAATGAGTGCCGAGCCGCGGCGGACTAATACAGCGTTCGATACAGTCGCTGGGGATAGTCGTCGACCGCCGGATGCTGCCGTCCCAACAGATGGAAAACGGACACCATCGCATCTTTCGCCGCCCCGTCGCGGAAGTTGCGGTCCTTCTCGATGATGGTGAACCACTCCTTCAGTGCACTCGGATAATCGCCTTCAACGGCAGCACAGCAACCCAACAGATATCGAGCCTCTGAATCGTCTGGCTGTGCGAGCAGTCGCTGGGTGCAGGCCTGGCGGCCGCCAGCCTCATGGCACAGCTGACGAAACTCGAGGTGGGTCAACAACGCTTTGCCCTGCTCCCATTCGCTGGTCCCCTCCTCGATGCGTCCCACGAGATCTCGCACTTCCTCTTCATCGGCTTCCTGCAGCAGACGAAGACGCGCAAGGCCGAGCAGGGCGGCGCCATTCTCCGCGTCTTCCTGCAGCGCCTGGGCGTACAGCTCTTCGGCGCCAAGGTGATCTCCTGTCTCTATGCGCTGGCGAGCCGTATCGGTCAGATCGACGGCTTCCTCTGCTTCGGTAGCAGGTGCATCCGGAACGTGCTTACGCAACATCTGTTCGACCTGCTCACGCGGCATGGCCCCGGTGAACTCATCGACGAGCTGGCCATCCTTCACGATTTTCACGGCGGGGATGCTCTGCACGCGCAGGGCCGTCGCCAATTCCTGATTCTCGTCGACGTTGACTTTGGCGAGAACCGCATTGGCGCCGAGTTGCGTGACGACCTCCTCGAGAATCGGAGTCAGCGTCTTGCACGGACCGCACCACGGTGCCCAGAAGTCGACGACGATCGTCTTGCTCTGTGATCCCTGCAGGACGACCTGCTCGAAACTGGCGGCATCGACGTCGATGATATTAGCGGTGGGGGGCTGGACTTCCATCGATTTCTTGGCACTCCGTGTGTTTGTAGGAACTACTGGGCGCGACCGCGGCCGTCCACCGTCCACTCGTCGACGACTTCATCTGCTTTGACCACGAACAGGCGCTCGTGAAGGTTGGTGGTCATACCACCGTGTAGCGGGATCCAGGACAACATCTCGCCGACGGAGAATCTATGCTCGCTGGCGGTGATGTCCACGTGACCGTGTTCCACCGACATGCCTTTGATCGAAATCTCCGGGTGTTCGAGACAGTACCCATGCGGCGTCGGTGGGTAACTGGTAAAGGCCTTCTGGCCGGCGTCGATGACGATCTGTCCCGCCACATTGGTCGATACGACCGTCGTCACCAATCGTAAGGGGCACCGTGTTGGGTCGAGATCTTCGCGCTTGCCGACACGTGTCATGCCTTCCCATGCATAGGAGCCGATCCTCGTCTCTGTGCATCCGAGAGACTTCGAGATTTCCTGACTGCCCGTACCGCCGCCGCTGATGACCTGCAGTTCCAGGCCTGCCGCCGAAGCCCGTTGGCGGACCTCATCCAAAAACGGTCGTACCCGCTCATTGCTTGGATAGGTCATGACGCCGACGAATTCGGTCCCTGGCGCCTGATCGATGACTTGCGCAAGAGCGATCGTTTCCTCCGGTGACTGGGTGCCACATCGATGGGAACCCGTGTCCATCTCCACCACCATACGCACGGTCAGATTGGCCGCCGCCATAGCCGCCGAAATCCCCTCAACCGTCGCTTCCGAGTCGGCAGCCACGGTCAGTTGAGTCTGCTCCGAGCCTACCAATTGGACCAGACGCGACAACTTTGCAGCGCCCACGATGTTGTATGGCACCAGAATGTCTGGGATTCCCGCTGCCGCCATCGGTTCGGCCTCGCCCAGTTTCTGCGCCACGATGCCGATCGCTCCAGCCGCCATCTGACGCTGGGCGATGGCGGGCGTCTTGTGGGTCTTGGTATGCACACGCAGCGGAATGCCCAACTCATCACAAGCAGACTGCAGGTTCGTGATGTTCCTGTCCAGGACATCGATGTCGACACACAGACTCGGTGTATCCAACTCTTTCACATTCATCAGGCGGAGATCTCCTCGAAAAGCTGTGCGTATCGGGCAGACGTCGTATCCCAGCCATATTCACGCAGGCAATAGTCGCGAGCCTGCTGTCCCACCTTTGTCTGCTCACTCTGGGGTAAATCATAAAACGCGTGGATGATGTCGGCGAAGCCCTGATAGTCCTCTGGTTCCACAAGCCAGCCGCCCTCACGCACCGCCTCGACAAGGGCATCGACGGCGAAGGCAACAACGGGCGTTCCAAAATACATCGCTTCCAGGGGTGCGATGCCGTACCCCTCCACATCGCCCGGGGTCTTCACATTCGGCATCAGGAACAGATCGCAGTGGCGTCGGAGCATGGAACACACGTCGTCATCGAGGATCCCCAGATGCATCACCCGATCTGGATGCGCGAGTTTCGTGATGCCTTCAGCAATGCGATCGGCGTCCGGCCCCCCACCAACAATGAGGACTTTGATGTCGGGATCGAGCAGCGCCATGCCGCGTTCGATGAACGCGGCAACACCCTTACGCACGACCTGCCTGCCCAGATTCAGTACCACTCGGTCATTGGCAAAGTCGATCCCGTGCTCCTGCTCGAAGGCCTGCTTCAGCTGATCGTCGCGCACCGACGAGAGTTCCTCGGGCTCGGCTCCGAGATAGATCAACCGCATACGCTCGCGCGGGATGCCCCAGGATGTGTGGGCGATATCGATGGAATTGTCGCTGATCACGGCGATCCCATCGCAACGCCGAACCCCGGCACCCATCAAGGATCTCGCCCATCGGTTGCCGAAGGTCATTTCCAACCCGTACAGGCTGCAGCAGAATCGTGTGCGACCTTGAAAGGGGGACAGTCCGACCGCCACGGCGGCGGTCACGCCGTCGCCGAAATACACGATGTCCGTACGACCCAGGATCAGAGCGCTCACTCCACGAAGCCACGCCCAGGGGAAGAACCACGCCAGATGGACGATGGAGGCCAGTCGTAGCGCCACGAGCGTCACTGGCATCCTTGCACTGAGATAGGTGAACAGCTTGTACGCGTGCGTCTGGGCGCCCCCTCGAGAAGGGGGATACCGCCGCGCGAGGAAGAGAATTCGCATGGGCTTCGTCGTGTCCGTGGTCATGGACGCCTCATGCTTTTGCGCGCACCGTAGCGGATCCGTTCATTTTCCTGCACAGTCTTTAATAGACGTCTGAGAATCGCAAAGGATGCGACAATCGTTGTATCCGATCACAATGCCCCGTCGCTGGGTCTCTGCAAGGAATGGATCAGATGGCGAGGATTGGGGTAGAGTTCCAGATTGCGAAGTCGAAGCGTACCACAACGACGAAGTGAAGAAGATCAAACTCAGTGATTATCGGGGCAAATGGCTCTGCCGGATCTTCTATCCGGCTGATTTCACGTTCGTCTGTCCGACGGAACTGGAGGATGCCGCCAAGCCTTATCCGGAGTTTCAGAAGGCGAATGCTGAGATTCTGTGTGTCAGCACGGATACCGTGTTTGTTCACAAGGCATGGCATGACGCCTCCGACGCGATTGGCAAAGTCGACTACCCCATGGTGGCGGATCCAACGGGGAGACTGTGTCGCGCCTTCGGTACCTATATCGAAGATGTCGGTTTGTCACTGAGAAGTAGCTTCGTGATCGATCCGGAGGGGACTCTCAAGACGATCGAAATCCATGACAACAGCATCGGTCGTTCGGCCAAGGAGCTGCTGCGCAAGCTGAGTGCCGCACAGTTTGTCGCCGAGCATGGCGATCAGGTCTGCTCAGCCAACTGGGAACCTGGATCCAACACATTCAAGCCGGGTCTTGATCTGGTCGGCAAGATCTGAACCAACGCTCGGCGTTCAGGCGCCGACGCTTCACCGTTTCTGTTTACTGAGGACGCTGCCCGATCGGGCGGCGGCCTCCCCCATACTGGAGTGACCCATGCGTGTTGCAGTTGCCGGCTTCGCCCACGAATCCAACACATTCTCGAGCCAGCCAACGACCCTCGACGACTTCGAGATTGAGGTTGGCCAGCAACTGCTCGATGACAATGCTGATACGTATCACGAGATCGCAGGATATATCGTTGCCGCCCAGGAGGAAGGCATGCAACTGCTGCCCCTCCTGTCAGCGACGGCGACCCCCGCCGGTCCGGTGACGACTGCAGACTACGAGACACTCGTTGGTCGTATTCTCACAGGCCTCGCTGATCTGGGCCCCGTCGACGGCGTCCTTCTGGCGCTTCACGGGGCCATGGTTGTCGAGGGAATCGGGCACGGAGATGCAGAGACGGTCCGCCGAGTGCGCGAACAGGTGGGTGATCAGATTCCCATTGTCGTAACCCACGACTACCATGCCAACGTGCCGCCTGAGCTGATCGCGTATGCCGATGTCCTCGTCATTTACAAGACGAATCCACATATCGATCAGCGCGAGCGAGGCATTCAGGCGGCGAAGATCCTTGCCCGCACCATCCGCGGCGAGATTTGTCCGAAGATGCACATGGTGAACCCTGAAGTGGTGTTCAATATCTATTTCCACAACACAAGTGTCGCGCCGATGCAGCCGCTGATGCAGCAAGCGATAGAACTCGAACAGAGGCCCGGCATCCTGGCGGCATCGATCGCAGCCGGCTATCAGTACGCGGATGTGGAATGGATGGGACCTGCCATCGTCTTGGTTACCGATGGAGATGCAGATTTGGCAACCCGCGAGGCGGAGAAGATCGGCGACGCCATGTGGTCAATTCGAGAGCAGTTGGTTCTCGACGTTCCAGACCCTGCCGCCGCCGTTCGGCAGGCGATCGCCAGCGACGACAATCCGACAACGCTGTTGGACTTTGGCGACAATATCGGCGGTGGTTCAGCCGGAGACTCCACCTTCGTGCTCGAGCAGCTGCTTGCACAGCAAGCAGATGGCTGGGTCGTGACGATCTGGGATCCAGATGCGGCGAAGCAGTGCCAACAGGCGGGCATCGGCGGTGCCGTCGATCTGCAGGTGGGCGCAAAGACAGACACCGAACATGGCACAACGCAGTCCGTTCAAGGCACTGTCAGAACCCTGAGCGACGGCAACTACGAAGAGTTCGAACGACGACACGGGGGTGGTCGCCGCCATCACCAGGGACTCACGGTCGTCGTTCGGGTCCCGTGTGGGGAAGGTAGTGGCTCTCTGGTGATCAACAGTGAACGGCAGTCGCCCAACAGCATCCATCAGATCACGAGTGTGGGCATTGTGCCTGCGCAGCAGAAAATCCTCGCCGCAAAGGGCGCCATCGCGCCACGGGCGGCCTATGAACCCGTGTCACCTCATCTGATCGAAGTCGATTCGGGTGGCGCCTGCTGGATTGGAAGGGGGCCGTCGTCCTATGAACATGCTCGAACACAACTCTACGAATGGACACTGACACCCAACGCAGGAGACAGCAAATGAGTCTGCGCATCGGCATCGTTGGCGCTGGAGCCAATACCCGAAGTCGTCACATTCCCGGCTTCCAGGAGATCGACGGCGTAGAGGTGATCGCCGTCTGCAACAGGACACGGGAATCAGGGCAGAAGGCGGCGGATGAATTCGGCATCGCCCGCGTCTACGAGAACTGGCTGGATCTGGTGCAGGCTGATGACGTCGACGCCGTCTGCATCGGCACGTGGCCGTATCTGCACTGTGAGATCAGTCTGGCAACCTTGGAGGCAGGAAAACACGTGCTCACCGAGGCGAGAATGGCCATGGATCTGGCCGAGGCTCGGCGAATGCAAGCGACCGCTGCCGGTTCCGATCGAGTCGCCATGATCGTACCCGCACCCTTCTATCTGGAGAGCGAGCCAACGTTGCTGGAGATGGTTGCTGAGGGTGCATTCGGTGATCTGTTGGAGATCCACGTCAACGCACTGGGTGGCGGATGGGATCCGTCGGCCCCCCTGCATTGGCGTCAGCGTCGCGATCTATCCGGTCAGAATATCATGTCCATGGGTATTCTCAATGAGACGGTACGCAGATACGCCGGACATGACCGATCGTTGATCGCTCAAGCGCACACCTTCACCCCCAAGAGACATAGTCCTGAGGGTGGTACACGGGCCGTCGATGTACCGGAGAGCCTCGGCGTGGTTTCACACCTCGAGAACGATGCGACCGCCGTCTACCACCTCAGCAGTGTGGCAAAACACGGTCGAGGGGGTGAGATCGAAGCGCACGGGACCAAGGGGGCCTTCAAACTCGAGGGGGGCAGCGCCTACGTGGCGCTGGAGGGGGACGACGATTTCCGTGTCCTCGAGATCTCTCCCGAGAAAGCCTGGGGGTGGGATGTTGAAGCAGATTTCGTCAACGCCATCCGTGATAGCAAACCGGTCACCCACACCAATTTCGACGACGGTGTGAAATACATGACGTTCACCGAGGCCGTGCAAGTCAGTCTCAGCGAGGGGCGGAAGGTGGAGTTGGCGAGTCTGTAGTTGCGGGATCAGTCCGACGGCGATTCAGCGATTTCAGCAAGAACGGCGACGTTGACCTCGTTCTGGCTCACGGACGGTCCCACGGAAGGGAATAGGTCTTCACGTAGGTCATGGCCTTCATCGTCTCGATGACGCCCTCCTTGTAACCCAATCCGCTGGCTTTGATGCCGCCAAAGGGAGTCCATTCGAGCCGGTAACTGGGTGCTTCGTTGACGTTGACCGTGCCTGCCTCAATGCCACTGATGCACGCTTGAATCGAAGGCCAGTGCTGACTCACCACGCCCGAGGACAGACCGTACTCGGTGTCGTTGGCGATGGCGAGCGCTTCACTCAGATCGTCAAAGCGCAAAATCGAGGCAATGGGTCCGAAGCTCTCCGACCGAACCAGATCATAGTCGTTCTCAACCTGATCTACGACGGTGGGCCAATACAGAGCTCCCTCCCGACGGTTGCCCGTCAGTACACGCGCCCCTGCTTTCACCGCGCCATTCACCCGACTCTCCAGCAGGCGGGCAGCGTCTTCATCGATGACGGTGCCCATATCGGTTGCTTCATCGTATGGGTCGCCACACGTCAACTGAGCCGTCGCGGCTGCGAGACTCTCGGCGAACCGATCGGCCAACGACCGATGGACGACGAGGCGTCGAATCGCTGTGCAGCGCTGACCAGAGTTCTTGAAGATCCCCGCCATGGCGATCTCCACAGCCGCCTCGACATCTGCGTCCTCCAAAACCAAGAGAGGCGAGCTGCCCCCCAACTCGAGGATCAGACGTTTGTATCCGGCTTGCTCGGCGATCTGTCGACCGATGGCACTCGACCCTGTGAAGGTGACCATCTCTACTCGCTCGTGTTGAACCAACAGCGGAGCGATCTCGGCCAACGGCCCATTGATCACATTGAGCGCATTGGCGGGTAAGCCGCAGTCCAACGCCAGTTGGCCCAGCCAATAGGCAGACAGAGGGGTCTTCTCCGATGGTTTGAGCACTACAGGCGTCCCCACGGCAATGGCCGGCGCCACTTTGTGAACGACCTGGTTCATCGGATGATTGAAGGGAGTGATCGCCGAAACAAGACGTAAGGGCTCGCGCATAGTATAGATGCGCCTTGCTCGACCGTGGGGCGTGATATCGCAGGGGAAAACCTCAGAGTCGTCCTCCAGAGCCCGCGCGGCGGAGAATCGCAGGACATCTCCAACACGCCCTGCCTCGTACATGGAGTCCTTCACGCATAGACCCGCTTCATCGGTGATCAGCTGCGACACTTCGCCCCGGCGTTCATCGATCGCATCGGCCATGGACTCCAACACGTCGGCTCGCTGGCGTCGCGTTAGCTCGACACGGGTTGAGTATGTCTCTTCAAGGATCTGCGCGCCGCGTTCTGCCCCGATCATGGCCACACGACCCACGACGCGGCCGTCGTATGGACTGGTTACATCGAGCCACTGGTCACCCGATGCCTGTGTGCCATTGGCAATGGTGCCAAACTCAAGCATCGGCCCATCCATCACACAGAACCTGGAATAGGTCATAGTTTCGCAACTTGCCCCCCTCGAGTTGATCGGAGAACTCTCCGTTCAATGGTCGATTGACGATGAAGGGCACCGTTGCTTCGTGTAGACCGCCATGCGAGCGCAATCCGTCCGCAACATCGCTCAAGTCGTGCCAGTCCGGCGTGCGCCCCAGCACCGTGCCTCGGTCGGCCAGCACGACCAGGTCGCCGATTCTGTCCGGGGGCAACTGGAACCGTTCGGCCGCTTCGGCGCGTGTGTGAACGGCCTCGACGCCATCGATGCCCCTCAGACGCTGAGCAGCCACCGTCACGTGATGATCGTCGACGTAGACGGTGGCGTACGAGCCGAGGGCGCCGTGATGAACCACATAGGGGTCTGTGATGGGCAGAATGACGCGCGCCTCCGCAACTCCACTGTCGACAAGGATCGTCTCCAGATAGCGGACATTGGGCGAACCGCCCTCCATCGTTTTCCCATTCATCCCATGGTCAGCCGTGATGGCGACGATGGCACCCGATGCATGCAACTGGCCGAGGAACTCATCGAGGCGAGCGTAGAAGGCGATCGCTTCCGGCTCGTGAGGGGCCCACTTGTGTTGGACGAAGTCCGTCGTCGACAGGTACAGGACGTCCGTTGCCTTGCGATCCATCAAGCGAGCACCTGCTTCGATACAGAATACGCTGGCCTCAGGGTCATAAATCCCAGGATTCGCGCGTCCCACCATCTCTAACACGTCGCCGATTCCGTGGGTCGCCACCTGTGCCTCGTCGGCCTTCTCCACGGAGAACGCGACGGCACCTTCCGCCAGTCCTTGGGCAAGGAAGGCGCGCAACTTGTCCTTCGTCGTCACCGCCGCCACGTCGAGTTCGGCCTGGCTGAAGGTTGCCAGCAGCGTCGGGCAGCGCAACCAACGGGGGTCGTTCATCAAGACTTCGCTGTCAGTCTCCGCGTCGTAGTAGAAGTTGCCGGCAATGCCATTGATGGCGGCAGGTACACCCGTCACGATCGCCACATTGTTCGGATTGGTAAAAGACGGGACCACGGTGTGCGCTTCGCCTCGGACACCGTCTGAAACGATGGCCGCCAGGTGGGGCATCTGCGACGCGGCTTCATCGAGATAGGCTGGCTCACACCCGTCGAGACAGATACCCACTATCGGCACTCGTGGCATCGTATAGTCTCGACCGTTGACCTGCAGCCGAGACGGGGACGCTGCATCTGATGACATCAGTTCTCCTGAGGCGACGAGGGCGGATTCGGAGTGACGGACACGCGGTGCCAAGTCTGAGTTCGCGCCTCATCGAACGCGTCGTCCAGCGACGCCAGTGGGCGCGGAGGGGACACGAGTTGAAGCAAACGATCGTCGGCTCCCACGTCTGTGAGGAAGTCGATGGCCTCATCCAGGTGCCTTGGGGCGTAGTTGTGTACTCCCTGAAACCGCAGGCATTTGCGGATGATCTGTTCTCCCGTCAGCGCCAGCGCGCTGTCCGGATGGACGAGCCCAACCAGGACGTAGGTTCCTCCAACCCTCAACGCCTGGACACCATCCACGACGCTGTCAGCATGACCCGACATCTCCAACACGGCATCACACTCTTCGATCTGCGAAACGTTCTCGGGTTCGATGGGCATTACATCCCAGCTTGCCACCTGTTCGAGACGCCTTTCCACCGGATCGCTGCACATCACACAATCCACACCTCGGTGTCGCAACAGGGCTGCCGCATAGAGACCTAGAAGACCTGCGCCTTGAACAAGAACTCGCTCTGCGCTATGTGGCAGTGCATCAAGGGCCGCCGCCGCCGTGGCCAGGGCGCAGTTGGCAGGCGCCGCAACCGGGTCACTGATCGAATCGGGTATGTCGACGAGATGAGTTCCAGCCCGCAGAAGGATATGCGACGCGTAGGTACCATTCAGACCAGAGCCATCGGCCAGATCCGCATGCCCATACTTGAACAAGCGGTCGCACTTCTGCGGTAGATCATGTCGACGACAGAATCGACAGTGACCACAACTGTCTGCCAGGCTCCACGTAACTCTACGGCCCACATCTGCCTCTGCGCCTGGTCCAGCCGCAATCACGTGGCCAATCCCCTCGTGTCCGAGGATCGCAGGCGTCGGCTCGCGGCGGCGTCCATCGACGGTGTGAATGTCGGATCCGCAAAGCGTCGCGCACCCTACTGCCACGATCCGTTCACCGGGTCCGGGATCCGGAAGTGGCAACTGCTCGAGGCGAAATGGTTGACCCGGACCATCGAAGATCTGCGCGGCAGTGGTCACTTTCATCGTGGGACACCATTCGCGCAGGCGGAGCCCTGATGGCTCCTGTCGGTACGTCGATCGCTTGTGCTCAACGGGCTGCCAATCCCGGTTCGAGCCCCGCCGCCGAAAACGCTTCCCTGAGTGTGCGAAACGTCAATTCGGCGGCACCGAGAGGATCGTAGGTCGGCCGTCGTTGCACCATGACACTCACCTCAGCCGTGACGAAGCCATCGTAGCCGGCTGCTGCCATGTGTTGCAGGTATTCACAGAAATCGAACGGCCCCTCACCCGGAATGAGGAACTCATGATCCGGGGCTCTTCCCCGCTGGTCCTTCACGTGGGTGTGCACAGAATGAGGTGCGAGGGCAGCCACCGATTCAGCCGTGGGAATGCCGAGGACATCGAAGTGACTGATGTCAAAGTTGAGTTTCAGGAATTGGGAGCCGATCTGCTCAAGGAGCCAAACGGCCTTCTCCGGCAGATCGAGTGCTGAGCCGACATGGGGCTCGATCGCCACCACAACACCGCGCTTCCCGGCGTAGGATACCAACTCCCCCACTCGATCGAGGACAAACTGCCGCTGGGGTTCCCAATCTTCCGGACGGAGTCCGAGGGTTGTGTCGAGAGCCGGAGTACCCTCGGCACCTGACCACTGGGCACATAGATCGATGGCACCCGTCAGGCGTCGCCAGTTCTCCTGGTGTTCGGTGTTGTCGCGCGCTGTGAGAGACCGATGCCCGGCGACGGCGGGCATCTGCAGACCAAGTTCGTCGAATCGACGTCGGATACGACTGCGCTCCGCCGCATCGAGTCCATCCAATTCAGTCGAATAGCCAGGGATGACGGTAGGTTCGACCCCGGTGAAGCCCAAACCACCTAGGTGGTCGAGGGCCACATCGATCGGTGTCTCCGGCATCCCCCATGTGGAGTAGCCGATCTTCATCACGTTCCCAACCGCTACAAGATCTGCTGGTCGATATTGGCGGGCACCATATCGTGGATGTCGGAGTCGCGCAGAGCCGTGGGCGATTGCTTCTCAAGTACCGCCTGGGTGTGCAATTCGTCGATGGACCGACAACCCGCAGTGGCAATCGTCGATCGAAGGATCTGCAACACGACAGGAAGTTTCTCGAAGATGGACCCAAGGTGTGGGACAAACCCGGTGATCCCTTCTTCGAAGAAGAGGTTCTTCAATTGTGAGTAGCGTCGGTGATTGCTGGCCTTGGCGCTGCCCTCCATCCAATACTCTTTGACGATCTCGCCCGCTGCATTGCGCATCAGGTTGCCCGCAGACTCGGTATATCGAGCGAAGAAGTTGCCCATCATCAGTGTGTCGGCACCCAGGGCCAGGGCGACGGACATGTCGGCAGGGCCGCTGATTCCACCATCTGCGGCGATGGGGATGTAGGCGCCGGTCTTGTCCGCATGTCGATCGCGCGACGGGGGGATATCAAGCAACGTTGACCCCTGACCGCGCCCGGTGGCTTTCACCTCCTGGGTTGTGCAGCCCGAGCCAATGCCCATCCCCACCTTTACAGCGTCGACGCCGGCATCAACGAGGAACTCAAAGGCTTGGGCGGTCACCACATTTCCACCGATCACGGGAACATCGTAGTTACCCTTGATCCATTCGATCATCTGGCGCTGGTAGTGCGTATGCCCGTCGGACGCGTCGATGACGATGACATCAGCTTCTTGTTCCACCAGGCACTGAACACGTTCGCGGTCTTCTGGGTGCGTGGAGACGGCAGCACCCACGAGCAGACGTTTTTTGACGTCAATCGACTCATTCGGATGCTGCAGATGTTTGTCGAGGTCCTTCTTGAAGACGGCCGAGATCAGCTTGCCACCGTCGTTGACGATGGGCAGGAAGCCGCGGCCGAACTTGATCATCAGTTGGTTGGCTTCCTTCAGATCCTGGATATTGACGCCATGATTGACGTCCGTCCTCATTCGCTCTTCCACCGTGCACGCATGATCCCGGCGCACGTCAAAGTCCTTGTCGGTGATAACTCCGAGCAATTTGCCGTGGAAATCACCCGAATCGGTCACGGGGAAGGTGGAATAGCCCGTTTCCTCGATGATCTGTATGGCATTGGCGATCGTGTGCTGAGGGGACAATGTCGTCAACGAGGTCTGGAAACCGGCCTTGAAGCGTTTCACGCGCCCGATCTTGTCGGCCTGATCTTCGATGGTCTGACTGACTGGCAGAATCCCTATACCGCCGAGTTGAGCGATGGCAATCGCCATATCCACCCCGGTCACCGCTTGCATTGCGGCGGACAGGAAGGGGCAGTGCAACTCGAGGAATCCGTCCCCGTGTCGACACAGTCGAGTGGTCAGATTGACGTTGAGGGCATTGCCATCCGGAGGCGTGTAGCCCGGCAGGATGCGGAACTCTCGGAGGCTGTGTGACGGGGCGTCGAGAACCTTCGCCATGGTGGCTCGTCCTTACAAGAGACCCCTAACGTGCCGAGATCCGTGAGCGCACACGAATCTACAGACCGCCAGGGGTGGGGGAGGGCGAACTGGGTTGGTCGGCCGGGGAGCGGCCGGCGACATCGGTCGCAAGAGGTAAATTGTCCTTTGCGAGATAGGTCACAGAACTTAAGGGTCCGATCGCCTTTATTCAACGAGGTCGGCAGCATAGTTTTGGCGCAGCCATTCCAGATCACCATCCCTGCGGGGATTCTCAAGGAGTCGTAACCCCATGCCTTACATGCGGCACTACGGTCGTGACACTGGCACTTCCCTCAACGGCTTCCTGCTCGGCTGTCTGGCGGGAATCGTGATGGGGGCGGCATTAGGCATTCTCATGGCACCTCATCGCGGGGATATCACCCGGCGCAAGCTTGTACGCACGGCGGGTGAGAAACGTGACCAGGTTGTAGAGCGTGTGGAAGATCTGATGGTGCACCGCCAGGAGGATGTGGAAGATGCCGACGACGAAGCAAATAGCTGACGGATTCAGAGAACGACTGGCCGATGTTGCCGAGCGTGGCAAGGTCATTGGGCAAGCCCTGGGTGTCAGGGCTGACATGGCGGCTACCCGTCGCCGACTGAGGAATACGTACGCCGACCTGGGCGAGGAGATGTATCGACGCCTGCAGGAGGGCGAATATGCAGGTGACCACCAGCTGCTGACACTCAAGGAACGGATTGACGGACTCAAGGCTGAAGCCCGCATGCATGAAGGTCAGCTGAAGGATATCATGCAGGGCGGCTTCAACGCGCCGGAGCGGGCAGAGCAAACCCAGGACGAGAAGACGACAACGTGATTCGTTTTCTCTTCGGGCTGATGATCGGCCTGGCGACGGGACTCTGGCTTTTCAGCTGCCTGCTGGAGGCGGGGGGGGCGCCTGAGGAGTCGTAGTGCCCAGCTCTGCGGCCGCATTCTGGTTGGCCCCATAGTGTAACCGATACAACCGGGCGTAGATACCGTCCTGACGGATCAGGTCATCGTGCCGCCCCTCTTCACGGACCCGTCCGTGATGCAGCACCAGGATCTGATCAGCATTCCGGATCGTCGACAACCGGTGGGCGATGACCACCGATGTCCGTTCACGCATGAGCCGTGACATCGCATCCTGAATCAACTGCTCTGTCTCTGTGTCGATGTTCGACGTTGCCTCGTCGAGGACCAGGATGTGTGGGTCAAAGGCCAGGGCGCGCGCGAAGGACAGCAGTTGACGCTGACCCGAAGACAGACTGGCACCGCCCTCAGCCACCTGCTGGTTGAAACCATTGGGTAGTCGTCCGACAAACCCATCGGCGTTCACGTATCGGGCCACTTGTTCCACCTGAGCGGTTTCGATCTGCTTTTCGCCGAGGCGGATGTTGTCCGCCACATTCCCCGTGAACAGAAACACATCCTGCTGCACGATCCCGATGCGTCGACGCAGGGCATGAAGGTCCCAGTCGCGCACATCCACCCCATCCACTCGCACTGTACCCTGCTGGATCTCGTAGAAGCGACACAGAAGATTGACGATGGTCGTCTTCCCTGAGCCCGTGGCGCCGACTAGCGCCAGACTATGACCTGATTCCACGCGAAAACTGACATCTTCGAGAATCCAATCTGCCCCATCAGGATCGTATTTGAAGAACACGTGATCGAATTCGATCGCCATCTCGTCCTCGGCGGCTTCATTGATCTGACCCCCGCGTGCCTCGGTTGGATGGTCGAGCAATTCGAAGATCCGTTCTGATGCGGCCATCGCACTCTGCAGAAGCGCATAGCGATCGGAGATGTCCATGATGGGCCGAAAAAACCTGCGCACATACTGCAGGAAAGCGACCAGAACCCCAAGATCAATTCGCTGCTCCAGAACCGAACTGGCTCCATACCACACAACGACTGCCATTCCCACGGTGCCCATGAATTCGGTGAAGGGAAAGAAGATCGCGTAGTAGTGGATTTCGCGGTCCTCGGCCCGTCGATAAGGCAGGTGTTCGTCGTCGAACTCTGCCAGATTCTGACGTTGCCGACCGAACAACTGCACCACTTCCATGCCGGTGATGTTCTCCTGCAGATATGCGTTGAGTCGGGCCAGTCGGCGACGCAACTCGCGATAAGCCCCCATCGCCCTGTTCTGCAGATAGAACGTGGCCAGCGCCAGGATCGGGATCATCGTGCACGACGCCAGCGTCAAGTGCCAGTCCATGTCCGCCATGAAGGCGATGATGGCAACAAGCGTGAACAAATCCATGAAGACGGACACGACACCCTCGGTGAAGAACTCGTTGAGGGCTTCCACGTCGTTGGTCGTGCGTGTCATCGTGCGCCCTACCGGCGTGCGGTCGAAGTATTGCAGGGGCAGTCGCTGTAAATGCATGAAGATCTGCCGTCGCAGATCGCGCATGACATACTGTCCCGTCAACTCTGTGACCCGGGTTTGGCCGTACTGAGCCACATACTGGACGATGATGCTGAGGAAGTAGAGCCCGATCAGCCCGTAGAGCCCGTCCAGATCGCCGATCAGAATGTGCTCGTCCACACCGATCTGCGTCAGGCGAGGCCCAACCTGACTGGCTGTGGCTGAAATCAGGATCAAACACAGGGAAGCAGCGACCCGGGCTTTATAGTGTCGGAGATAACCCACCAGCCTCGAGACCAGAGCCAGTTGAACCGGTCGCTCTTCGACTTCCTCTTCGGTGCCCAGACTGCCAGACTGACTCACAGGTTGTCCAGTTCTGCAGCCAGTTGCTGACGGCGGGCTATATCTGCATAGAACCCATCCTGTGCGAGCAACTGCTCGTGCGAGCCCTGCTCCACGATCCGTCCTTCGTCGAGTACGATGATGTGATCTGCATTGCGGAGGGTGGAGATCCGGTGGGCGATGAGAATCGTGGTCCGATCGGCCATGATTTGACGCAGGTGACCGAGAATCGCCGTCTCTGTGTTCGTGTCTACGGCGGACAGCGCATCATCGAGGATGAGGATGCTCGGCCGGCGCAACAGGGCGCGTGCCAATGTCGTGCGTTGCTTCTGGCCACCCGAAAGGGTGACGCCCCTTTCTCCAACAACCGTCTCGTAACCCTGCTCGAAGGCTTCGATATCGGCCCCAACCTGTGCTTCTTCACCGGCTTGGTGTACCTGTTCTCTATCAGCTTGAGCACTTCCATAGGCGATGTTGGTGGCCATCGTCGTGGAGAACAGAAAGGGGACCTGGGCGACATAGCCGATGTGCTGTCTGAGTTCGTCGAGGGGCCACGCCTGCAGTGGTTTCCCGTCGAGCAGGATCTCCCCCTCTGTTGCCTCAACCAGGCGAGGGATCAGGCGTGCAAGCGTCGTCTTGCCCGCACCGACGCGACCGATCACACCCAGTGTTGATCCCGCCCGGATCGTGAGGTCGATCCCGCGCAGAGCCTGGAGCTGGTCTCCGTAGGAAAACCCGACGCCTTTGAACTCGAGTTGTCCTGCCGTCTTGTGACCGTCCCCGGCGATCCCTCCGGCATCCTCGATATCAGCCTCGATCTCCAGGATCTCATTGATCCGTCTCATGGCGACCAGAGCGCGCTGGAAACGGTCGATCACCCAACCCATGTACGAGATCGGCTGGATCAAGAGGGTCAGATAAGCGTTGAAGGCAACGAAGTCTCCGATGCTCAATTGCCCGTCGATGACCGCTTTTCCTCCCAACCACAGATTGAGCCCCAGGCCGAGGGAGGCGATCAGGAACGACAGAGGCCGATACACGGCGCGTGTTCGGATGAGCTCGTTGTTGCGACGCAGATACTCGATGTTGAGATCCTGAAACTGCTCTGTCTGCGCAGGGCCCTGCACAAAAGCCTTGATCACACGGATCCCGGACACATTCTCCTGGATGAAGTTGCTCATCTCACCGAAGAATTCCTGGATCGCCTTGAAGCGCGTATGAACGAGGGATGCCATGCGGATGATGAACAAACTCATCAGAGGCAGAGGGGTCAGAACCCAGAGAGACAACTTCCAGTCCATGGAACACATTATCGTGATGGAGAACACGAAGATGAGACTCGTCTCGACGATGCCACGGATTCCATACGTGAAGAAGATCCGCACAGCATTGAGATCATTCGTCGCGCGCGCCATCAGATCACCCGTGCGCTGGGTCTGATAGAACGAAAGAGGGAGGGTCAGGAGATGATCGAAATACTTCGTGCGGATGTCGTACTCAATGCGCGTGGAAGCACTGCCCAGGAGTCGCCGCATGGCGTACCCACCCACGGCAACCAGCAGCGCCAACAGCAGCACCCTGGCCACATGAATACCAACGACGGAAAGTGAATCCGGCGATGGCTCCCCAAGGGCATCGATGGCCGAACCGAGCTCCAGGGGGATGAGGGCCGCCGCCGCCTGCGCCACGGCGATGGCGATCACACCGGCGACGACCAATCGAAGGTAAGGTGACGTGTAGCGAGAGAAGGGTCCAAACATGGCAGGGGAAGGGAAAACTCACCGGCTTTCAGGTCAAGCGGGCTGGTCGAGGCTCAGGAGGCCTTCGCCAGTTCGGGAAACGTCGCCAACAGTGGTTGCCTGAGTGCCTCGATCGCCTGGCCGCGATGGCTGATCTGATTCTTCTGAGTGCTGGAGATCTGCGCCATGGTTCTATCGAGTTCGTTCACCCAGAAGACGGGGTCGTAACCGAAGCCACCTGTTCCGGCGGGGGCCGTGGTGATCAGCCCCTCGCACGAACCCTGGCCTTCGACGAGGGGATCACCATCTGGTGGACAAGCCATCAGGTGGCAGCGGAAACGTGCAGATCTCCGCGACGGGGAAACCGATTCAAGCTGTTGGAGAAGAAGACGACATCGTCCCGCGTCATCAAGATCGGGGCCACCAAAGCGGGCAGAATGAACGCCAGGAGCGCCACCCAGCGCGTCGACCTCAAGTCCGGAATCATCAGCAACGGCAATGCAGCCGGAAGCGTCGGCGAAGGCTCGTGCCTTGAGAAGCGCATTCTCCCGAAAGGTGGTTCCCGATTCCTCGACGTCGAAACTGGAAAGGCCTATCTCGGAGGGACTGATGATCTCGATGTCTGGTAGAAGCCGTCGAAACTCAGCCAGCTTGCCCGCATTGCCCGTGGCGATAAGCAAAGGCATTTCGCACGGCTCCGAGTACTAACCACCCTCGACTGGGGGCCGATCCATTTCCGCCAGTTGATGTTGGCAGTAGTCCTTGAAGCGGCTGTCGCTCACTGCAGCGGTGTACAACCGACGGGCTTTATCGAGGTCGCCCAACTTGAAGTGAGCGTCGGCGAGGATGACCTGCGCAGCGTGGAAATCGCGACGCAGGGTGACGGCCCTTTTCCCAGTTTGCACCGCGTCACGGTAGCTGCCCGTCCCAAGATGGGCCTCGGCCAGTCGGTAGTGCGCGTCCGCGTTCTTTGCTTCGAGCTGAGTCGCCTGCTGTAGCGGTTCGATGGCCTCGCCGTGACGGCCGAGTTGATTGAGGGCGGTGCCGATCAGGACAAACCCTTCCGTATAGTCGCCGTTGATGTCCACCGCCTTCCGTAAGGTGACCACGGCTCCTTCGAGGTCGTCTGATGCAATCTGCACATGGGCAAGACCCTCAAAGGCATCAGCAAACTCTCCATCCAGGGAAATCGCCTTCTCATACATGCTTCGTGCCTGCCGCAGTTCACCAGCACGTCGATGGATATTCCCTAGGGATACGTATGGCCACTTGTAGCCTGCATCAGCCTCAATTGCCGCCAGAAACGCACCGCGCGCCTCTTCCCGTCGTCGTAGCTGCAGATGGCAGGTGCCGATGCTGAAGTGTGCCTGCGCGTTGCCGGGGCGATAGGTGAGGGACTGACCAAAGTGATCGATGGCCTCTCCATATCGGCGCTGCTTGCGCGACTTCAGGGCTGCTTTGAAGTGCAGGTCGCCCAGCAACCGTGGGATCCGTTCGACAAGTTCAGGGCGACTGGTTCCGTGGCGAAAAGCTGCTTCAAGTGCCAAAGCGGACTTATTGAAATCTTGAAGGGAAGCGTGCGCCGTGCCCAGCGCATAGAGAGCGTCACCGTAGGCAGAGTCAAGCTGCACTGCCTGCTCCAACTCGATGGCGGCGTTGCGGAAATCCCGAGCTCTCAACAGTTCATAACCAGATCGGTAGTGGGCGACCGCTTCCGAGGACGGCGCAGCGTCTGCTGCCTGCAGGCAAGCGAGCAGCGCGAGTGTAGCGAGTGACCTGACGAAGTTCGAATTCATAGCATCTGGGCAGTGGTTTTTCGTGCATTTGGGATGGCCTGGCAGCGGCAGATGAAGGTCGCTCAACCTACTGAGCAGACTATCGGTTGTCAAAGACCGGATCGCCGGGTACAATAGCCATCCACGCGGTCGTAACTCCCCCTGCTGCAACCCTTTCCGAGTCGACGCCTCCATCTTGTCTGAGTTCCTGTGGTCCCCGACCTATCTGCTGTACTACGCGGCCGACTGGTGTCGAGACGAGCTACCGGGTACCTACACCGGTGAGGTGGGTATTCAGTTTTTTGAGCTGACTGCAGAATTGTGGTTCTGGGTGATCGCAGGTGCGGCATGCAGCGCCCTGGCTTCTCACCTGTTGCCGCGGGCACGTCTCGACAGGGTCTTGCGAAAGCACCGCACCGGTGCGGTGTTCGGGGCCACCATTTTGGGGCTGGTGTCCCCCCTGTGCACGTTCGCTGCCATTCCCGTGGCCGCCCGGGTCCTGCAGTCAGGTGTCATCGCCCCACCTGTGATGGCGTTCCTCTTCGCCTCGCCTCTGATGAACCCGGCGCTGTTCACCTACACCTATGGAACACTCGGTATCGAGATGGCGACAGCTCGCACATTGACCGCTGTGTCGATCGGGCTCGTGGCAGGCTTCGGCACCCAACTTCTGCAGCGGTATGGGCATCTCGCCTCGACCATTCTCCCTCAGCCCGACAGATACCCCGTCGTGGCCGGCGGCTCGGGTGCGGCCCTTGCCCAGCCCGCCTGGAGTGAGCTGCCGCGCAGATTCACGAAGGATCTGGCCTTCATCTCCAAATGGTTTACCATCGGAATTCTGATCGCCGCCCTTTCGGCAGCCCTCCTTTCACCCGAGTTCGTTCGAACGGTCCTCGGAGCGGGAAGCCGTTGGTCGGTACCGGCTGCCGTCGCCCTGGGAGTTCCCTTGTACGCTTGCGGCGGGGGCACGTTGCCAATTGTCGAAATCATGATTCAGATGGGCATGACGCCTGGTGCGGCCCTGGCCTTTTTCATCGCGGGCCCTGCAACCAAGTTTCACACGGTGGGAACCCTCGGTGCCGTGTTCGGCCGCCGCCTTCTGTTCTGGTATCTGGCCGTCATGATCCTCGGTGCGCTGTTGTGGGGGAATGTGTATCCCTTCCCCGATGATATGCCGTTAAGACGCAGCAGTTTCTTCTAGAAAAACGAAATCGATGCGACGTCGGTATATCTGCCTGACGCGGGTGCTGCTGTTGGGCCGACGTGGCCCGGGCGGCCCTGCGCCGTTGCGGACAGAACAAGTGACCTGCTTATGAATTTGGCGGATCTGGGTGTGTGCCGAAGGAGGTCCGTTGCATGGACGCAATCCACGGGCCGGCTTATCCTTGACATTGTGGCAGACCCCGGACGAAAGAGCACAGTGCTGGTCATCGTGACTGCGGTCATGGTGGTAGGCTTGTGGGCATGTTCCGAGCCTTCGCCCGAGCCTCTGATCGAGCAATTGCACAGCATCCGATCTGACGTTCGTGAGAAGGCGGCGGCTAAGCTCGTTCTCTACGGAGAAAGTGTCGTCGACCGTCTGATCGAAGAGGGTCACTCGGACTACATCCGGGTGCGCTTCGAGGTTGCACGGCTATTGGGTCGTATCAAGGATCCGCGCGGCGCACCGACCCTGATTCGGTTGTTGGAAGACGATTCATTCAACGTCGCTCAGTACGCCGCTTGGGGTCTGGGTGAGCTTCGCGCGCCAGATGCGGTTCCAGCACTTCTGCTGCACTTGGAGACACCATCCAAGGGATTTCGTGCACAGATCATTACCGCGCTGGGACGTTGCTACGACGATACGATTCATGCGGATCTACGGGACACCCTCGTGGCCGTCGTGAACATGCGCTTGCAGGATCCGACACCGAAGGTGCGTATAGCGGCATTACAAAGTGCCAGGCGGCTTGGATACGTCGGCATGTCGCCGGCACTGATCCGACTGTCCAGAGACCCATCGGCTGAGGTGCGGCACGTGGCCGTCCAGGCGCTGGGTCAGGCTGGCGCAGGGCTGGTGCCACGCTCGCCAGGCCCCCTGCAAGGGCAAGACCGGACGAATGTGGTCGAGGCACTCGAAGCCGCCCTCGACGAGCCGTACCAGAGCATTCGCACCAAGGCGGTTCGCTCCATAGAGCAAATCGGTGCCCCTGAAGTGACGGCGTCACTGCGTCGTTTGTTGTCCGAAGGCACCGAAGAAGACCAACGAGAAGCGCGCCGCGTCCTGGAGGGCCTTGGTGCGTCGCAATAGACACCGAGGCAGACAGGAACACACCAGATGAGCTCCAGCAACAACCTCAAGATCGGCTTTCCTTCCGGGAGCTTGCAGGAGGCGACCTTCAAGCTTTTCGCACGCGCCGGCTATCGCATCAATCTGTCGTCTCGCTCCTACGAACCGGACATCGATGATCCCGAATTGTCGGGCTTGATGTTCCGAGCACAGGAAATCGCACACTACGTCGAACGCGGCGTCATCGATGTAGGTATGACGGGCAAGGATTGGGTGGAAGAGTGGCAAGCCGATGTCGTGGAAATCGGCGAATTGCGCTACAGCAAGGCGACGTCAAAACCCCTGCGATGGGTGATCGCCGTTCCCGAGGATTCACCCATCAAGAGTGTCCAGGATCTGCAGGGCAAGACCATCGCCAGCGAGCTGGTGGGTGTGACGCGCCGATTCCTCGAGGAACGCGGTATCGAGGCGGAGGTCGAGTTTTCGTGGGGAACGACGGAGGTCAAAGCAGGCATACCCGGTGTCGCCGACGCGATTGTGGATGGCACTGAAACAGGATCGTCTCTGCGAGCGAATCGTCTACGCATAGTAGAGGTCATGCTCGAATCCACGACACGATTCATCGCCAACAGGCAAGCGTGGGAGGATCCCTGGAAGCGGGAAAAGGCACAGAATCTTCTTACCCTCCTGCTGGGTGCCCTCGAAGCCGACAGCAAGGTTGGTCTCAAGATGAATGTCCCCAGATCGAAACTGACAGAAGTGATGGACATTCTTCCAGCACTCCACGCGCCAACCATCTCCAGCCAGACGGACGAAGCGTGGGTCGCCGTTGAGATCATCGCCGACGAACGGCTGGTGAGGGAGATCATCCCTCAACTCAAGCGGGCCGGCGCAGAGGGGATCATCGAGTATCCTCTCAACAAGGTTGTCTACTAAGTGATGGTGGGCCAACCGTGATCGAGATCGTCGACTATCGCCCGGGGGCGGAGTTGCCGCCGAAACTCGGCGAGATACTCAACCGTCAGGCCGGGATTCCAGAGGACATCGAAGAAGCTGTCCGAACCATTATCGCCGACGTGCGCACCGACGGAGATGCGGCGCTGTCCCGCTGTAGCGAGCGCTTCGACGGTGTCGCATTGTCACCTGAGCAGTTTCGGATACCCTCACAGGTGATGACCGACGCACGTCAGTCGGTGAATGGCGATCTGCTGGAAGCGATCGACGCGGCGGCGGCCAACATCCGCGCCTTCCATGAGCGACAGCGCAGCAATTCGTGGTTCATGGATGATGGGGACGCGGTGGTCCTGGGCAAGAAGGTGACCGCTCTGCACCGTGTTGGGATCTGTGTCCCAGGCGGAGCGGCCCCTCTGATCTCCAGTCTCCTCATGGCTGCCGTGCCGGCGCAGGTTGCCGGTGTCGATGAGATCTGCATCGTGACCCCGCCCCAGTCAGATGGACTTCCCCACCCCGACCTGCTTGCCGCAGCTTCCCACGTCGGGATCGACGAAGTCTATGCGCTCGGAGGGGCGCACGCCGTCGCAGCACTGGCCTATGGGACGGCCTCGGTTCCCTCCGTCGACAAGATCGTAGGCCCCGGTGGGCCCTATACAGTGGCGGCCAAGCGTCAGGTCTATGGTGTCGTCGGGATCGAGATGGTACCCGGCCCGTCGGAGATCGTCGTCCTCGCGGATGAGAATGCGGATCCAGCCTTTGTCGCCGCCGATCTGCTGTCCCAGGCGGAACATGGCTCTGGTTTTGAGGCCTCCGTATGCATCACGCCCTGTGCGAAACTTGCCGAAGCGGTGCAGCGTCAAGTGGAGCAACAGGCCTTGGCCCTGCCCCGTCGAGAATCGATCGAGGTCGCCCTCGATCGATTCGGCGCCATCGTGCTCGTGCCCGATCTCGATGTCGGGATCGATCTTGTCAACCGATTGGCCCCCGAACACCTTGAGCTACTGGTGGAAGACCCATGGGAGCTGCTCGGAGACGTTCGCGACGCCGGTGCCGTATTCCTCGGAGAGGCGGCGACCGAACCGGTCGGTGACTACTACGCGGGCACCAATCACGTGTTGCCCACCAACGGCGCTGCCCGGTTTGCATCATCCCTGGGACTGGCTGACTTCGTCAAGACCAGCAGTATCGTCGCCTATTCGCGGCAGCGGTTGCTCAAGACCGCCGACCACATCACCCGCTTGGCTCGGGCCGAGGGTTTCGAGGCCCACGCACGTGCCATCGAAGTGCGCTTGGAGCGTTGGAGGCAATCATCGTGAGTGAACAGAGACAATCGCGGATCGAGCGCAAGACGACGGAGACCGCCATCGAGCTGGAGCTGAACCTTGATGGGGACGGCAACGCCGAAGTAGCTACGGGTATCGGTTTCTTCGATCACATGCTCACAGCCTTTGCCCGCCACAGCCTGTTCGATCTGGCCTTGCGCTGTGACGGCGACCTCGATGTGGATGCTCATCACACCGTCGAAGACATCGGGATATGCCTGGGCATGGCCCTGGCCGAGGCCGTTGGTGACAAGTCGGGACTGGAGAGATTCGGACACAGCTACGTGCCAATGGACGAGGCGTTGGCCAGATCTGTCGTCGATCTGTCCGGCCGATCATTCCTCGTACTCAATGCCGCCTTCGTCGACGAGACGGTCGGCGAGTTCCCTGTCGCCATGGTGCAGGAGTTCCTCCGCTCGGTGACCGACCACGCTCGTATCAACCTGCACGTCGATCTGCTGCGCAGTGGCAACGACCATCACGGTATCGAGGCGATCTATAAGTCCGTCGGCCGGGCCCTTTCAGAGGCCGTGCGACGATCCGATCGAGTGACGGGGATCCCCTCGACGAAGGGTTCGCTGTAGCGGCACAGCGGCTATCGTTCGAGCGTGCGGATCACTCATCTCATCTATGACGACCTTGGCAATCCCTGGCTTGGCGGCGGAGGCGCCGTTCGCGCCCGAGAGATCTATCGGCGCCTTGCCCCTCGACATCAGATCACCCTGATCTGCGGTGCCTATCCCGGCGCACCCTCAGAGGAACGTGTCGACGGGATCCGTATCCTCCGCGTCGGCAGCCAACGCTCGTATGCGCTAAGCCGGCTGACGTACGCCCTTTCGGCGCTGCGCCACTTGGGCCGACAGGACTCCGATGTGTGGGTGCATGAGTTCTCTGCGTTTGCCCCTCTGTTTCCTTCCACTCGACGCCGACAGAATGGCGTGCTGTTCTTCTACCATCTGTTGGGTTTTCACGCCGTGAAGAAGCACCCCATCGTCGGTTGGGTTTCATGGCTGTCAGAGAATTGGGTCCTTCGAGCCTATAGGCGAATCCTGACGATCTCTCCGAGCGTAACAGACCTGATCGCTCAGCGCCGACCGGACGCCCTGATCCAGTGTGTGTACACAGGAGTGGAATCCTCCTATTTCCAGATGGAGCCCGAAGAGGGGGACTACATCCTGTATTTCGGTCGCACCGACATCCACACCAAAGGACTCGACACGCTCATCGAGGCCTTCTCGACGCTCGCGAGCGACCATCCGACCCTCCGTCTCCGGTTTGCAGGTAGAGGCTCACCCGAACAGGAGGAACGACTCGACCAGTTGGTGAAGGCTGCCCGCCTCGAGGATCGGGTCGAAATCATCGGTAGTGTAGACGAAGCGGCGAAGAGCGAGCTGCTTCGTCGGGCACTGCTGGTGGCCATGCCCTCGAGATACGAAGGCTGGGGCATCGCGGCGATCGAGGCAGCTGCAGCAGCCCGTCCCCTGGTGGGGACGCGGATTCCAGGCCTCGTTGATGCGGTGAAGGATGAAGAGACGGGTCTGCTCGTAGAAGCTGGAGATGCCGATGCGCTGGCGCAATCCATGAAGCGTCTACTGGAGGACGGCGACCTACGTCATCGACTCGGTGTCGCAGGTCGACAATGGGCCAGGCGGTTTGACTGGGAGCAGATCGCCGTAGACCAGGAGGAGTTCCTCGCCAAAGACCTTGAATCGCAACGACCGGCGACGACGCCGAAGGAGCACTGAAACTGTGGTCAAGAAATCTGACCGGCGCCGAACACGCGTTCAGCAGGAACAGCCCCCGGCCACTGCGCCGAATCCGGAAGTAGCAACGCTCCCAGTCTGGCGACGATCCTGGTTCCCTATCGCTCTATACTTGGTTCTTTCCCTGCTCTATTTCTGGGAGTTTCCTCTCAGCGACAAGGTTATTTTCGGGGAAGACATCGGTCAGGACTACCACCTCGGGAACACGACGATTTCGGAGAAGATTGACGAGTTTGTTCCAGATATGTGGAGTCGGCAGATGGGCGGGTATCCCATCTCCGACGAGATCCGTCACAACTTCTTTCCCACGTATCTGATCGAACTGTTTACGACGCATCAACGAGCCATCGGCTGGCGCTACATCCTGACCGTTGCAGCCTCGGGCTTCGGCATGTTTCTCTTCCTGAGACAGATCGGCGTTGGTCAGCTAGCGTCCCTCTGGGCGGGAATCGCCTACCTCTCGGCGCCCACGTTCATGACCTTCACCCTGGCAGGTCACTTCGCCAAGATGTCGGTCATCGCCCTGTTCCCCTATTTCTGTCTCTGTGTCGATCGGGGCATGACGGATGGGTTCAAAGCCGCCCGATGGTGGCTGCTGTTCTCCGTCCTTATCGCCTTGGCGGCGTTTTCTCCCCATCTGCAGATGCTGCAATACGGGCTTCTCGGGATCGGTCTCTTCTTCCTATACCGCCTCTACGACCTGTGGCGTGAGGGGGTGGCCCATCAGCTGCTTGCGCTGCGAGCGGGGCTGTTCACCCTTGCCGTCATCGTCGGGTTTGGCCTGGCTGCCGAAGGCTTGCTCCCTCCCTACCTGCACGTAAAGACCCATTCAAAGAGGGCATCCGGCGAGGAATCCAGGCGCACGGAAGAGCAGCAGTTGGCTCTGGCGCGCAGTTGGTCCCTTCACCCAGAGGAGATCGGATCCCTTGTTCTACCCGAGTTTGGCGGCTTCGAGGGAGCGGGGGGTGCGAATTACTACTGGGGTCGAAACTTCTTCAAGAAGAACTCGGAGTATTTCGGCATCACCGTGGTTTTTCTGGCCATCATTGGCCTGCTCGAATGTCCTCGGCGACGCCTGGCCTGGTTTCTCGGAGGCTTTTTCCTTCTCGTGCTTGCCTTCACTCTCGGAGGGCACACGCCCGTACATTGGATCGCCTTCCACATCATTCCAGGGGCAAAGGTCCTTCGCACAACGGGAATGGCGGCCTTCCTCTTCGCTTTTCCCGCCGTGATACTGGCGGCACTCGGGCTGCACCAGATGCTGAGCAGCCAACTTGAGGATGAGGCCCGGGAGAGACTTAGTCGACGAATCGTGATCACCGGTGGGGCATTGACGGCGATCCTGGCGCTGGTCCTTATCGCCCCCGTTGGCGCCGCCCAATCATGGATCTCCCTGTTCTGGCAAGATATCCCAGAAGGCAAACGCCAGATCATGGTAGACAGTGCGCAGTGGCGGACCGCCGGGGCCCTGATCAGCTGCTTCGTCATCGCCAGTGCGTCGGCTCTGGCCTGGGCTCGAATCCAGGGGCGAATCGGTCCGACCCTGATGGTGGCGGGGCTGGCCATTCTGGCCATGGGTGACACATGGCGGATCGATCGGATCTTCCTGCGTTACGAGGAGCCGCGCCGTCACCCTGACTTCAGGGCAGCGAACCCGCGAACCGTCGCATTTCTCAAGCAGCAGCCCGGGGAGTTCCGCATCTTCCCGATTCCTCACTACGGAATCATGTCCAGCCCGCAGCATCACCTGGCAGATGCGACGATCGCCACGGGCATGAACAACTACACGATGCGACGCTACGACCGCCTCATGCAGGAATTCGACGGCGTGCTCGGTGTCTACTACGCACGCTACTTCCAGGGTCAACAGTCCCCCTACACGGACCAACAGCTCCTCGGAGCGATCGATCCCCTTCTGGATCTGATCAATGTTCGTTATCTGGTCGTTCCATCGGGGATTCGTCTGGAAACATCGGTATACCCCGAGGTCATGGGGCAGGAGCGTGTCCGGCTGTATGAGAACACCGATGCGCTGCCTTTCTCGTATCTCGTGTCCGACGCTGTCGTCGCCACCGACGAGGACCAGGCACTGGAGGCATTGCGAACCCGGTCGATCGACCCCCGTCAGCGAGCTGTGCTGGAGGCGCCGCTGCCTGGACCACTCCCTGGGCTCGATGCCGATCGGGTCACAGACGAGCTTTACCTGACCGAATACAACGCAGTGGAAGGTCGAATCCGACTGCAGAGTTCATCGAACGGGAATCGGCTCCTCATCCTCTCGCACAATCACCACCCCCATTGGACCGCAGCCGTAGACGGGAGCCCCGCCCAGATCGTGCGTGCCAACTATGTCTGGCAAGCCATCTATCTCGAGCCGGGGGAACATGCGATCGAGTTCGACTATCGATCCCAGCCCTTGGCGTCGGCGCGCTCGGTGGCGTCGGTGTCTCTCGTGCTGGTTATCGGCGCAGCGGCGTGGCTGTTCAGGCGTGAAGCTGAGCGCTCGCCGGGTATGACCGCGCCAACCGTGGAATGAGGCGGCAGATCGTCCGGTCTTTCCTCTTCGCTGCCAGGCAACTATCGGGCAACGTACTGTGTTCTGCTCACCAGCCGCGCCGCCTGCTGCCAGTAGGTCGACCAAGGAACCACACCGCCTGGACGTGGATCCTTCAGGCCTTCTGTCTGGTTCCATGACAAGATGATGATCGGAGCCTCGTGGACCTTCCGTAGGAGATCTGGCCTTCCTTCGTAAAGGCGTAGTGAGAAGGAAACAGATTCTTTGGCACGAAACTAGCTTGATCCAGACCCCGCGATACGTCTATCTTACTCCAGGCACCGAAAAAAGCCGGTTCCAATGTGACAGCTGTCACATTGTGAAGGCCCAGTCCGGCGTTATCCTCTGGGCAGCCAGATCCGAGGCAGGTAAAGTGCACGTATGTTCTGAAATTACCCTAGGTTGGGACGCTTTTGACTAGAGGAAAAAGTGCTTGACACTCATTTTACCCGGTGATATTATAAGGATCCCCCTGCGCTAAGGCGGTAGGGGGTAGTGTGCGTATGTGTGTCAGGGTGTAAGCAGCTTTGGCCAATAGACCAGGTTGATTGAACCGAGTACCAAGGACTTCAGAAAGGAGGAGAGGCGACGAGGGAGGTAGTTTCGCCCCGGGTGGATGACGAAAGCCGGGGTGCTCGTGGTTCCTACTCGATGAAACAGACAAGATTTATGAACGTGCCAACCTCACAACAGCTATCCGAATTCTTCATGGCGGTCATCTACCGCCGCGAATCAGTTTCACAGCAGGGAGAGGGCTCCCTGAGGAGGAAAGAACATGCAGTATAGGAAATGCATAGCCCTTTTTGCCGCCGTACTGGTGGGATTCGGGGTGATCGCTGCTGACGCTCAATCGATTGTATCGAGCGTCACGATCAGCTCTCCCGACAGCGGCGCAGTAAGGGGCATTGATTCATCCTTCGTCGCCGTAGCAACGGTCGAAGACTTCACTACCGAGACGTCAGATGGGATCCTTTTCTATCTGTTCGTAGGCAACGACTCTACGGTTGTCGCGGACACCGACCTCGGCGGGGCCGCGTGGGGGAACGACTCCGACACGGCGCTCAACGGCACCCAGTTGGATAATCTCGTGCGTACAGCTTCGGGCGCCGCGCTTGTCAAGAATACGGCCGGCGTCACGGTTACGGATGGCAAGTTTGTAGCAGCCGCCATTACCCGTGCTGACTCCGCCCACAAGCATGCAGGTGATGGTGACTCGATTGGCGTATCCAAATCGGGTAACATTATCACCTACACGTGGTACGGTAGGGTTTCTCACTCATCCGGCACCGTCAAAGGCATCCGTGTCGCCGC
>PATE01000103.1 GCA_002712305.1 Gemmatimonadota bacterium | reverse complement strand
GAACCGACACTCCATCTGGCCAAGATCACCAGAGAGGTGGCGAAGACCTTCTGGGGTGATACGGCCGAATCGACCCTCGCGACCATCAACGATGCGTTCAGACCTGGCGGCAGCTACAGTTGGGCAGACAGCCGCATCGGGATGACGGACAATGGCTCGATCGCCACCCACGTAGGTGTTGTCGATTTCAAGATGCGCGTCGGGGGCCAGACCCGACTTCGTACGGCAGGGCTTGCCGGCATCTTTACCGTCGAAGAGCATCGGCGTCGCGGCTGGATGCGGCAGACGATGAACGATGTTCTGACGGCTCTGCAGCCTGCGGGCTTTGACATCAGTCTGCTGTATGGGATCGACGGCTTCTATGAGCCCTTTGGATTTCGCCGGGCGTGGTCGGACTACAGTTTCCGGGTGAAGGCGATCGATCTGCCCAGCGAGATCGACTTTGAGCTCGAGGAGTTCACCGACGAGCACCCCGAGGAGGTGATCGAATTGGCTCACCGTGCCTACACATCGCAGACGGGCAGCGTGGTGCGGGAGGGTGGGTGGTTCACATCCCTGAACGAAGACCGAGGACATCTCTGGCGAGGGGCGGATGGCGCCATCGCCGGCTACGTGTTCACTCGATTGCCCGACGAGCAACTTCTCATCACCGATCATGCGGGCGAGCCGAATCAAGTCCTGGCCGTGGTTGGACATCTCATGCAGAGGCTGGAACGTGATCGGGTGACGATTACCTGTATCCCACCGGCCTGCGCCTTGGCCAGATCGCTGCGTCAGGGGAATGCGCGCGAGGTCGTCCATCATCGCCGCAATGGTGATGCCCTGGTTCGTATCGTGAATCTTCGAAGTACGCTGCAGAAGCTGATTCCAGAAATGAAAGGTGCCTTGAGTCGGAGTCTGATTCCTGGTTGGGAAGGCGCCCTGCGCGTCGATGGCGATATGGAGTCCGTCACGCTGCACATCGAGGGGGGGCAGCTTCAGATCGCCGAAGCGCGAGCCGATTCACCTCACGTGCTTGCAGGGCCGGCCCTCTCTCAACTCCTGATCGGTACCGACGATTCCGAGGAGTTTATCGAGGAAGGCACACTCGTGGCGTCGGGAGAGGGTCGTGAACTGGCGAGTGCCTTGTTTCCTGCACGCAATCCTGCGATGCCCGCTCCAGATCACTTTTAGGAGGATGTAAGGATGACGACGGCCCTGAAGTGGGCGACCCACGCGGATCTGGCGATCGAGCGCAAACCGACGGTGGGTCGCGAGGAGTCTCTCGATCACATGACCTTCAAGGCCAATGAGCGGCCGCTCTTCACCGAGATCTTCGATCCAGGACAGTGATGGCGACATGCGCCCCGTCATCGATGCGTTCCTGAACGCCGGAATCAACTGCATGCATCCAATGGAGCCTGCTGCGGGGCTGGATATCGTCGAAGTTCGGCAGAAACACTCAGATCGTCTCGCGTTCTACGGGGGCATCGACAAACACGTGATTCGACAGAGCCAGGCCGGCATTGTCGAGGAACTGGAAAAGAAGCTGCCCCCCATGATGGCCAGTGGCGGTTGTGTTCTGGCACTCGATCACCGCATCCCGAATGGCACATCTCTCGAGAACTATCGCTTCTACCTGCAAAAGTCCTGGGAAATCCTCGAATCATGACACAACGAGCGCCCCACGTCCTGGTTCTCATGTGCGACCAAATGCAGGCCCACCGTATGGGGTGCGCGGGAGACCCGCATGTGCGCACGCCATTCCTTGACCGTCTCGCCAGGGAGGGCGTGCGATTTACGCACATGATTTCCGCCCATGGGCAGTGCGTGCCGTCACGGGCCTCTTTTGTGACCGGCCTGCCACCACATGAGTGTGGAGTCGTCATCAACTACGGATTTTACGATCACCAGAACCGGCTGGCGCCAAGCCGCCAACGAACCATCGGGCGGAGTTTTCGCGACGCCGGCTATCGAACGGCCTACTTCGGTAAGTGTCACTTCGGTGTGCCTTTTGAATCGCTTGGCTACGATGAGGGGGAAGACTACGATGCTCGCCGCGTGGAGGATGAGGAAGCCGACCGACGAGGGATCGGTGCTGTTCCACAATCATTGCGACGAGATTATGCGGCAGCCCAGGACACAGTGAGTTGGCTGCGCGATTTCGAAGACGATGGGCGCCCCCTGTTCCTCACGTTCTCAACCAACATGCCTCATCCGCCGTTCTTCCACGATCCTGAGTACGCAGGCAACTATGAGGCGGACGTCCTGCCCCTGCCGGCGAGCTACTACGAAGACACCTTCGAAGGAAAACCCGCATTTCAGAAGGAACATGCCGACGGCGATCACAGTGCCGGAGACGAGGCGCAGGCCCGAAACGAACTGGCTCAGTATCTGTCGATGATCGAGGCCATGGATTCTCACTTTGCCGCCATCGTGTCCGAGTTGGAGCGACTGGGAATGTGGGAGGACACGATCGTCCTGTTTGTGGCTGATCACGGGGACATGATGGGTGCCCATGGGATGAGCAAGAAGGGCACCCTGCCCTACGATGAGCTGTACCGAGTGCCCTGCATCTTCAAACTGCCTGCGGGGCAGACGTCAAGTCGCGCCGTGATCGATGATGTGGTCTCTTCGGTACAGTTGGCCGCGAGCCTGACCAAACTCGCCGGTCTGCCCGACGAACCCGCCTTTGCCCACGGCGATCTCTGCGACGCCTTCAAGCGCGACCAGGCGATGGGCGACGAGGTCGCTTTCTTCGAACACTACGGCGCGTATTGGGGCTTGCATCCTTTCTATGGTGTACGAACCACAGATTGGAAGTGGATACGCTACTTTGGCGACGATGCATGTGAGGAGATGTATCACCTGGCCAGTGACCCTCACGAGTTGAAGAATGTTGCTGGGCAGGGCGAGGTCGCAGCGATCCAGGCCGAGTTGGCAGCCATGGCCGACGCATGGTGGGAGCGCACCGGAGGACGGGATGCCGCTTACTACGAATCCGACGCCTTCCTCAGCAACGAGCACAACCACGAGTTGAGCTGAGGAGTGACGACGCAGCAGATCGGTCAGCGGCAGCTGTTGCTCAGTATCTATATCCCTGCCTTCAGCATGTCCCTGTGCCGGGGACTCGTTCTGCCCATCATGCCGTTGTTCGCCCTTTCTTTCGAGGTTTCCTACGCGATGGTGGGCGTGTTATTGGCTGCCGAAGGCGTCGGCAATCTCCTGTTCGACATCCCCGCCGGCACGCTTGTCGCCCGCCTCGGCCGAAAGCGGTCGATGATGATCGGGGCTGTCATCATGGGGGCCACTGCGTTGGCCATGGCTCAGGCGACGCTCTTGTGGGAAGCGGCAGGTTACCGATTTGTCTCCGGGATCGGAATGGCGTTGTGGAACATCGCCCGGCATGCCTATATCACCGAAATGGTGGCCACCGGTGTTCGAGGTCGTACGAATGCCGGTCTGGGTGGCCTTGGCAGGATTGCCGGTTTCGTGGCCCCGGTTGCTGGAGGAATTCTGGCTGAACGAATGGGGCTGCAGGCTCCCTTCGTGGTCTATGCGGCTTTGTCGGTCGCGGGACTCGTTTCGGCATGGATCTGGATCCCCATGGACGAAGCCAGCACGAAACCGAGTCAGGATGCGGCTCTGATTCGTCTCTGGCAGGTTCTGCGATCTCAGGGGCGTGTTCTGCTGGCTGCCGGTAGTGGTTCCCTGATGGCGCAGACGATTCGCACCGCTCGCAATGTCGTAATTCCGCTCGTCGCGGCTGACCACCTCGGACTCGACGCCAGCGACGTGGGCCTGATCGTGAGTCTGTCGTACGCGGTGGACATGCTCATGTTCTGGCCCGCCGGAGTGATCATGGATCGTTTCGGACGCAAATGGGCGTACGTCCCTAGTTTCATTCTGCAGTCGGCAGCGATGGCTTGTGTGCCATTGGCCGACGGCTTCGGAACATTGTGTGCTGCGGCGATGGGGATGGGGCTGGCCAACGGACTCAGTTCGGGAACCATGCTCACACTCGGCGCTGATTTGGCCCCCAAGGATGCGCCGGGCGAATTCCTCGGGATCTGGCGTTTCATCGGAGACAGTGGCCACGCTGCTGCGCCGCTCATCGTGGGGCGTGCAGCCGATCTTCTCGGGTTGGCGGGAACGCCATTCCTCGTCGCCTTCATCGGTCTCGGCGGTGCCGCCATCCTCGGGTTCTGGGTGCCGGAGACGCTGCGACAAGATCCCTCATCGAAGGGAACGGCGTAAAGAAAAGCCCCCGCCGGATGCTTCCGGCGGGGGCCTCGTCGTGCTTCGGACTCAGTTAGAGATGATCCACGCGGGAATCATGGGCCCGCGCGATTGAAGGGCGGCAAGGGTTCGGCGACGACAGGTGGTCCGGTCGTGGGCTGGAGACCAGATAACTGTTGAAGCCCGAGGCCGATGAAGACGGCGGCGACGAGGAAGACGACGATCAGGTAAGAAAGGGCCTGACCTCATAGTTCTCCGGCTACGTCCTGACGGGGCTTGGCAAAATCCCAATGCAGTCTTAGCCTGGCAATATAGCCAGATGCTCACTTCGGGTCGTGTTTATTAAGTAAGTCATTATTTTAGTTTAAGATCTAAGCCGATTTAGCTTTATTAGTAGAGCCCCTGATTTCATATACAAGACGGAAAGAGGGGCTGCGTTGCGGCCCCTCTTTCCGTTCTGCGCGGCTCCTTTTGGGGCTCGATCCAAAGACACCGGGTATGCCTGGGAGCGGGAGCCCAACAGGATGCAGGACAATGACTTCCGTCATCATGTGACGCACGTGGTGGAGCAGGGATACACGATCCTACCACTCTTACTCACCAGCGAGGAATGCGCCGAGGCCGTGGTACAACTCGATCGGCTATATGCCCTTCGAGACCGGGGTGGTCTCGAGCTGATCTTCAACAAAGCGAGGATTTTTGAGCGGCTCTATCAGATCGCTCCCTTGCTGCGCATTGTCCGTCACTTCCTCGGGGACGATGCTCTCCTGAGTTCGATGCATGGATCTGTCCTTGGCCCCGGAGAGGGGAAAGGCGGCCTCCACGCCGATGGTTCCATCACCGGCCACAATCGTGCTCGTTCCATGGCAGACGACGATGGGGGAGAGAGAATCACGAGCCACGTGCTGGCGCTCAATACGATCTGGTGTATCTCAGAGTTCACCGACACGAATGGCGCAACACGACTTCTGCCGAAGTCTCATCTCCACACGTCGCTGGAGATGCCGAAGGGCGGGCTGGAGAGGTCTGTGATCGCCCGAGCCCCCCAGGGCTCAGTGATCGTGTTCAACGTCAACACCTGGCACGGACCTTCGCACAACCAGACGCAGGCGCCTCGTTATGCGGTACTCAACCCATGGCGTCGACACTGGACGCGTTGTGAGTATGAGATGGCCGAGGTCGTTGATCCCCAGGTCCTGGAACGGGCTGGGGAGGAGCGGAGAATCTTCGGAATCGATGCGGAGGCGCCGTATGTCGAGCGGTGGCAGTGGGATCGAGACAAGGGCGGTCCCACCGCAGACCATGCTCATCTCGCAAGGGGCAAGAATTGAGGCCAGAACACAGGCGGCCCAGAAAATTGTAGGATCTGTGTAAACCTTTCTCCTATGGACGGTATCTCATGATTGCAGCACAGAGAAACCTTCTACAACAGGAGAGTGACATGACCCGCACCCGGCGCATCTTCACTCAAGCCTTCCTTCCCACCGCCTCTCTATGCATCGCTTTCGCCTGGGGATACGTGGCCCTACAGCACTTTGCCGGTATCCTCAGTGTCTGAGAATCGCCTGCCTCAACCGAGCATCAGGACGATGGGCCTTTCAAGAGAGCATCGTTCAGCGGAAGACTGAAGTTCGTCAGGAATTGCCGCCAAACATCGGTGGGAATCTCACAGGTCGCCGCCTCGTATGTGCCCTCGACCTCGGCACGACTTGCCTGGCCCGGCAGCACGATTCCGTCAACATCTGCGGCGAGGCAATACTGGATCGCAAGGTGGCGGATATCTACAGAATGCTCCGCACACCATTCGAGCATGCGATTCGCGGTGGGCTCTGTGGTTGACGGAATCTTTCGGCGCTCGTCCTCGTCGTCGACAGGTCGCCCGGTGAGCAGTCCCATTCCCAGGGGACTGGCGAGAATGACCCCTACATCACGTTCCCGACACAGTGGAAAGAGATCGGCGTCTGCCACCTGTGTGAGAAGACTGTACTCCAGATAGGTCAGCACGATCTCGATCTGTCCCGTCTCGATCGCCCGACGGTGGACGGCTGCGGATCGAGCGCCGATGCCGATATGGCGAACCACTCCCTGGTCCCTCAGCTTCATCAGTTCCTCCAGCGCGTGCCCGGGCGCCAGGGGATCGACCATGTCCATGTCGGGATCCTCGAACTGATCGGGCTGGTCGTATCCATGAATCAGGACCGAGTCCAGGTAGTCGGTCTGCAGGGCTCGCAGTGAGTTTTCCAGGCTGCGCCGCGTGGCCGATGCCGTGTGGTTGGAACGCATGTCGTTGCGAACATGACTGCTGACTTTGGCCTGAAGGAAAACCTGCTCCCGGCGGCCGACCAGAGCTCTTCCCCAGATCTCTTCATTTTGCCCCGGATAGGTGTCGAGGAAGTCCATGCCCAGGTCGATGGCCCGGTCGATGGCGGCCAATATCTCTGAATCCGTGGACCCGCCCCACCAGGCACCCCCCAGGCCGATGGCGTTGGGGGTCAGGCCGCTTCGTCCCAGCCGACGACGTGGCAGTGTCTTCATCTCAGAGGTCTCTCCTGTCCGTTCGCCGTCGATCGACGGCCATCCTATGCTTGAGGGACATCCACACGAAGCAAGGTCATTATGGAACATTACGCCATTGGCGTCTCGACCCTAGATGTGACGCCCCCCGTCGGAATCTTTCTGGCCGGATATGCCGGTCGCAATGAACCCTCGGACGGAGTGTATCACCCTTTGCGAGCGGTCTGTGTCGCCCTCGAGGATGGAGGCGAGCCCTCTCTGCTGATCTCCATCGAATGGCTCGGTTTCTACGACCGCACGGTAGAGGCACGCGAGCGGATCACGGCGCGCACGGGGGTGCCGGCGCAGCGCATCCTGCTCAGTGGCACGCACACTCATTGTGGACCCGTTCTGCGCCGAGATATGGACATCCGACGCCACGGTCATATCGACGAGCAATACATCACCGATACTCTGGAGGGGCTGGCTGGAACTGCCGCCGAAGCGCTCGCCGCACGAACACCTGCCCGTCTCAAGGCTGGCACGGGTTGGTGTGGGATCTCCTCATCCAGACGACGACCCGATGGTCAAGGCGGCGTGTCCTTCAAGCCGAGTCTCGATGCGCCACACGATCATCAGGTCGAGGTCCTGGTGATCGAAGCCCTCAACGGATCCCTGCAGCACGTGCTCTACAGCTATGCCTGTCATCCCACCAGTGGTGGGGCCATTCGGCAGATCGGGGGAGATTACGTCACTTTCGCCAGCGATCTCATCGAGCAGCAGCGCCCTGAGACGGTCGCCTGTTTCTTCCAAGGGTGCGCCGGCGATCAGAAGGTGGACGCACGCGACGCAGACGGGGATGGGTACGAGAAACTCTCCTTGGACCAGGTGCGGGAGAGGGGAGAGCAACTCGGTCAGGCCGTACTGCGGGTTCTCGACGCAGATGATCTGCATCCAGTCGAAGGAAAGATTAGCTGGACGCAAGAGACGGTGCCGATCACGACCGATCTACCCACAGAGCAGGATCTGCAGCACCATCTGGGTTCGGACCTTGGGTACGTGGTGGAGTGGGCCCAGCACCATCTCGAGCTGATCGCGTCCGGCACGCCGGCTGATTATCGATTCGATCTTGAAGTCCAGACACTGCGGATGGGTTCAGATCTTGCGCTGATCGGGCTGGCGGGGGAGATGAGCGTCGAGTTCGGACTCAGGTTTCGCCGCAGCCTAGGCTCGGCGTACCGCGCGGTCTGGACGCTGAGTTACACGAATGAAATGGTTGGATATGTGCCAGTGAGGCGGCAGATTCCAGAGGCTGGCTACGAGGTCGTCGACAACAATCGTCACCTCCTGTACACCGGCCCTTTTGCAGTCGAAACGGAGGAACTGATCGCGCAGGCGGTTACACGGGCCCTGAGCGGATAGCTACGGAGCAAGTCCTGAAACAGATGAAGTTTCTGTAAAGTCGACAGGAGCCCGGCAGTTCGATCTTTTCCTGGTGCGGAATGGGAGGCGGATGGAGTGCATGGTAATGGGCGTGATGCCCCCGAGCAACCTCGTCGCCGTTCGCCCCGGTCGGGGAGATGAGATCAGTCTTCGGAGTCCAATCGTTCGACCTACCGCAGATCCCTGATTGGATCATCCCTGCGCCAATAGTTGATCAGATAGAACGCTGCGCTGAACAGGACGACGGCCACATTCAGGTCCCACAAGAAGGTCACCATCGTCGTTCCCAGAATCAGAGCAAACTCGCGATTCTGGACACCGACCTGGCCCGGCTGTATCGGGCGCCCAACCCAACGGCGCAGATAGCTCCACAGTGGGGGTAGATCGAACACGTCGTAACCCACCTTGAACAGGATTCCCGCAAACACGGCTTGTGGGATCATGGCGATCAGGTCTTGCAGCAAGACCATCTCCGCCAGGACGAACAAGCCGATACAGACGCCGGCGAGTCGAAGCGTGCCGCCCTCTTTGATGACAAGCACCGAGCGAATCGTGGCCTGCGCACCGGGAATGCCCCCGATGAAAGCCACGATTCCATTGGCGGCACCCTGGGCGATCAGCTCCTGATTCTGCCGAGTGGCCTCACCCGTCATTCGATCGACTACGAGGGAAGTGAGCAGAGTGTCCAGATAACACAGGGCGGCCAACTGGAATCCGAAAGGCAGAGCAAGAACCAGTAGAGACAGGGACCAGTCCGTTGGAATCTGGCGGGCGATCACATCTCCAAGGGCTGCCCAACTGGTCAGCTCACCGCTGACGTCGGTGGTCTCAATGGGGAGTTGCAGCCACTGAGCCAAAACTGTCATCGACACGAGGGCCACGAGCGTCGCCGGTGGGATCAACGGATGCACGCACTCCGGGAGGCGGGCGACGAATCGTGGAAACAGATAGATCAGCACGAGGGTTGCGATGGCGACGGACGTGTTGATCCAGACGGGACCTCCGAATGCGTCATCTGTGGAGCCGAAGAGCTTCCTCCACTGGCTCGCCCAGACCAGTAAAGCGATGCCATTCATGAAACCGGAGATGACCACATTCGGGACCAGGGAGATGAAGCGACCGAGCCGAAGGACTCCCATCAGAATCAGGATACCGGCCGTCAGCAGCAGCACCATGTTGACAAACTGATCTGGATCGGTGCCGGGGAGCTGCGTCGGGATCGTGTCGAAGGCGGCCGCTACCACGATGGCCGTGATCACGCTCATTGGTGCCGTTGGACCAGAGCACTGCACGCGGGTACCTCCGAACAGGGAGGTCACCACGGAGACGAGACCTGCTGAGATCATCCCCACTGTGGCTCCACGGCCAGAGAGAATGCCAAAGGCCGCGCCCAGGCTCAGGGCGACAAAACTGACAGCAAGACCGACGACGATATTCCGCCAGATGGTCGAAGGAGAGGGCCAGGACTGGTTCATGGATCCCAATAGGTGAGTGAAGGTCGAACGGAGGAGTATCAGCGTTGTCTGGTGGTGCCGTCAATGCAGTTTGACCCGCTTTGGTCCGCTTCATTACTGTTCGCCAACCATCGAGCGCGTCAGCTGCAAACTGTAGCGAACATGGCACTCACCAGGGGATTACCTCTGATCCTCATCTGAACATGCCACCACTCATCCTAGACATGGACCCTGGCGTCGACGACGCCCTCGCTCTGGTCTGGTCACTTGCCTGGGCCGAATGTGACGTGTGTGCCGTGATGACGGTGAGTGGCAACGTGGACGTCGACCTGGGCACGTCGAATGCTCTGCGGCTGCTGGCTTTGATGGGGCGACCGGATATTCCCGTCTATCGCGGTGAAAGAAGGCCGCTCGAGGGAGAGCCGATTCGCGCTGCTCACATCCACGGCGGAACGGGCCTTGGCGAAGCGCAACTCCCATCGTCTACCGGCACAGCGGACAGTGGAGCGAGTGCGGCATTGTCGGACCGACTCAGATCCGAGCCTGATCGCTACTCCATCGTTGCCGTCGGGCCACTGACGAACCTCGCAACGGCAGAGCTGAACGATCCAGGTGTGCTCGCCAAAGCGAGCGAGGTCTACGTCATGGGCGGCGCCATTCACGTGCCAGGAAATGTGACCCCCACGGGTGAATTCAATCTCGTCTCGGATCCACGAGCAGCGAGCATCGTCTTCGAATCGAATGCGACGATACGGCTTGTTCCGCTGGATGTGACCCGAAAGATGCGTGTCACCCAAGCCGAAATGAAAGAGGGGCTGACTGATTGTCCCGCCGAGATCCGGGATTTCCTCATGGCGGCAACGTCCACGCCCATGAAAATCGGGCGCGAGAAATACGGCTACGACGGGATGTATCTGCATGATCCTCTCACGGCGATGCTCAGTGTCGAGCCAATGTGGGCTGAATGGGAAACTTTCCACATCCAAATCGAGACACAGGGAGAGTTTACCCACGGGCAGATCGTTGTCGACGAGAGATCACAGCCCGTCCACCAGGGGAAACCGATCCAGGTGGCGATGGACATCGATCGGAGGAAGCTCCTTGATGCATTCTTCCAACCGATCCGATCGTGGAGGGGAGCTAAGAAATGACCACCGTCGATGTCATGGAGCCTGTCGAGACGTCACATGTCCATGGGCGTGGCGTGTGGGAGCACTTCACCGTCCTGGATGGTCTCCCCGACATGAAGGTGGAATGTCTATCCGAGGATGCTTCGGAGCTGAGTTCTCACTACCATGCCCGCACAAGTGGCTCGATCGCTGATCTCGATGACTGGCAAGATGATGGTCGAGATCTGACCGTGGCCGATATCATGTCGACCAATGTCGTCACTGCTCATCGAGACACACCCGTTAAGGAGCTGGCAGAGATGATGGTCTCTCATGATATCCATCGAATCGTCATTCTGGATGGTTCGAATATAGTGGGCATCGTGGGTACCCTCGACATCCTTCGAGCCGTAAGCCAGGGACGTCTGTCGTGACGACACCGGTGTCTCAACCTGTGGCCCTCGTATTGATGGGGGTCACCGGAAGTGGCAAGTCTACCATTGGGGCGATTTTGTCCGATCGACTCGGTTGGCCTTTCCTTGACGGAGATGATTTTCATCCTGCTGAGAATGTCGCGAAGATGGCCAATGGAACGGCCCTTACCGACGAGGATCGGCGCCCCTGGCTTCTTCGATTGTCGAGAGAGTTATCCTCACACCTTGATGATGGGCACAGCTGCCTGCTGGCCTGCTCAGCCCTGCGGGCAAACTACCGTTCACTACTGGTAGGAGAGCGCTCGTCGGAGATTCGATTCATCCACCTGGAAGGCTCCGAGGAACTGATCGGATCGCGACTGCAGGACCGAGTTCATCGATACATGCCGGCCTCTCTGCTGCAGAGCCAATTCGATACGCTTGAGAAACCCGCCGAAGCGCTCACCGTCGATATCGATTCGCCGCCCGAGAAGATCGCTGACCGAATCGTGAAAGAGCTTTGCCTGCATGGATGACTCGCAGCACGGCGTGGACGAATGGGAGACTCTCCGCCGTCGCCAAATGGGAGACTACCGTGTCTTCTCAGTAAGAGAAGATCGACGCAGGTCGCCCCGGACAGGCGTCGCACACGATTTCTATGTGCTGCAAATGCCGGAGTGGGTGAATGTGATCGCCCTGACTCCTCAGCGTCGGGTGGTTATGATCGAGCAGTATCGACATGGCATCGAGCAGGTCAGCGTGGAGATCCCCGGTGGAATGGTCGACGAAGGTGAGGATGTGCTGGCCGATACAGCGGCGAGGGAACTGCAGGAAGAGACCGGTTACGAGGCGCAGGATGTCATCACCATTGGATCGGTCACTGCAAATCCAGCGATTCAGAACAATCGACTGCACACGTTCGTCGCCCTGGGCTGTCGCCCAACATCAGCGACAGACCTCGAAGAGGCCGAAGACATCGCCGTGCGAGAGGTCTCACTGGAGGACGCGGCGGCGTTGATCGATTCGGGACAACTGCATCATGCCCTCGTCATTGCCGGGTTCTACTGGTTCGATCGCTGGTATGACCGCAACCAGGATCTGGTGAGCAAGTATGACGAGTGAACACAGATCTTGCCGGACAGAAAAAGGGCCGTCTACCACATGGAAGACGGCCCTTCGTGTTTCAGAAGACTTGTGCTATAAACCGCTGCGGTATGCAAACAGCAGATACACCGACAGCAGGGCCACTATCACGAGAACGGCGCTGCTCGTCAGCCATGTTCGGCCGAATACACCGGCGGGTCCATGGTGAGAATGGGCATATGCGACGCACTGGGCCGCTGCGCGCTTGCCGCCTGCGATGAACGCGTCCCGGGCGGGGCCCGCGATTCCATTGAAGCCACGGATCAGTGACGGAATCAGCTTCCGATAGACCACGTCGGTGTCCACGTTCGTGCACGGCAACTCGGGCGTCTCCCAGTGGCGTCTGGCCAGGAAGGCAAAGGCGAGCAGGGCGAACACGAGCAATTGCAGCTGGGTCACCACGTGGCTTGCCGTATACGGCTCGAACTCGACCGGATAGGGCAGGATTCCGTAGAGCGGCTCCGGGAAAACGCCGATGCCCACGCATAGGAACGCCGTAATGCCCATAGCCAACAACATATTCAGTGGTGCTTCTTTGCAGCGAAGGCCACTGTCATGGTGACCGAAGAATCCGTAGAAAGGAATCTTGATCCCCGAATGGTGAAGCACACCGGCCGAGGCGAAGAGCAGGACAAACCATGTCAAATTCCACCCCTCATTCGCGGCAGCCGTCAACGTCATGGATTTGGTGACGAAACCGCTGAACAACGGGAACGCGGAGATCGACATGGCGCCGATGATGCAGAAGAAGGTCGTCCATGGCATCGACCGATACAGCATGCCGAGTTCGGAGGCCTTCGTTGTGCCCACGCGGTGAAGGATCGCCCCCATAGACATGAACAACAGCGCCTTGTAGAGGATGTGCGCGAAGGCATGACTGGCAGCGCCATTGATCGCCATCGTCGTGCCCACGCCGACACCGACGACCATGAAGCCCAGCTGATTGTTCAGACTGTAGGCCAGCACTTTTCGCAGATCATTCTCGATGACGGCAAAGAAAACGGGAAACGCCGTCATCACGGCGCCGATCGGAATCAGGATGTCCGTGCCGGCGAAACCTCGAGCCAGCGCATAGACCGACAACTTCGTGGTGAAGGCGGACAGGAAGACAGTGCCCGTCGCAGTGGCTTCCGGGTAGGCATCCTGCAGCCAATTGTGCAGGAAGGGGAATGCACACTTGATGCCAAAGGCAATGAAGATCAGCGTCGGTCCCAGATTGTCCGTGAAGCTAAGATCGCCCAGGTGCACGAAGGCCAGTGACCCCGTATCGCCGTAGTGGATCAATACACCTGCGAGCAGGATGACACCCGAACCGACCTGAATCACCAGGTACCGCAGGCCTGCCTTGTAGGAGCGGTCCGTATGACGGGCCCAGATCAGGAAGACGGAAGAAACGGCCGTCAACTCCCAGCAGACGAAGAGCGTGATCAGGTCACCCGCAAAGGCTCCGGCAATGGCAGAGCCTGCGTAGATCAGACCCGCCATATGCTGGATCGGATCCTTCACATGCAGCGAATACAGCGCACAGAGGAAGGCGGCCAGGTGGAAAATGTAGCCCCACACCAGGCTGAGTTTGTCGATCCGGGCTAGGGTCAGATGGTAGTCGAACAACTGGATCTCGCCGTAGGACCCGTGTCCGAGGCCAATCAGATGGGCGAAGCTCACCAGGGGCAGAGCGAGCAACCACGCCGAGCGCAGGTGGCCCCGCAAAACGGGTATGAGCAGAGCGCCGAGGACGAGCAGTGTGCCTGGGGGCATGTGCTCAGGCATAGTAGTCCTCGTCGCGCATCACAACGCGACGCCAGATGAACCCGGCGCCTACGATGAGAGAGTAGGCGATGAATCCGAAGATCGAATAGAAGGCGAACCAGCCCTCAGCCCCGTAGTGGATGTGTTTGTGGTAGCCGATGTGAAGCATATCGAGCACGTCAGGAACCAGCAGACCCAGGCAAATCACGATGAGCAGTCGATAGAGCAGATTCAGGCTCGAGCCGCGTTCGATCCACGGCGTCTGGGTGTCTTTCTGCTGTTGTTCGTCAGTCATTGGTCGCTCCTGAGGTCTACCGGCCAACGATCGGCGCGATGAGCCGGAAGACGGGCTCCGCGTAGAAGAACAGCACGATACAGCCGAAGGCTGTGAACAGCAGGGGGCCAACCATCAGAATGGGGGCCTCATGGATTCCATCGCCATGCCCGTGATCCGTGTGGCCATGGTCGGTCGCGGCTGTGCCCGCCGCTGCCGGTTTCGGCAAGGCACCGGGGAAGAAGGCCCGGATTGGAATCGGAATCAGATACATGATGTTGAGCAGCGAACTGATCATCAGGACCGCGACAAAGACCAGTTGGCCTGCGTCGACGGCACCCAATGCCAGATACCACTTGCTCCACGAACCACCCAGGGGCGGCACGCCAATGACGCTGAGAGCACCGATGAAGAACGCGATCATGGTGAAGGGCATCTGTTTGCCGATGCCGACCATGTCGCTGATCTCGGTCTTGTGCAGGGCCACATTGATGGCACCGGCGCAGAAGAAGAGAGTGATCTTACCGAAGGCGTGCATGACGATGTGCATGCCGCCGCCGATGATACCCCAGTCGGTGGCCAGGGCGGCGCCCAGTACGATATAGGACAACTGGCTCACCGTAGAGTAGGCCAGCCGCGCCTTCAGATTGTCCTTCGTCATCGCAATCAGCGAAGAGATCACGACCGTGCCGCCTGCCACGTACATCAGCCAGACACTGGTGCCCGTCTCTGCCAACAGGTCGATTCCGAAGATGTAGACGATGATCTTCAGCACCGTGAAGACACCAGCCTTCACGACCGCCACAGCATGCAGCAGTGCGCTTACCGGGGTCGGCGCAACCATGGCTGCTGGCAGCCAGCGGTGGAAGGGCATCAAGGCCGCTTTGCCTGTCCCAAAAGCGAACAGCGCCAACAGGACGTAAAGGGAGTTGCCCTCCACATTCCCCGCGAGGATACCACCAGGCGTGAAGTCGAGGGTGCCTGTGGCCACATAGGTCCAGATCACGGCCAGCAACAGGAAGGAGACGGAGGTGCTGACGAGGATTCCCAGATAGACCCGTCCACCCCGCAGAGCATCTGTCGTGCGAGCGTGTGTGACCAGCGGATACGTGGAGAAGGTCAGCACTTCATAGAACACGAACAGTGTCAGCAGATTGCGCGCGTAGGCCACACCCAGGGCGGCGGTGATGGCGACGGCAAAGAAGAAGAAGAAACGCGTCTGATCGATTTCGTGGTGGCCGCGCATGTAACCGAAGCCATACAGCGAGGTCACGATCCACAGCCCCGAGGCGACAAGGGCGAAGATCATTCCCAGTGGCTCGACGTGGAAGCTGAGGGCCAGCCCGGGCACGAATTCGAGAACGTTTAGCTCTGCGACGCCACCTGCCTGCACGGCTGGTATCAGCGTGCACACCGTACCGAAGGTGAGCAGCCCGGCAACGACGGTGAGGGAATCGCGCAGATTCGGCCTCGATCCACACAGAGCGATGATGGGACCGAATGCGATCGGCAATAGCAGCGAGACGATCAGAGCTGTGTGCGGTGTCATGGCGCCAGACCTCCCATCAGCGCCTCAGCACCTGCACGTGCCAGTCCCGCGGTGAACGTCGCCGTCGCACCGAAGTAGAGGGTCGCGCCAATCAGGATCCACGTGGGCAGCAGGAGTGTCAGTGGAGCTTCGGTCGCGTCTGCAGTCTTACCTTCGGGTTCGTGGAAATAGGCGGTCTCCACCACTTTCCAGATGTAGGCGACGGCGAGCAACGAACCGAGAAGAACCAGAACCGCGACAGGCCACCAGCCCCGCTCGAGAGCGGCTGACACGAGATACCACTTACTGATGAAGCCAACGGTCAGCGGGACACCAATCAGACTCAGGCCACCAAAGACAAAAGCAGCCATGGTGACCGGCATGCGCTTGCCAATGCCACGTAGTTCACCGAGTTCGACCGTACCGAGTCGCATGACGATGCAACCCAGAGCGAGGAAGAGGGCGCCCTTCATGACGGCATGGTTGAACAGGTGGACGAGAGTAGCTGTCAGACCTGTCACCGATACCAGGCCGATTCCAACGACCATGTAGCCCACCTGGGCGATGGACGAATAGGCAAGGAGTCGTTTGAGGTTGGACTGAAACACGGCCACCGTAGAGGCGACGAAAACACCCAACAGACCCAACGGAACGAGGAAATATTCCAAGTGCAGGGTGTCGAAGGCGTACTCACGTCCGAAGATTCCGTAGAAGAAGCGCAGGAACACATAGACGGAGACCTTCGTCGCCGTGGCAGCAATAAATGACGTTACCACAGATGGGGCGTAGGCGTAGGCGTTGGGCAGCCAGAGGTGCAATGGGAAAAGCGCCAGCTTCAGACTCAGGCCCACGGTCAAAAAGGCAAAGGCCGCAAGCACCGTGCGAGTTGCCAGCACGGGCTGCAAGCGAATCGCCATGTCTGCCATGTTTAGGGTGCCCGTCATCATATAGAGCAGGCCAATGCCGATGACGAAGAATGTGGCCCCGATGGTGCCCATGATCAGATACTGGAAGGACGCGGCCAGGGCGCGCCGGTCGGTGCCCATGGCAATCAGGGCATACGTCGATAAGGACGATACCTCCAGGAACACGAAGACATTAAAAGCGTCTCCCGTGATCGTCATGCCGAGAAGACCGGTAAAACACAGTAGATAAGCGGTATAGAACAGACTTGCGCGCGCTTCAGGGAGCTCGGCTTCGATGCTCGCTGGGGCATACAACAGGACGACGGCACCGATCAGCGAGACCAGAATGAGGATGAAGGCGTTGACGGCGTCGACGCGATACTCGATTCCCCAAGGTGGTTCCCAACCCCCAAGGTGATAGGAGATGGGACCCTGGGACAGCACCTGGAGCATCAGGCCACCCGCCATCGCCAGGCACGCCCAGGTGACGACCACGGCGAAGACCCACACGAGTTGTCGTCGGCGTAGAATGATGCACAGTGGTGCCGCGATCAGAGGCACGACAATCTGGAGGATCGGCAGATGTTGGTTGATCAATTCCACTTCAGCTCTGCTCCGCCGCCTGGATTTCGTCGTCCTCTATAGTGCCATACGCTTCCTTGATCCGAATGATCAGTGCCATGCCCACGGCAGTCGTAGCGATGCCGACGACGATGGCAGTCAGGATCAAGACATGGGGCAATGGGTTGGAATAGCTCGTACCTGGCGCTGCCAGGATCGGCGCCGTGCCTCCTGCGACCTTGCCCATGGTGATGTAGAAGATGAAGACGGACGTCTGAAACAGGGTCAGACCCACCATCTTCTTCACCAGATTGCCCGTCGACATGACGACGTAGAATCCTGACATCATCAGGAAAACAACGACCCAGTAGTTGATCAGCCCGGGGAGGATCATGGCTTCTTCCGCGCCGAAAAGATGAAGAAGGTCGACGTCATCACCGTCGTAACCGTGATGCCCACGCCGAGCTCGACCAGAAGAATACCCAGGTGCTGGCCGTGCACCGGATCGTGGTGGTCGAGGGCGCCATAGTCGAGGAAGTTGCCACCCATCAGAATGCCCGCAACACCCGTTCCTGCATAGAGCAGAACGCCGAAGGCGACCAGCAACTGCAGGGCCTGCGGGTGGGCGACCCGCTTGGCCTGCTCGGTGCCAAAGATCAGGGCATACAGAACGAGAGCTGCTGCGAAGATCACACCTGCCTGGAAACCACCGCCTGGCCCGAAGTCGCCGTGGAACTGCACATACAGGGCGAAGAGCATCAGAAAGGGGATGAACATCTTGGCGATCACGCGGAGGATCGGTTGGTCACTCATGCGTCACCATCCCTCTGGCGGAAACGAAGCGCCTGCCCCATCAGCATCAACACAGCGACACCGGCCGTGAAGATGACCACGGTCTCGCCGAGTGTATCGTAGCCCCTGTAACTGGCCAGGACCGAGGTGACGATGTTCGGAACCCCTATCTCGTCACCCGATACTTCGATGTAACGGGGAGCCACATGCTGATGAATTGGTGCTTGTGGGTCTCCGTAGTGGGGCATGTCGAGTGTTCCAAAGACGAGGAATGCGCCAGTGACCACGACTGCCAGTAGAGGCAGGATGCGAGGCTGGCTCGGCGTCTTCTCTTCTGTACCCACCATCAGCAATGTGGCGAGCATGATTACGGTCGAGATGCCGGCACCGACGGCCGCTTCCGTGAACGCAACATCGACGGCGTCGAGCACGGTGAAGAGTGCTGCTGATACCAGACTGTAGAATCCCATCACGATGACGACGACAAAAAGATTCCGCTGTTTGGCGATCGTGATGGCGAGGACGGCCAGGAAAAGGAGAAGCGCCAGATCGACAAGATCGGTCATTTCGAGCATTAGGAGGCACCCTCCGACGCATCGTCACTCGTGTCCAGCTTCGGCTCGAGACCGGCCAGTCGTGCCGCTTTGGCGATCGCATGCGTCGACGTCGGGCTCGTCAGCCAAAGGATGGCAAGGATGAAGACGAGTTTCACGGTGATCAGGGTCAGACCCGCCTGCAGCATCAGGCCGAAGAGAATCAACCCCGCACCGAGCGTGTCGGTGATGCCGGCGCCGTGGAGGCGGCTGAAGAAGTCCGGGAGGCGGTGAAGGCCGATGCCGCCGATCACACAGAAGATTGCGCCCAGCATCAGGACCACCCAACTGGCGATATCGATAGTCTCCATGCCCGCTATCACTCACCATCCCCAGCATTGCGCGCAAGATCGCCATGCTCGATGAACTTCAACACGGCCAGGGTGCCGATGAAATTGAGGAAGACGTAGATCAGTGCCAGATCGAGAAAGTCAGGTCGTCCGGTGAGGAAACCGAGGACGGCGATGAGCAGCACCGTTTTGGTGCCCGCCATATTGACGCCGAGAATCCGGTCATAGGTCGTGGGACCGAGTACGGCTCGCCCAAGAGCGAGGATCATCGTCACCAGCACGGCGGCCATCGTTGCGGCAAACACGCGGGCTCAGCCTTTGGTGCCCTGCAGGCGGGTCACACGACCATCCATATCACCGGTCAGCAGGTCTGCCTCGGCCTCTGCGGTCAGGGCGTGGACGGTCAGTTCGTCGCCTTGAAGGTCCACAGTGACTGTGCCGGGAGTCAGGGTGATCGAATTGGCGTAGATGACCCGTCCCAGGTCATCCCTTTGCGTTCCTTTCACCTTGACCATCCGTGGACTGATCGGAAGCCTTGGATTCAGAATCCGTCGGGCGACATCGATGTTCGCCTTGACGATGGCCCACACGAGCCACGGAATGTAGAGGATCAGTTTTGGGATCAGGTGGACCGGATGACCCTCGGCGTCTCCAATGCCCATTCGCGACGCGAGCCAAGCGACGAAAAGGCACGATCCAACACCGAATCCGATGGTCAAAGGTTGATAGATCCCCGACCATAGAAGCCACGTGCCAAACAGGATGATGACGAGAGAAAACAGGCGACTCAACGAGTTACTCCGTACTTGTCTGAGTGGCGGAGTGAGCTTTCGACTGCCCCTCCACATGGCGACAAAAGCCGCGTCAATGTATCGGCCCACCTGAGGTGGGTCAAGCATTTTTGCCGATGGTTGTCGGCACGTGAAAGCCAAGCTAAGTTCATAGCCCACTGTAGGATACTTCGTTCTACTCATCGCTGACGGCGAACCAAGTGAGCAAGGCGACCATGGCAAACAAGAGCGCAAAAAAGCCAAAAATCCGCCACATGTGCAGCCTCGGAACTCTCGGTGGATATGGCGGCAAGAAGGAATGGTCCGTCCCCAAGAAACTGACGAAGATCCGCAAGGCAGGTTTTGACGGATTCCTGGGACGGGTCCACATGTTGAGCAAGGAAGAGGTCGACGACAGCGGGCTGATCTTCGCATGTACCACCGACATGGGTGGAGTGGATGAAGCCGAACCCAAGCTGACGGCCGTGAAGGAGCATGGGGCCCGCGTGTGCAACGTGCAGATGCTCGATCACGACACGCCCACCGAGCTGGCCGTGCAGGTTGCGAGGAAGGTGATCGATGTGGGCGCTCAGATCGATCTGGATGTGTCCATTGAGGTTCACCGAGACACGTGTACGGAAACCCCAGAAAAGACCTACGCTCTGGCCTCAGGCTACGAAGAGGCGGAGGGGAAACCTCTGAAGATGACGTGGGACTTCTCACATCCGGCCGTGGTCAAACACCTCTCGCCACCCTATTGGGACCGTCTCACTGAGCGGACGGACCTGATGAAACTGGCCAATCAGTACCATTTCCGGCCCTTCAACGGGCATCACGCCCAGGTTCCGGCGCTGAACGCCAAGGGCAAGATGACCCCTGAGTTTCTCGACTTTATGGAATTTGTCGATCGCGTGCTCGAGAACTGGCTCGAGGCAGCAGAACCGGGCCGCGAGGTCTTTTCGTGTCCTGAACAGATTGGCGGCGGTTACATGCTGTCCGTATTTGGCGACCGATTCAAGGACGTGCAGGTCATCCGCAAACAGATCGACAAGTCTTTCAAGAAACACCTCAAGACCTGGGTGAAGGCGCACGGGTGAGTGACGCGCAACTCGAGGTGCCGCCGCGAGTATTTGTCCTCAACGCGCAGCAACTGATCGACACGCGCCGACGTGTGATCGAAGCCGACGAGGCCCTCGTTGCGGCTGATCATCGATTGCTGGAAGACGCTGAAGCGGCCATGAGCGCGGGTCCCTTCAGCGTCGTCGACAAGATGACGGTACCGCCAAGTGGCGATCTGCACGACTACCTGAGCCATGGCCCGTACTGGTGGCCTGATTCGGATTCAGAAGACGGCTTGCCCTACGTCCGTCGCGATGGCGAGGGGAATCCCGACCGAGAAAAAGACGACCGGGAAGCGCTTGCAGGGCTGATCAGCACCATCAATACGTTCGGACTCTCCTACTACCTGAGCGACCACGAGCGGTTCGCCCAACACGCGGCCGTCCTGCTGCGGACCTGGTTCATCGAACCGTCTACGCGGATGAACCCACACCTGCGCTACGCCCAGGGAATCCCCGGTATCTGTGACGGACGCGGGATCGGCATCATCGACACCGCACAATTGCCATCACTGCTCGACGCGGTGGGTCTTCTCGGAGGTTCGTCCGCCTGGTCCTCCGACGACGATCAGGGCATGAGGGACTGGTGTAGAGAATTCCTCGCGTGGCTCCTCACAAGCCCAGAGGGGCAGCAGGAATCCAACGAACCCAACAATCACGGCACCTGGTATGATGCGCAGGTGCTGGCCCTGGCCGCCTTTGTGGGAGACGAAGCCACGACACGACGCGTCGCCGACGCCACACCGGCTCGTGTGGAAGCGCAGATCGCAGCCGACGGCTCACAGCCCCGGGAACTGGCCCGTACAAAGTCGCTGAGCTACTCGGTGATGAACTTGCTCGGGTTCTGCGACGTCGCTGATCTTTGTCTCCACGCTGGCATCGATCTCTGGCATCACGAGGGGCCTGACGGACAGTCGCTGCAAAGAGGCGTGCAGTTCCTCGTGGACGGCGCCGTCGACAGCGAATGGCTTCATCCGCAGATCGAAGCATTCGATCACGCCCGACTGCTGCCGCTGCTACGGCGGTCGGCCATCGCCCTCGACGAACCCGGCTTTGAAAGTCGTACTGTGAAACTGAAGGGTGTGGACGCCGCATCCGACAGAACACAACTGTTGTACCCGACCCCCCTAGGAGGTTTTGGTCTGTCTGCCCAGACCATCCGCGGCGATTTCGAACGCCGTCTCGATGTCATCGACATCCGCGAGCGTGAACTGCAGGCTCTGCTTCCCGAACCGGGGCGGCGGGATCGTGTGATGTCGGCGGTCTCAGGGCTGTCTGAGGATGCCCCACTGGCCGGTTATCTTCTCGGCGTAAAGGACATCCTCCACGTGGACGGCATGGTCACCGCAGCAGGCACGACACTGCCACCGAGCCTATTCGAAGGTGCAGAAGCGTCGTGTGTGCGCCGGCTGCGAGAGGCGGGAGCCGTCATCCTCGGCAAAACGGTGACTACCGAATTCGCCTACTTCGAACCCGGCCCAACGACCAATCCCCACGATTCAGCTCACACACCTGGTGGTTCTTCAAGTGGGTCTGCAGCAGCCGTCGCCGCTGGCTATTGCCACATCGCCCTCGGCACGCAGACGGTGGGCTCCGTCATTCGGCCCGCCGCGTTCTGCGGGGTCGTAGGTTTCAAACCCTCCTATGGACGTATCGCCACCGACGGTCTGCTGTTGTGCTCTGCCTCGGTAGACACGATCGGGTTGTTCGCTGCAGATCCGGCTACGATTGCACGAACAGCGTCGATCATCATCGAGGGGTGGACGCCGATTGTGCAGACCGCGGGCCGTCCCGTGTTGGGCGTGCCACGCGGTGCGTATCTCGATCAAGCATCGGATGAAGCGACCGAGGCCTTCGAAAGGCAACTCGACGCCCTGCGGCAGGTCGACATCGAGATCAGGGATATGGCTGGCGTTTTTGACGACATCGCCGCGATCAATGCTCGCCACAGCGACATGCAGGCGGCCGAGATGGCTGCGGAGCACGCGGATTGGATGGATGAGCACATCGGCGACTATCGTCCGAAGACGCGAGAGATCCTGAAGCGCGGCCAGCAAGTGTCCTCTGAACGACTCGAAGAAGGGCGAAGGGGGCGCACCGAACTGCGAGAGAGACTGATGCAACGGATGGATGACCAGGGCGTCGATGCCTGGATCTGCCCCTCGGCGATTGGGCCAGCACCGTTCGGGCTCGACTCAACGGGAGATCCGGTGATGAATCTCCCTTGGACACATTCAGGTGTGCCGGTGGTCAACCTGCCCGCAGGCACGATCGGGCACCTTCCCGTGGGTCTGCAGTTGGCCGGGCGCTTCGGGGCAGATGAAGCGTTGGTTCGTTGGAGCGAGATGCTCTCTCAAGCACTGTGGCCCCTCAATATGGGATTGGCAGAAGGGTTGGCACCTGATCATGAATGACGAACAGAAGTACCTCTTTGATCTGAAGAGTTCCGGCTCGGGATAGTAGCAGGCTTTCAGAGAGAAACGGTCATCACAATCAACCAGTAGCAGCCAGAATATGGGGAGATTGAGGGCAAGTTGAGGGATGGCCATCGGTGACTAGGGTTGCCAGCTTGTCGATGTAAGGTCTCAGCGATTCTGCGTCATATCTCACATAGACATCGGTTACGCTGCCACCTTGGTGCCGCAGTGCTGCCTTAACGATCTCGCGGGATACTCCCAACTCTGTTTCCAGGATCGTCGCTCCTGTTTTTCGCAAGCTGTGTTCGCTGGAATCGACGGGGCACAGACTGAATTTTGATATGTCGTTCGTCTGAACCGGGCAGCCCCTGGGAGAACGGCTACATCGAAAGCTTCAATGGTAAGCTCAGAGATGAACTACTTAACGG
>PATE01000081.1 GCA_002712305.1 Gemmatimonadota bacterium | reverse complement strand
GCTGGCTTCACGACTGAAACCGGATCACCCTGAACTCTCGCTCGATTCGCTGAATGAGCAAGGTGATTCACCTGTTGAGGGCCTGACCCACCGCTATCACGACCGGGCTCTGTTCCTGGCCCTCGATACGTGTCCCGTCTACTGTCGCTTCTGTACTCGCTCCTACTCTGTGGGTCTCGACACCCAGGATGTGGAGAAAGTTCACTTCGGTGCCAGCAGCGACCGTTGGGAGCGCGTTTTTGAGTACATCCGTGCTCATGACGAATTGGAGGACATCGTCGTGAGTGGTGGTGACATGTACAATCTGCGACCGGAGCAGATCAGTTACCTCGGAGAGACGCTGCTGGACATCGATCATATCCGGCGTTTCAGGTTCGCCACCAAGGGACCGGCCGTGATGCCGCAGAAATTGCTCACCGACGACGCCTGGCTGCGGGCCGTGACCGGTGTCGTTGAGCACGGGCGGCAACGACATAAACTCGTTGCCCTCCACACGCACTTCAATCATCCCCACGAGATGACACAGGTCACGCAGCAGGCCTTGAATCGATTGGTCGAGGCCGGTGTGACCGTGCGCAACCAGGCCGTACTTCAGCGTGGCGTGAACGATGATGTGGAGGTGATGCGCTGTTTGGTTCGTCGCCTGAGTTTTATAGGGGTCCAGCCTTACTATGTGTTCGTTCACGACATGGTTCGCGGCGTCGAAGAACTGCGAACGAGTCTGCAGACGGCCATTCATCTCGAGAAACAGGTCCGTGGTGTGACTGCCGGGTATCACATGCCGACGTTCATTCTCGATACGATGGGTGGCGGGGGAAAACGTCATGTACACGGCCATGAGCACTATGATCGAGAAACGGGCATCGCCGTCTTTGACAGTCCCGTCGTGCGGCCAGGGCAGCAGTTTCTGTATTTCGATCCCATCCATGAACTGTCGCCGTCCATGCGAAAGCGTTGGGCAGATGCGGAGGTTCGTCGACAGATGATCGAGGCCGCGTTGGCCACGGCTCGATCCACCCGTATATCCTGATCCACTTACGAATACGGGTGTAAATTGTCCGACGCAGTGGTATCTTGGGTCGCAACGTGCATCTGACTGACACGGGAGTGAACCATGGAATCAACGACCACATCGATCCTCGCTGGCGCCGACCTGTGGGTTGCTATCTCCAGCGGCTTGGGTCTACTGCTCGTCGGAGTCGGTCTTGGCTACTTCATCAGTCAGTATCTGAAGAAGAGCAACCAGCATCGTATCGAGGAAGAAGCTGAGGGCCGCGCCAGAAGGCGCCTCGAAGAAGAAGACCGTGCTCAGCGTATCGCGTTCCTCGAAGAGAAAGATGGGTGGTATCAGACCAAGGCGGATCAAGAGCGAGAAGTCGAAGACCGCCTCGAGGCGCACGCGCTCAAGGACAAGGAACTCGGGTTACGTGAACGCGACCTGGACAATCAGCGCGACGAGATTCAGAAGGAGTGGAGTCGGCTAAAGAACCAGGAACGTCGGCTCAGTTCTCGAGAGCGCGCGATTCGTGATACGGAACTCGAGCTTGAGAAGGTGAAGACGGAACTGCGAGAGAAACTCGAACTGGTGGCCAACCTCACCGAGGAGGAGGCGAAGGAGCAGCTGCTGGAGCACCTCGCTGGCGATGTCCGCGGCCGTGCGGCCGCCATGATTCGTGCCGAACGTACCCGAGCCAAGGAAGAGGCCGATCGCGAGGCCCGACAGATTGTCGCCCAAGCGATCCAACGCTGCGCCGTGGAAGAGGCCGAACAGTCGGCCACATCGACGGTGACCCTGCCCAGTGATAGTCTGAAGAGCCGCATTATCGGCAAAGAAGGACGCAACGTGCGCACCTTTGAGAACGCCACCGGCGTGAAGGTCGTTGTCGATGACACACCCGATACCGTTCTGCTGTCTTCCTTCGATCCGCTCAAGCGCGAGGTTGCGGCCAAGGCGATGGCGCGGCTCATCAAGGACGGTGGATTCACGCCGGGGCACATCGAGTCGGTCGTGTCTTCGGCCAAGACCGAACTCGACAACGAGATGGAAGATGCAGGTCGCCGGGCTCTCGGCGAGATCGGTGCAACTGAATACCATCCAGAACTGCCTGCGACGCTGGGTCGGCTGAAGTTCAGATTGAGCTACGGGCAGAATCAGCTTCAGCACTGCCTGGAGGTCGCTCAATTGACTGGGCTGATGGCGGCCGATATCGGTGTCGATACACAATTAGCCCGACGCGCGGGGCTCCTGCACGACATTGGCAAGACCATCTCGCGCGAGCAGGAAGGTTCGCACATCGAGCTTGGGATCGAGATGGCGGAACGCTTCCAGGAGCACCCTGTCGTGCAGGAGGTGATCGCCGAGCATCACGAAGACCACGAGCGACTCGATCCGATCTGCTTCCTGGTGAAGGCAGCCGATGCCATCTCGTCGATTCGACCGGGCGGGCGACGAGAGAATCCCGAAGGGTACGCTCACCGAATCATGAAGCTGACGGAGATCGCCAATTCTTTCGACGGCGTGAAAGACGTGTACGCCATCAATGCCGGCCGAGAGATTCGCGTGATGGTTCGTGGAGATCGGATCAGCGACGACGACGCTGAGATTCTTGCATTCGACATTGCCGAACGCGTGCGCAACGAGTTGACCTTTGCCGGTGAGGTAAAGGTCATGGTCGTGCGCGAAACGCGCGCCGTGCGTTACACCGGCCCGACACACCGGACCCGCCCGCAATGCCCACAGTCACCCACGCGAGGTCGACGGCGTCCCACTCCAAGTGGGGGAGGGCGAAACGGATCGTCGCGCAATGGAGACCGAAACGGCCGGTAGATGGCGATTCTGAAGTCGATTGGCCGACTGTTCAGGCGGCGCGTGAGTCTTGAACCGGCGATGTCGGTTCTGGGGCGGCCGCGGCTGACGGTTCACGATACGGGGCAGATGCGCTGTACCGCATGTTCCCTGTGTGTCGGCGCGTGCCCGAGTCACTGTATTCAGATCACGGCTGCTCCCCGGCCCATCGATTCCAACACAGAGCCGGCCCTGTCGGGTGACCGCATGCCAGAGACCTTTGAGTTGGATCTGTCACGCTGTGTTCTGTGTGGCCTGTGTGTCGAGGCCTGTCCTGTCGACGCCCTTCACCTCGACGGCGATCTACCGGCCTATGCCACCGGGCGCGACCATCTTCGCCTCGACGCAAATGTATTGAAGATCCTCTGATGCAGGCGCCGGATCCGCTTGGACCGGGGAACGGATCCCGGTCATCTCAGCGCGGTGTGGTTGTCCTTGGCTGCACCGGTTCGATCGGTGAGACCACCTTCCAGGTCCTCGACAATCTGGCCAAACAGGATCAGTCACTCCACGTAGTTGCACTGAGTGCCGGTGGGCGAATCGAGCGCTTGATCGAGCTGGCTGAACTTTGGAGGCCCGAGGCCGTCTGTATCGCCGTGCCGGAGGATCGACAACGAGTACAGACGGCATTGCCGGACTGTGAGGTCTTCTGCGGCGAAGATGGGCTGCGTGCGCTCGTCCAGCTCGATGGCGTGGATGTCATCGTCAATGGTCTCGTGGGAGCGGTAGGGCTTGAGCCAACCCTGGCGGCGCTCGAGATGGGACGCGATGTAGCCATGGCCAACAAAGAGCCTCTCGTCATGGCAGGAGGCCTCGTTCTTGACCATGCGAACAAGAGTGGGGCTCGCATCCTGCCCGTGGACAGCGAGCCGAGTGCGATGTGGCAGTGTCTACGTGGCGAGCGGACCCAGGACGTTTCCCGCCTGATTCTTACTGCGTCGGGTGGCGCCTTTCGCGGGAGAGCCCGCAGCGAGCTGAAACAGGTGACACCCGAAGAGGCGCTGCATCACCCCACCTGGTCGATGGGCCCGAAGATCACCATCGACTCGGCGACCCTGATGAACAAGGGATTCGAGGTCATCGAGGCCTCTTTGCTCTTCGAGCTGAGTGTCGATGACGTCGAGGTCGTCCTGCACCGCGAGTCGATCGTCCATTCCCTCGTAGAGTTTGTCGATGGTGCTATCCTTGCCCATCTCGGGCGCACGGACATGGCTCTGCCGATACAATACGCCCTGACCGAGCCTTCACGGTGTGCCGGCCCCCTCGCTCCACTGAATCTGGCTGAGGTGGGCTCCCTGCATTTCGAGGCACCTGATCTGGCCGAGTTTCCCGGACTTGCCTTGTGTTATGAAGCAGGGCGGTTGGGCGGCTCGACACCGGCGGCACTCAATGCCGCCAATGAGGAGGCTGTGGCGGCATTTCTGGCGGGGGAGGTCGGGTTCCTCGACATTCACTCTATCAACGAAACCGTCCTGTCGAAGCACAACGGGCAGGACGCGCCCGACCTCGACAGCATTCTGGCTGTCGACGCCTGGGCTCGAGGCCAGGCCAGATCAACGATCTCCACCTATTCCTGAGGTCACCTCTTGAGCAAGAGCCGATCCCGTCGAAAATCGACACGTGCCGAACGACCGCAGGTCGAAACCTCCTTTGTCGATCATTCCCACAACATCGCCACCTGTCAGCGGATTCTGCGATCCCTGACGGGGGCGATGATCGGCGCCTTCGTCCTCATCGTCGTGCTCACGACATTCTCGGTAGGTGAGCCTGTTCAGATCATTGGTCGAGGGCTCTATTTCATTATTCTCGCGTCTGTCGTGGTATCTCTCGCCGTCTGGGCGGTCCGGGTACGTTTTGAACGCGAGATGGGCAAGAACACGCATGTTGCTGCCGAAGTACTAAAGAGGGTATGACCACATGGAACAGATCGTCGCCAAAGGTCGCTTTCATGCCGCCCATCGTCAGCTGGGATATGACGGCAAGTGTGCATGGGTGCACGGCCATACGTGGCGTGGTGCGTTTACCGTGCGCGCCAAGTCGTTTCCACGCGATGAACTGGATATGTCCGTCGATTTTGGTGCACTGAAGGATATCTTCAAAGAACTCGACCACCGAATGCTCGTGTCCGAGCAGGACACGACCTTCCTCGACGCGGGATTGTTCGAACCAGAAGGCGTCGTGGTGATGCCTGGGAACAATCCGAGTGTCGAGAATGTCACGCACTATTGCATGAATGAAGCTGTCGATCGTCTGGCCAAGCTGTTTCCCGGGCACGGAATCGACTACGATTTGGAACTGACGATCCAGGAGACGGACAACAATTTCTTCACCCTGCGTCGCACTGTGACCATCTGAACCGCCCCTACCCACGGATTCGCATCATGCCTCGAGAAGGACTGATGACCGCCGCAGCTGCGGCCCGGTATCTGAGTTGTTCGGTTTCCACCATCCGACGCATGGTCGGACGTGGTGAGATCCCCCATTTCCGACTCGGAAAGCTCGTTCGTTTTCGTCGATCAGAGATCGACGCGTGGCTTGCTCTTCATCACGAAGGCGATATCCCCGCCGAGCAGACGCGCGATGTCGCTCCCCATCCGGATCAGTTGTTTCTCTTCGGGCGTGATATCGGCGCCACTGCGTGAAGATCTCGTTGACATATCGCGTCTTGCCCTGGTGGGGAGCTCTGGTTCTGCTGATGGGCTGTAGCTCGCCGACCCGAGACAACCCCGATGACCCCGGATTGGGTGATGGCGACGAGGGCATCGAACTGATCGCCGATCTTCCGGCAGGTGTGCGTGCCTCCGGTGATCTATTGGCGGAGATCCGTTTCAAAGTGACGGCCGATGACATGGCCGACAGTGTGGTGGGGACCATGAATCTGGTGGGTACGCAAGCACGAGGGCTGGTCAAGGGGGTCCTTGCTGGTGAGGCCCGTCGATTCGAAGTCGAGGTGTTCGATGCGAACCGCATCCGCACCTTCTCAGCCATCGATACGCTCGACGTGAGCAGTTCGTCTCCACTGACGGTCAGGGTCTCTCTGATCCGACTCACGGGCGGACTCGAACTGACATCCCAGCTTCCGCCGGAGATCGTGAATCTGAGGGTTGATGTGGTGATCGCAGGGGACACGACGGCGACACTGAGTTTTGAGGTCGATGAGAATCTGCTTGAACAGATCCAGGGCATTCCCACCGGAACCGGTGTGGAACTGGCGATGTCGGGGGTCGACCATGAGGATCAGGTTCTTGTATCCGAGACCGTCCGCACCGATATCCGGGTCGATCTGCTCGCCCGGGTGAGCCTGCCCGTCGAAACGGGCGCTATCGATGTGCTGGCGAACTTCCCCGACTTTGTCCCCATCGTGGCGATCGATCGCTTCAGTGATTCGGCGGCGGTCTTCTTCCTACGCTCTCTGAAGCCAAGTCTGCCGGCGGCGGATGAGCCGATTGATTTTGATGAGGACTTCCTGCATCGTGCCCTCGGACCTAACGAAGAGGTTGTGGAGTTTTATCACTTCGATGTGCAGTCGAAGACACCCGGTCGTGTGTATGTGCTGTTTGATCGGCGAGGTGACTCGATTCCGTCGCAGTTGCCTCTCTTCGACGAAATTCCCGGTGACGCGGGATACAACGATCTGAGATTCGTCGTGGAGGTTTCCGTCAGCGATCTGAACTACCGTGCCAACTCCATCACTTCCGTTGCTGATCTTCGACAGGCGGGGTTCGACACGACTGTCACCGAGAAGTTGTGGAATTGTGTCATGGTGCCGGACGGTTCGTCAGCAACCCGCCGCTTCGATCCAACCGACGCGGTGGGGCTGATGGACGGTTGGTATCGAGACCAGGTGGTGCGGTATCTGCTTTTTGAAAATCCCGACAGTCAGGCGGCGATCGAGTTCACCGGCACTGAAGTATCCGCACCCGTCATGTATGCGTTCCTGGAAAACGATCGCGACATCAACGATGGCTTTGCCGTAGATCCCATGGGGGCGACGCACAATGTCGTGACCCGGCTGCCCACAGAGGAGGGGTATGCGCCATTGTGGGCGCTGCGGATGTTTGAGCTCGATGTTTTTGATCGGGTGACGTCCGTCGCCAGTGCCCAGGACTATGACCGTGAGGACAATGTCATCGATCTGGGGGAGGTTCTGATCATCAACGCCCCTGTCGTGTCCGTCGAGTGAAAGGCCGGTCCAGGGACCCCGGTCAAGGGAGCACCGGTCAAGTGACGGCCAGTCAAGGAACCACTGAAGGAACGCTGCCCTCTACGGTGGCCGTTCTGGGAGCAGGGGTGATGGGACGACAGATCGCCGCGCTTCTGGCCAGTGCGGGTGTCGAGGTCGATCTCCTCGACCTGGGCACCGCAGATGATCCGGCCGGAATGGCCCGCCAGGCGATCGCTGACCTGCCTTCCATGCGCCCAACTCCACTGTTTCGAGACGAAGACGCGGCGCGAATTCGACCCGGTGCGCTGCATGATTCAGGACCGGTTCTCGCGACGGCACCGTGGGTGATTGAGGCCGTCGTCGAGGATCTGGCGATCAAGCGGTCGGTGCTGGATTTGGTCGAGGCGCAGTCTCATCCTGATGCGATCATCACCACCAACACATCGGGTCTGCCCATCGCGAGCCTCGCCGAAGGCCGCAGTGCCGACTTCCAACGCCGATTCGTGGGCGTACATTTCTTCAATCCGCCTCGCGCCATGCTCCTGGTGGAAGTGATCCCCGGTGTCGCATCAGATCCTGGCGTGGTCGAGTCCTGCCGATCCTGGGTTGAGGCCGGGCTGGGCAAGCGAGCCGTGATCTGCCGGGATACGCCGAACTTCATCGCCAATCGACTCGGTGTATTCGCTCTGATGGATATACTGCACCGAATGGGTGAAGCCGGATTGACTGTGGACGCGGTCGATGCCGTCACCGGTCCGCTGCTGGGGCGACCGAGCAGCGCGAGCCTTCGCCTTTGTGACCTGATTGGCCTCGATACACTCGCTCACGTGGCCCACACAGTGCACGACGGTGTCGTCGACGATCCATGGAGGCGGACCTTTGCCACGCCCGACTTCTTGGGATCCATGATCGAGAGTGGCCAACTGGGTGCCAAGACAGGTGGTGGATTCTACAAAAAGGTCGGTAAACAGATCCACAGTCGCGACATGGCAACGGGCGACTACGTACCCCGCGAGCGAATCAGACTCGAATTGCCTCTGCGAGGTCCGCTCAAAGATCGACTCGATGCGCTCTGGGATTCTGCGGAGCCACTGACACAATTTGCCCGAGACCACCTGGCCACCTGTGTCGCCTATGCGGCCGCCTGCGCCCATAGAGTAGCCGACCATCTGGAAGATGTTGACCGTGCTCTGGTCTGGGGATTCAACTGGGAGGCCGGGCCCCTGGCCTTGCTGGACCTGATTGGGCCCCAGCGTCTGGCCGCCACGCTCGAAGAGAGTTCACAGCCCGTTCCCGACCTGCTTGGCGAACTGGCAGCCTCTCAGAGTACGGTGTATCGACAGACCAACGAGGGCAAGCAAGTCTTCGAGTCGAAGGGCAACTACAGGCCCCTCACCTCACCCGGATCGGTGGATGACGCTGATTTCCTGGGCGAACTCGACGTGCTAGAGCAGGGCGAGGGGTGCCGTCTGCTCGACGGTGGCCATGGCGTTGGCATCCTGCAGTTCCACGCGGGATCTCTGAATATCCTGGGGCCACCTCCCTTGCAGATGGCCATCGACTGTGTCAGCAGCGGGAAGCTCCAATCGATGGTTTTGTGTGGGGCGGGCGAACATCTGTCAGCTGGAGCGGATCTGCAGTATCTGCTGCGTCTGATTCAAGAGGATCGCTGGTCGGAACTGGAAGCGTATCTGGTCCTGTTCCAGACAGCGACATCGACGATGCGTCACGCAGCGATTCCCGTGGTGGCAGCCGGACGTGGTCTTGCATTGGGCGGTGGTTGCGAATTCTCGCTGTCCTGTGCGGGGCGAGTCCTGGCTGCAGAACTTAGGATCGGACTGGTGGAGGCGAAGGTCGGTCTCATTCCTGGGGCCGGTGGATGCAAGGAAGTCGTGCGGCGTGTGGGGGCCGATGTGGAGCGGATATTCGGCATTCTGCGGGAAGGTCTGATGTCGGACAATGCCAGACAAGCGCAGGATTTTGGACTTGTCGACGCAACCGATGCGATTCACATGGACGGTCACCGCGTGATCCAACATGCCGTGACGACGGCTGGTGCGTTGAGCACGGGCTGGACACCGCCAGCGCCGACCGATCTCTCTACGGCCGGACAGGCGGGACTTTCACGCCTGACGGACGAACTTGATCGCGCCAGACAAGAAGGTTCGGCGACTGAACACGATGTTGTGGTGGGCACGGCGCTGGCGCACGTATTGTGTGGGGCAGGGCAGGAGCGTGTCTCTGAGCAGAGATTGCTCGATCTAGAACGCGAACAGTTTCACGCGCTCAGTGCAACACCGGCCACGCGCGAACGAATCATCCATATGCTTGAAACGGGCAAACCCCTGCGCAACTGAGTTGGGTGGGTGAGAGGAGGAGGGCAAGATGCCATTACGAACCGCAGAGCAATACCGCGAGGGACTCAGAGATGGCCGTGTGGTGTACTATCGGGGACAACGTGTTGAAGATGTCACCACACACGAGCAACTGAGTATCGGCGTGCGCCACACGTCCCTGGACTATGAAATTGCCGAAGACACCGAACACCGCGATCTGTTCAGCTGGACCGATGAGGCTGGGCAGGTTCACAGTCGCTACTACAAACATCCCGCCCACACACAGGATCTTCTCAATCGTCGCGAGATGATCGAGACCTCGACGCGCCTGGCTGACAGCACGGTTCTGCTGATCAAGGAGATCGGTACGGATGCACTGTTCGCGCTCGATCTGGTGAGCCGCGTCGTGGACGAGAAGGCCGGCACCGACTATCACGATCGTGTCAGTGCCTTCCATGCCCACGCTCGAGATCGCGATCTCTCCCTCGCCGTGGCGCAGACCGATGTGAAGGGTGACCGAGCGCTGCTGCCCTCGGAGCAGACGCACCCTGACTACTATGTCCGCATCGTGGAAGAGCGCGAAGATGGGATNGTGGTACGGGGGTGCAAGGCTCACACGACGAACACCCCAATGGTGGACGAGATCATCGTATTGCCCACTCGAGCGATCGGTGAGCAGGATGCCGCTTATGCGGTGGCCTTCGCCATCCCCGTCAACACACCCGGTGTCAAGCTGCTCGCCAGTCCCTTTGGTGCAGCAGAGCGCCACAGCGGGTTTCACTTTCCCGTCAGCTCGCAACACCACCTCGTCGATACCCTGACCATCTTCGACGACGTCTTCATTCCCCTCGAGCGTGTGTTTCTGAGCGGCGAATGGCAGGCTGCGGGGTTTCTGGCCAACACCTTCGTTGAATTCCATCGTTTCACAGCGGTGTCGTACAAACCACCGTTGTGTGACCTGTTCATCGGCGCCGCTGCCTTGCTCGCAGATTACAACGGTATCCCGAAGGTCAGTCACGTTCGCGAGAAACTGACGAAACTGATCACCTGGACCGAAACCGTTCGAGGCCTGAGCCGAGCTGCCGCCCACGACTGCCGGATCACCGATTCCGGCCTCGCTGTGCCCAATGTTCTGTTGACGAATCTGGCCAAATACGCCTTCGCGAATCAGTACCATGAGGCGATTCAGTGGGTTCAGGACATCGCCGGCGGCCTCGTGGTCACGGGCCCGGACGAACTCGATATGGCCAGTGATGAGTTGCGCCCCTACATCGATCAGTATCTGGGGGGCGCGAATGTAGACGCCGAGACACGTCTCAAGGCAATGAACCTGGTGCGCGACCTGACTGCATCAGAGTTTGGCGGGTACAATCAGCTTCTGGCGATCCACGCCGAGGGTTCCTTGGAGGCGCAGAAGATTACCGTCTTCCGCGACTACGATCTGGAACGGTGCAAAGACCTGGCCGCTGCCGCGATCGGTGTCACCCGCTGATGGATGTGGAGCTGCCGCGGTANGGGCCTGGGGTGTAGGCGGGGCAAGCAGTCGTGTGGGTCAAGCAGCCGTCCAACCACCATCGACGAACAGGGTCGTGCCCGTGATAAAACTTGCAGCATCAGAAGCGAGGAAAACGATGGGCCAGGCGATCTCTTCCGGCCGGGCGAAGCGTCCCATGGGGGTTCGCTGCTCGATGGAGGCACGCAACCGATCGCGCTTCTCCAGTTCAGCCGTCATCTCTGTTGAGGTGTAGCCGGGGGCCACGGCGTTGACTCGAACGCCTCGCTGCGCCCACTCGACGCCCAGTGTCCGCGTCAGTCCCGCCAAGGCGGACTTGCTGGCCGCATAGGCGGAGAGTTTGGGCAGCGCACGTGCGCCAGCCAGGGAAGTCACATTGACGACGACGCCTCGACCCCGATCGAGCATCGATTTNCCGAGCCGTCGCGTGAGTTCAAAGGGGCCATCGAGATTGACGTCGAGCAGTTGTCGCCATTGATCGCGCGTCATGTCCTCGAAGCCCGTCACGAAGGGACTGATGGCGGCGTTGTTCACGAGGATGTCGATGCCTGTGCCCGCCCACAGACCTTCCGCTTGCGACACCAGCGCATCTGTGGCTTCCGGATCTGACAGATCCGTATCGATGGCGATCCCTTCTCCTCCGGCGGCCGCAATGGCTGCCACCACCTCCTCAAGCTGTGAACGAGTGCGACTTGCCACAACAACTCGGGCCCCCGCCTGGGCAAGGGCCAGCGCCGCCGCCCGCCCGATCCCGCGTCCNGCGCCCGTCACCAGGGCCGCCTTGCCCGACAGGTCGAAAGGTTCACGCAAATTTAGTCCTTGCTGCATCCTCATCCATCCACTTGCTGAGTTTGGCGCCACATCCTCACCGCCGCCGAGTATGTCGCCGCGTCGAATCAGTAGTATAGGCGCCCCTTCGCGAGGGCCCAATGTAACACCGTCCTCCGATGGCGGGCAGAGCCACGATGGCTGAATCGAACGACGCTGTCGACCTGGGCAGGGTGCTGGCTCTGTGTGGCTTTGGTTTCAACGAGCGGGCCCGAACCGCGTTGCTGGAGTTGCTGCCTTCAACTCTTGGCGAAGAGGTTGTCGCAGCCTGGCGACAGGGCGATGAACTGTGGAAGACGGCAGGCGAAGGCCTTGAGGCGACTCTGGCGGCGCCCTGGGTGGCCTTGAAGGAGGCTGAGCAGGCCGATGGCGAGCGACGAGAAGCCGAAACCTCCGATGGCGCGGAAACAGCCGATATCGCCGCAGATGGCCCCCCTCAGCAGACGAGTGACACCGATGTGGATGCGTTCTTCGCTGAGGCCGATGCCCAGATGGATGCGCATCAGGTCGAGGCGGACTATGAGAGCGAACTGCCCGCGACGCTCGTAGCGCGTGTANTGATCGGTTCATCCGATAGGGGCGCAGCCCGGGTCCTGGGGGACCTACCCCTGGCGCTGCAAGGGCAGGTCGTGGTGCGCATCGCACGCAGCACCGCGTTGAGTGTGCGGCGAATCCTGACGGCTGAGGAGCGCCCCGCTCTGGCGGCACTGCGCAGCGCGCTGGAGGATGGGCGAGAGGTATGGGGTGTCGAACGGGCCTGCAGCATCCTACGGGCCCTCGATGGCACCCCGCCGCTTCGGCGCGCCCTGGGTTCGGCTGCACAGGTGGATGAAGAGGTGGTCGGCATCGTTCAGAGCCACCTGTTCGACTTCGGTGATCTGATCCGGCTACGCGATACCGAACTCCAGGCGCTGCTCGGGGCATGTGATAACGCGAATCTGGCCAGGGCACTGTTCGATTCCGGTGAGCCGATTCGTGACAGGATCCTGGCGAACGTGTCCGATCGGCGCGCAGCTCTGCTGGAGGACGAGACCGACCTTCACGCCGAGGCGACCGAAGATGAAATCGATCTCGCCCGGCGCGAGATTCTGGCGCGGGCACGGGTTCTGTATGAACGGGGCACGATCACGACCTACTTCGGGTCGATCCAGTCGGAAACGGACCTGGACGTGCCAGATCCAGAAGAGGAAGAGGACGAAGACAGCGTCTCCGATCAGGAAACGCCGAAGCAGAAGAAGAAGGTCCCCACGGTTCGCCCGGAGCGGAATCTGCGACGGATGGGGATCGCAGGTCTGGCGACGGGCATTCTCATGATAGCCCTGGTGAGTCTCGTNCAGTGGCTCANCAGCGGCGNNTCNNGNNGCNGNCCGANTCTCGTTCATCTGGGCCAGCGGCGCGTCGAGCCGCCGTCCGAGGGGGTGCTTCGGGACGTGTGGCGGTGGGCGTGGAGAGGCAACAGACGGCGGCGTCTTCGCGTCAGCCGTCGGAATCTGCTGGCGGAGCGACGCAGTTGTCACCGGGTCAGATCCTGCAGACGGCGAGCGGTGTTCACGCACTGCTGGAATTCCCGTCTCCTGAAGGAGCCTCGCCCAGGGGCATCTCGATGGTGGAAGTGGATCCGGGCTCGACGGTGCAGGGGCCGAAGTCGACCGAGGCCTCTGAGGCGGGCAAACATCCCGATGCCGTGGCCAGCTTCTATCTGCGGGTGGGCCGGGTGAAGGTCACGGTCATGACCGATCTGTTTACCGTGCACACCCCTTTGGGCCGTGTCGAAGCCACTCGAGGGAGCGTGTTCCGCGTACGTGTTGTGCTCGACGGGACGGCGCGCATACACCCCCTGACGGGTGGCGCTGATGTCATCGTCGGTGATCGTCGACGGCGATTGGTTACAGGGCAGGGCCTAATGGTGAAACCCGATGGATCGGTAGGCCGATATCAGCCCGATGCGGAAAGATGATCTAAGTGACTGATCTATCTGAAGAAAGGCGAAAAAAGGGGTTGTGGTGCCTCACGAGGGCCTCTATATTTTGACTAGTCCATCCCGGGGCACTCCACCTGGCGCGAATCCCCCCTCGCACCCGCCCCGTCTTCCTGGATAGTGTCGTACCCCACTCCCTGAACTACAGAGCCGATTCACCCCGACCACGGCCTTTGCTGGCTGCTGTTGAGGTCCGGTGTCGTGTTTGTATCTGCGTAGACCGCGATCGTCTCTGTGGCGAAGGACGCTGTATCCGGGGTGGTTTCCCGATTCCCCGCTGTGCTCTCTCCCTAGATGGCTCTACTCGATCTGATCGAGGCTCGATCTCCCAATTCGAGGGATACACGCCGGCAGGCGAAGGCAGACGTGTGTCGCAGCAAGGGTCGGTGGTGTTCTGCCCTGAGGGGCTCACGCCGATCACCAAGTGCAAGTTAAGACGGAGGGGCGTCTTACATGTCATCTACGCTACAATCTGACACGCTGGTAGATCAGTATTTCCAGGAAATCGAAGACTCTGTCGGCCTTTCGGCCAAAGAGGAAGTCGCGATTTCCGAACGCATCAAAGACGGAGATGAGGAGGCACTGACCCAACTGGTTCAGGCCAATCTTCGTTTCGTCGTCAGCGTGGCCAAGGGGTATCAGAATCTGGGTTTGCCGTTGTCTGACCTGATTAACGAGGGCAACCTCGGTCTCATGGTGGCTGCCAAACGATTCGATGGCTCCAAAGGGTTCAAATTCATCTCCTATGCGGTCTGGTGGATCCGGCAGTCGATCCTTCAGGCGTTGGCGGAGCAATCCCGGATCGTGCGCTTGCCGCTGAATCGTATCGGCGAGTTGACGAAGGTCAACAAGTGCATGACCAAATTGGAACAGCGCCTCGGCAGAATTCCTGTAACAGAGGAGATCGCCAAGGAACTGGACACCAATCCCGACGATATGGACATGCTGCTGCGCTTGTCGCAGCGACCGGTTTCGTTGGAGACACCGTGTGACGATCAGGAACCGGATCGATGTCTCGGAGACCAGCTGCCCGACGAGCGTCTGCCTGCGTGTGATGACATCCTGTCAGAGGGTGACCTGCGCCAGGAGATCCAGGATGCGATGGAAGCGCTCACCGAAGGCGAGGCCCGCGTCCTGCGCATGTACTATGGTCTCGACGGTCAGGAGAACATGACCCTCGAAGAGATCGGCACCTATGTCGGACGCACGAGAGAACGCGTTCGACAGATCAAGGAGAAGGCACTGCAGAAGCTGCGCCACCCGAATCGCAGCGAAGTGCTGAAGGAATACTACGGCGAGTGTTAGGCCGATGACGGTGCCGGCGGGGGGCATCCCCTCGCCGGCGTTGCCACTGCGTATTCCACGCCTCCAGGACCGGTTTTCGGAGGAGGGGAACCTCGCTTCATCTTGACAGTTTCTGAGGTCGCGGGTACTTTGGAAAACTTCCTGAGGTTTGGACGAAGGCCGATGACAGGGTCCATCCCTGTGGGCTCTGGCGCGTCCAGATTCTGAAACTGTTCCGGCGTAGCTCAGTTGGCAGAGCGGCTGGCTGTTAACCAGCATGTCCTAGGTTCGAGTCCTAGCGCCGGAGCCAGTTCAATAGAAGCGCAACTTCCTGTATCCACAGGGGTTGCGCTTTTCTCGTTCTGCCCGACCGCTACGCGGTGCACGCTGGGTACACTCTCGATCACAGTTTCCGTGATTGCCGAGAGCTTCTCAACGGCATCTCGCGC
>PATE01000080.1 GCA_002712305.1 Gemmatimonadota bacterium | reverse complement strand
AAACCGGCAAAGAAACATGCCGTTACGCCTATCACGGTCACCCATCCGGAGAACGTCGATTTGGCGTCAGTGCGACTGTTCAGGGAGCCGGCCTGGACTCTGCGACTCCCCATCGATGGGGATCGGTCTTACACGCGGGTCAAGATCGTGCGCGCCGCTCCATTGTCGCACCCACAGCGGTATGTCTGTTTTCTCGACGCCAAGGACGAAGAGATCTGCATGTTCCCAGATCTCAAGCAGGTCGATGAACAGATGCTGCAGATCATCGAAGAAGAGCTGGATCGACGATACCTGACGTCGACGATTGAACGCGTCGACACGGTCCGCAACGAGTTCGGAACCTCCTACTGGGAAGTCACAACGAATCGAGGCGAACGCGAATTCGTCGTACAGAATGCGGCTGAGAACGCTCAGTGGTTGGGCGAGCACAGACTGCTGCTGGTGGACGTCGATGGCAATCGATTTGAGATTCCAGATCTCAACCGACTGGACAGCAAGAGTCTTGGTCTTGTCGAGATGGTTCTGTAGGCGACACGACTACTCAGTTTCATTTTCTTCTGGGTTATCCTCTTTGGGGGCGACCCAGGTTCCTGGCACGTCGGCTCCGCTGACCTTGATGTCCGCCAGGTCTGACTGTCCCAGAAAACGCGTGTGAGCAAGATGCAGCGCCGCCAGCGAGGCACTGTCGCTGGCGGCTCCCGTGACCTGCGCGGCCACACGGTCGATCGCGACACCATCACGGCTGGCCAAGATCATCTGCTGACCGCCCGGCACTTGCAGATGGCTGAGTGTGTAACTCACCTCTGCCAGCAGCGCCTGGTCGACCAATACCGCATCGGCATCGGTGGTCTGAGACGTCGGACGTGCGAGCCCACTCAGATTCTTCAGGGCGGCAAGAGGCGTTCTGGCATGGGCGATGTTGATCACGGCATCACATTCCAACAGGGCAATGGGTAAATCGTAGAAGTCGGCTGCCATCCCGCTGTCCGGGACGTCGATGGCCTCAGTCTCCTCTTCTGAAACCAGAAGCAGTTCTACGCCTATCGATGCCAACCGAGGGCCCTGAAGCTGTTGGGCGATCTGGGTGTGCCAGGTGTCATCGCCGCCGTCCAATTTCCCCACCAGCAAGGCCAGGTCCGCTTCAGCCGCCGCATTTCGAATCGCCAACAGTGTCGCCTCAAGGATCAGCAGATGAGACGCACGGGCGGCCGGGGCGACATCGTGGGCAGCACGGATGAGGACCCAACGCGTATCTCCGTCAAACGCCTTGTGCACGCCACCGCTGAAGTACATGGTTCTGCGCACGAGAGAGTCTGCCGCCGCCGCATCAAACGTTTCTGGCAGCATCCGAGCGCCCACGACGGAGACATGACCCGGCGTCACGGCAGACACGGCGTCCACACCGATGGGGGGCTCCGTCCAGCGACCGACTGTCCAGAGGGTGGGCACCACCAAGAACATCAAGAACACTGAACGTACAAGGCGAGAGGAGGGGCCACGGTTGGTCACGATGCCGCTTCCGTCGTCGAAGAGGGAGTGATCTGTGGGCCAGCGAGGAGCTCCTCCAGTCCGGGTGGGCACGGTCCTCCCGTCGCCCAGTCGAGCCACTGCACGGTGTGCACAAAAGGTGTCTCCGGAACGGCGCTGGCCAGTTGCTCAAGACAGCCGATGTTCCCGGAGACGACCACATCCGGTTTCTGTTCCCGTATGTGAATGGCTTTTCGCTCTTGCAGTTGGGTCGAAAAGTCGACTCGCAAGAGATGGTACGTCCCCGCACTGCCACAGCAGATGTGGCCTTCCGGAATCTCGAGGACATGGGCGCCCGTTCGACGTAGAAGTTCACGTGGCGTCTGTGTCCACCGCAACCCGTGCTGCATCGAACACGCATCATGATAGGCGAGACGAATGGAACGCATCTCTCGGATTTCGGGTAGCGTCCATCGGTCCAGGAACTGTGTGATGTCACACGCCACGGCAGACACGCGTTGCGCGGCTGCGGCGCGGTCTGAACCTGTGAACAGGTGTCCGTAGTCGGCGACCGCCGTCTGACATCCCGATGTCGTGAGCACAATCGCCTCGACCCCAGCGTTCAGCAGTTCCTCCCACTGATCGACGGCCCTCGCCATCATCTCCTGTGAGCGGGTGCGCTCTCCCATGTGATGGGTCAGCGCCCCACAGCAGGACGTGTTGGATGGGATCGTTACTTCCATCCCCATCCGTGTCAGCAGGCGCACGGCGGCGTCATTGATCTGTGCACCCAGGACCTGCTGAGCGCAACCGGTCAGCAAGGCGACCCGTGCCTTCGTCTCGGCCGCGGGGCGATGGACACCTGGCGTGGCAATCTGTGCCCTCGTCAACTGTGTGGGAACGGCGCCCAGCATCCTTGCAGCCTTCGAAGGCAGTAGATGTCGCAGAGGACGGAGCCATCGTGCCAGATGCAGAGCAGGTCTCAAGAGCCGTGGGCTGGGCAGGAGTCTGGCCAGCAGGGCGCGTTGCAGACGGTCGCCGACGGCTCTGCGTCGCAGAGGTTCGAGCCGGGTCCGCCCATCTTCCAGCAGGTGAGCGTAGTTCACACCGCTGGGACATGTGGTCTCGCAGGACAGGCACCCGAGGCAATTGTCGATATGCTCCAACGTGCGCGCACTTGCCCCGTCCTGATTCTCAAGAGCATTCTTCATCAGGTAGATGCGTCCACGAGGCCCCTCCAACTCGTTGCCGGTGAGCAAGTAGGTGGGGCAGGTGGCGTTGCAGAACCCACAGTGTACGCAGGTTCGCAGGATCGTCTCGGCATCTGCAACGCCGGGCAGCGTCCGCTTCTGTTCCGGAATGGCGGTCCTCATTCGCTCATGATCTCCCGATCGCGAATCCCCATCAGATACAGAATTCCATCCAACCCGATGGTCGACAGAGACTGACCCGCTTCGCGTCGAATCACCGGCTTGGCACGGAAGGCGATGCCGAGTCCCGCCAGGCTCAACATCTTCAGATCGTTTGCTCCGTCTCCCACAGCCACGACCTGCTCGAGACCGACACCCTCTGCCTCGGCAATCTGACACAACAGATCTGCTTTTCGTTGAGCGTCGACGATGTCACTCACAACTTGTCCACTCACCTTGCCGTCCACGATGTCGAGCTCGTTGGCGAAGACCTCGTCGATCCCAAGTGCCTTCTGTAGATGGTGAGCGAAATATGTGAACCCCCCGGAGAGGATCGCCACACGGTACCCGAGCCTCTTCAGTGTATCTATCAGACGCTGAGCGCCCTCCGTCAACGGAACTTGTGCGGCGATCTCATCGAGACGCGAAGCCGGTAGACCGGCCAACAAGGCCACACGTTGCCGAAAGCTGGCGGAGAAATCCAGTTCTCCATGCATCGCCCGCTTCGTAATGGCCGCCACCTGCTCACCGACACCGGCGGCGATAGCCAATTCATCAATGATCTCGCCCTGCACCAGGGTTGAGTCCATATCCAGCACGACAACTCGCCGGTGACGGCGATAGATGTCATCGACCCGGAAAGCGACGTCCATGTCCAACTCTGAGGAGATCTGAAGAAATCGACTGCGCATCTGGGCCAGATCAACCGGTTGTCCGACTACACTGAGCTGGACGCATGATCGCGGACCTGTGGTGTCGGGCGCCAGCGGCTGACGCTCAGACAAGCGGGTCATGTCTCCGATATTCAGTCCTTGCTCAGAAACAATACGGGCAATGGATGCCAATTGCCGCGTGTTGATGCGCCGCCCCAGCAAAGTGACGATGTATCTACCCTGCCGCTGATGGGGAATCCACGCCTCGTAGTCGTCCCTTGAAACAGGCGTGAGACGCAGGTCGAGATCGAGGCCCGAAGTGTGGATGACGAGATCCTTCATCACACCCGCCTCGGATTGCTGTGCCACGTCGATCAACAGGGCCAGAGACAACGTGTCGTGGATGACCGACTGACCCACGTCGAGAACTCCCACATCGTGGTGAGCGAGGATGTCCATCACCTGCGCTGTCAGCCCGGGCCGGTCGCGTCCCGACAGGTTGACGAGGAAGATATCGTTCATATGCACAAAGTTGCTTTGCCCACTACCTTGAGCTTGCCGTCCGGCGCAGGGTGAGTCGGGAAGATACCCGGGCCGGCGCCCGTCCGGCAACCGACGGCCCGATCCGAAGAGACGATCCCACGCATGGATATTGACGAACAGGTTTCACTGGCACCCCTCACAACCCTCGGGATCGGCGGTCCGGCTCGGTATCTGGTGCGTTGCAGGCAGATCGAGCAGATCTTCGGGGCCCTGGAGTGGGCGGCGACAGAGTCGATTCCTGTCCACGTGTTGGGCGGCGGCAGCAACACCCTGTTTTCAGATGCAGGACTGGACGGGCTCGTTCTTCGAATCGAGTTGGCAGGCGTCGATACCGACATGAGCCAGGCGAAGGCTGAGTTGCGTGTCGCTGCCGGTCAGGACTGGGATGGTCTGGTTCAGACCACCATTGCCTCGGGCATGGTTGGACTGGAATGTCTCTCCGGAATTCCCGGCTATGTGGGGGCCACGCCAATACAGAATGTGGGCGCCTACGGCCAGGAGGTGAGCGACGTCCTCGTCCAGGTCGAGGCGATTGACCGCACGACGTTGAAGACGGTCGTGTTCGACAACGAAGCCTGCGAATTCGCCTATCGCGACAGTCGATTCAAGGGTCGCGATCGAGATCGATATATCGTTACACGTGTTACCTATCGGCTCGAACGCGACACGCGCCCCACGATTCGGTATCCTGAATTAGCCCAGCAACTGCAGGTGGCCGGCGTTGAACTGGACCGTCTCGACGGGGGTCGAGCCGCCGCGGCGGTGCGAGATGTTGTGCTCGGACTTCGTCGCAGCAAGGCGATGGTGGTGGATCCTTCCGATCCGAACACGCGTTCAGCGGGGTCATTCTTCCTGAATCCAATTCTCACGTCGGCCCAATACGAGCAAACCGTCATGAGATGGAGATCTCACACCGGAGATCCGGCTTCTGAGATCCCCTCCTATCCTTCGTCGGATTCGCACTCGGAATCAGGTCACAAGCTACCTGCAGCCTGGCTGGTCGAGCAGGCAGGATTCGTTCGGGGTACTCAGCATTCGGGTGCTGCTGTTTCAGATCGACACGCCCTGGCGCTCGTCAGTCGATCGGGCAAAGAGCAGGACCTGTTGGCACTGGCTCATCAGATCCAACGAACTGTGGAAGACGTTTTCGGAGTTCGTCTACAAAGAGAGCCCGTCCGCGTTGCCCGTGAAGGCACCGTTTTGCCCTCTGATGACAACGAACCGAGGTCATAACGATGCCGAAAGTGCTCGTCTTACAGCATCATCTCGCCGAAACTCTTGGCATCTATGCGCAGGTGCTGACCCAGTTTTCCGTGGAGGTACAGATTGTCCACGGATACGACGGAGAAGCGATTCCGCAACGCATGCGAGGTTTCGACGGTCTCGTCGTGATGGGTGGGCCTGCGGGTGTGTACGAACAGACCCAGTTTCCCTATCTGGCCGACGAACTGCGTCTGATCGATCGAGCCGTGAAGTCGGACTCGCCGGTGTTCGGCGTGTGTCTCGGAAGCCAGTTGCTGGCCGCCGCCCTGGGTGCCAGCGTGCATCGCAACGAGATCGGCCCAGAAATCGGGTGGCACGATGTTCTCTTGTCAGAGCTGGCGGCAGCCGACTCGGTGTGGTCTACGGTCCATGCCGAGCAGCAGGGCCAGTTCTCGGCGTTTCATTGGCACGGCGATGTCTTTGACGTGCCGGATGGCGCAGTGCCATTGGCGCATTCGGAGAAAACGGCCTGCCAGGCCTTCGTCTACGGACGCGCTATCTACGGCACTCTGTTCCACATGGAGATCGACGAACACCAGATTCGGGAGATGGCCGATCTGTTCGCCGCCGATGTGGTCGCGACGCAGCAGACGTCGGCGTCCCTTCTCAAAGATGCCACAACGCGTTTGCCCACGGTGAACGGACTCGGCCGGGTTGTGTTCAGCAACTGGTTGTCTCTAGTGCTTGCCGCCAGTGAGCGTCGAGCGCCGTGAACCAAGGCTACCAGTACCGCAGCGCATCCTCGAAGAGCTGGGCCAGGTGTTCTGACTCTGCCGGACGTGGAGACAACTTCGTCACCCGGTGTTGCGGCAGGGTGCCCTCCACCAGGGCAGGGATATCGGCGCCGGTGTAGCCGATCTCCTGGAGGCCATTCGGCATGCCCAGATCTCTCATCATCTCGATGATCCGGTCCGCCAGCACCTGTCCCGCATCAGCGTCGCTCACGCCTGTCGTCTCGGCTCCCAGAACCTGAGCCGCCCGCAGATGCCGCCCGGGATTCGCCGGCGCCGTGAAGCGAAATACGGCCGGGGCGTTGACGATCACGGCGATCCCGTGCGGCACCATCGCATGGTCCACATCGTACCCCGGCGGTCGGTAATCACGAACCTTTCCGGCCACCGGATAGGACATACCATGGGGTAGGTGTACACCGGCGTTGCCAAAGCCGATGCCTGCAAAGGCAGCGGCAAGGAGCATCTGACCTCGCGCTTCGACGTCGTCCTCTCCGTTGATGGCTCGTGGCAGATACGCCGACACCAGTCGAAGGGCTTCAAGCGACCACAGATCACTGATCGGATTGGCTCCCTGATAGGCAGGCCGCAAGATGGGCCGTTCGGGTCGGGGGCGCTCGTCGTAGGGAATGGCCGTGTAGGACTCCAGGGCATGACTGAGAACGTCGAGTCCCGACGAAGCAGCTACGGCGGGGGGCAACTGGCGTGTATTGTCGGGGTCGACGATCCCCAAGATGGGTTTGAGACGCCGATGGGCGATCCCCGTCTTGGCCTCCATCTCTACCAGATCGAAAATGGCGACCCCCGTCGTCTCCGATCCTGTTCCCGCCGTGGTGGGAATCGCGATCAACGGTTTGAGAGGACCAGGTGGGGGCTTTCCGGCGCCAATCGGGGCATTGACGTAGTCGAGAAAGTCATCGGGCGGATGGGTGGCGTAGAGATTGGCCGCCTTGGCGGTATCGATGCTCGAGCCCCCTCCGACGGCGATGTAGCCGTCGAACTCGCCTGGCGTGGCCACGCGAATCGCCTCCTGAAAGGACGCGTCCGTCGGTTCCACCCGTACGCCATCGAACAGTTCATGGGTCACCCCCGCATCCTCGAGAGATTGACGCACGACGGCCACGGGTGATCGTTGCGCGAGATTCGCGTCGGTGACGACGAGCACTCGCCGCAGCCCGAGGTCGGCCGCATCCATTCCTACTTCCGCCGTGACCCCCTGGCCATAACGAATGTTGGACGTGGCCATCTCAAAAGCTGTGTCACGCATTGCAGTATCAGGGTTGCCCATGGCTCCTCCGATCTTAGCCTAGCGTCGGGCCGGGAACCTTGGCGAAGTCCCGATAAAAACGGGCGACCTCAGCCACGATGATCTCCAGCATGCTCTCACCCAGCTGGGCCGTTGCCTCAGCTGGATTGTCCGTGTGTCCCGGACCTTTTCCCCATGCACCATAGGTCTGCACGACGGCGCCCGTTAGGTCGACGTCTAGGCCGGATCCTTCTTCGGCCATGTCTCGGACCTTGCCGCGTGCCTCTTCATCGACCCAGTCAGGTCGCAACGCAAGAATCGCCGATGTCTCAAAGTGGCCTGCATGGCCCGGGATTCGCGGTGCCGGCAGAAGATCAGCTTCTACCAAAGCAGGTTTGGCGATGTCCCAGTAGTTGCAGGAGGCGACGGTGGCAGGGAAGTCGAGACGATTGACCAGGTCCTGGCTGGCCATCCCGACCAGATCCTTGTTGCCTCCGTGCCCATTCAGAACCACCAGATGGCGAAAGCCGGTGCGCACGAGCCCTTCGAGCACCTCGGCCACGACTCCGGCGAAGGTGGCACTCGTCAGAGATAAAGTCCCACCAAAGGGATAGTGATGATGGGAGGAGCCGAAGGGCAGCGGTGGTGTGATCACAACGGGGACTTCGTCTGCCACCGCATCCGCCGCCCGCTTGGCGACTGTCGTGCACAGCAGAGTATCGGTGCCCACAGCCATGTGAGGTCCGTGCTGCTCCGTCGCTGCCGTGGGCATCACAGCGACGGCACGGGGCGCCACCGCTTTGATCTGCTCACGTGTCATCTCCTCGAACAGTACCGTCATGGTTTCTCGCTCTTTCGGATTGGAATGGTCCTGGAATCTGCACACTCCCAGGCACCCTGCCAGTGATCGTCGGTCAATGCAGTAAGAAGCGGAAACCCGGCGCTGCGAGCCAGCTTGCGGCTCGCCGAGGGCAGGACGTACACTGTGCAACTCCCCCTCGCGATCGAGTTGGTAAATGACGAACCGACCCCGTGGCTGCCTGCACATCGACGAGCTGCGTCAGCTGGTGGCTGATGGCCAGATCGACACGGTTCTGGCCGTGTTTCCCGATCTCTACGGTCGGCTCATGGGCAAACGAATCACGGCGGCGTTCTTCCTCGAGCAGACCCTAGGGGCTGGGATGCATGCGTGTGACTATCTGCTCACCGTCGATATGGAGATGGATGTTGTCGAAGGATATGAGTTTGCCAACTGGGCATCTGGTTACGGCGACATTCACTGTGTTCCTGACCTGAGCACCCTGCGCCAGATCTCCTGGCTGGAACGCAGTGCCATGGTGTTGTGTGATCTGCACACGCCCGATCATGAACTGGTTCCAGAAGCCCCGCGTTCGATGCTGCGGCAACAATTACAGGCCCTGGCTGAGGCCGGATATGCAGCAAAGGTGGGGACCGAGTTGGAGTTCTATCTGTTCAAGGATTCCTACGATGAAGCGACGGCGAAGAGATACCAGGATCTGGAGACGTCGGGCAGCTACATCGAGGACTACCACATCCTGCAGGGGACCAAATCAGAAGCGTATCACGGAGCCGTTCGTCGGCAGATGGACGCCAGCGGCATTCCCATCGAATTCAGCAAGGGCGAGTGGGGGCCCGGGCAGCACGAGATCAATCTGCGATACGCGGGCGCTCTCGAGATGGCGGATCGTCACGTGATCTACAAACACGGGTGCAAGGAGATCGCCTGGCAGCAAGATGTGTCCGTGTCCTTCATGGCCAAATGGGATTCAGAACTGGCCGGGTCCAGTATGCATCTGCATCTGAGTCTCTGGGATCCGGAGATCTCGACGAATCAGTTCGTCGGGGATGTTCGAATCGACACCCAGACGGCCTTGGGCGTCTCCCCCCTCTTTCGACATTTTCTCGGGGGATGGATGAAGCATGCACCCGAGTTGATGCCCTTTTATGCTCCCTATCCCAACAGCTACAAGCGATACATCCACCAGTCCTGGGCACCGACGGTTCTGGGTTGGAGTCGCGACAACCGGACAGCCGGTTTCCGTATCGTGGGTGACGGCCCCAGTCTGCGGATCGAATGCCGGATTCCAGGTGCCGATGCCAACCCCTATCTGGCGATGGCCGCCACGATCGCCGCTGGAATGGACGGGATTGAGAAACGGCACGAACCGCCACCCATCTTTGAGGGAGACGTGTACGGTGCAGCCGAACTTCCACGCGTCTGCACGACACTCCACGAGGCGATCGATGCCATGGATTCGTCCGCTTTTCTGCGCCAGACTTTCTCGGATCGCGTCGTGGATCACTATCTGCACTTTTTCAGGACCGAGCAGCTGAAATCCGACCAGGCTGTGACCACCTGGGAGCGGGCGCGCTACTTTGAGCGCGGCTGAGGCGGGCGGACGGATGCCGGTGCGTATTGGCATCACCACATACGGACGCGCTGAAGACGACAACTACACGCTGCCCGCCAATTACGTCGACGCCCTGCGCCGTGCAGAAGCAGATGTCGTACTTCTGCCACCCGGTGGCGCCTGTGAGCCTTCCCACTGGCTGGCACAGATCGATGGCCTCGTGCTTGCCGGCGGTGGCGACATCGACCCGTCTTGTTATGCAGGAACGTCGCACGATACGATGTACATGACTGATCTGTCCCGGGACGGCACCGAACTGGCGCTGACGAAGTCGGCCCTTGAATCGGGGCTCCCTCTCCTGTGTATCTGCCGAGGTCTTCAAGTCGCCAATGTCGCGCTCGGCGGAACCCTCGTGGGCCATGTTCCCGATCAAAAAGGCACAGCCGTTGCCCATCGAACGGCGCCTCGGCGTCCGGCGATGCACGATATCGTCATCGAACCTCAGACGCTGCTCGCATCGGTCGTAGGTGAAGGAACCCTCTGGTCGGCATCGTGGCACCATCAAGCGGTGGATGAACTGGCTCCTAATCTGCGGGTCAGTGCACGGGCACCAGACGGGACGATCGAAGGACTCGAACTACGGGAGCCGGCGTCATGGATGTTGGCCGTGCAGTGGCATCCTGAGTTGACGGCCGAGGAGGATCCTCGTCAGCAAGCGTTATTCAATCGCCTCGTGGAGGCGGCAAGCGGACAACAGGTGATAGAAGGTGGCTAATCGACAATGAGCACTGAAGGCAGACTGAAGGGGAAGGTGGCACTGGTCACCGGTGGCGGCAGCGGGATTGGTCTGGAGACGAGTCGTCTCTTTGCAGCCGAGGGTGCGCACGTGGCCATCGTTGATGTCGACGCGGGTGCGGCCCAAGCAGCACAGGCTCAGATCGCAGACTCTGGGGGGCAGTCAGTCAGTATCGTCGCCGATGTCAGTCGGGACGCGGACTGCGCCCGCATGGTATCCGATACAGAAGAGCATTTCGGTGCTCTCCACGTCATGTTCAACAATGCCGGGATATCCCACATTGATGATGGGGATGCCGAGTCGACGGAGGAGGCCATCTGGGATCTGACGATGCAGGTCAATCTCAAAGGCGTGTTTCTGGGGTGCAAGTATGGCATCCCCGCCCTGCGCCGGGCGGGTGGAGGCTCGATCATCAACACGGCATCTTTTGTCGCTTTGCTCGGTGCGGCGACGCCACAACTGGCCTACACGGCGAGCAAGGGCGGGGTTCTGGCCATGACGCGGGAGTTGGCAGTGATCCATGCGCGCGAGGAGATACGCATCAATGCTCTGTGTCCCGGGCCTCTGCGCACGGAGCTTCTGATGAAGTATCTGGACACGGAACCAAAACGTCAGCGGCGGTTGGTGCATATTCCCATGGGTCGATTCGGCGAGGCCACAGAGATTGCCCGTGCAGCGCTCTATCTGGCCAGCGACGAATCCAGTTTCGTGACAGGGACCAGCTTTACCGTCGATGGCGGCATCACCGCCGCCTACGTGACCCCGGAAGACTAACCGCATGCAGACTCGAGTGGCGGCCGTGTTGTTCGACCTGGACGGGACGCTCCTCGATACTCTCCAGGATCTGGCCGATTCAAGCAACGCCGCACTGGAACGGTTGGGACTCGCACCCCACCCTGTCGAGGCCTACCGGCATTTTGTCGGCAGTGGAATGTCGGCTTTGGTGCAGCGCATCCTACCGAAACAGGACAGTGAGGCAAAGCATGAGCAATGCCTGACCATCCTGCGAGAAGAGTATGGCCGTCGCTGGGACGCCACGAGCCGTCCCTACGATGGAATTGCGTCCATGCTGAACTCGCTGTTTGCCGAGGGGATTCCTCTCGCCGTGTTGTCCAACAAGCCCCACGACTTCACCTGCCTTACCGTTGAACGATTGCTCGCGGATTGGGCTTTCGCGCACGTGCGCGGCGTCGATGAGGCGACTCCGCCCAAGCCCGATCCCACAGGCGCTCTCGCTGTCAGCAGCATTCTCGGGGTAGATCCTACCCGCTGCCTGTATGTGGGCGATACAAGCATCGACATGATGACGGCCCAGGCAGCAGGCATGATATCTGTCGGTGTCACGTGGGGATTCCGTGACGAAGAGGAACTGCGCACCCATCACGCTCAGCATATCATCCACGAACCGGGTCAGCTACTCGACCTGACGTAGGCCTCACCGTTGATTATCCCCAGGCGCTGAACGACAAATGTCCCGGATGCAGGGAGACAGGGAGCGATGAAAGAATTTTTTCCCGGCATAAGCCGGATCAAATACGAAGGGCCCAAGACGAAGAATCCCCTCGCGTTCCGCTGCTACAATGCAGGGGAGAAGGTAGGAAAGAAGACGATGGCGGAGCATCTGCGGTTCTCCGTCGTCTATTGGCATACGATGAAAGGGGGCGGCACCGATCCTTTCGGACCCACTCCCGTGTACGATCGCCCGTGGGACGTAGCCACCGACCCAATGCAGCGGGCCGAGGACACGATGCGAGCTGCCTTCGAATTCACCGGGAAGCTCGGCGCGCCCTTCTGGGCCTTCCACGATCGAGACATCGCGCCCGAGGGGGACACACTCGCCGAATCGAACACACGTCTCGATCAGATCGTGCGGCTGGCCAAGAAGCTCCAGAGAGACACGGGGATCAAGCTGTTGTGGGGGACCTCCAACTGTTTCTCCCACGAGCGCTTCACCCATGGCGCGGGCACGAATCCAGATCCCCATGTATTCGCATGGGCCGCCGCACAGATCAAGAAGGCCATGGAATGCACCAAGGACCTCGGTGGCGTCAACTACGTGTTCTGGGGTGGACGCGAGGGTTATTCGAACCTGCTGAACACGGAGTTGAAACAAGAGCAGGATCAGATGGCGCGGCTCCTCCACATGGCTGTGGAGCACAAGAAGAAGATCGGCTTCAAGGGTACGCTGTTGATCGAGCCCAAACCCAAAGAGCCGACGAAACACCAATACGACTATGACGCGGCGACAGTGCTCAGTTTTCTGCGCACATACGATCTGATCGATGAATTCAGTCTCAATCTTGAAGCCAACCACGCAACCCTCGCCGGACATACCTTCGAGCACGACCTGACCGTCGCTTCCGCTGCCGGTCGGCTTGGCAGCATTGATGCCAATCGAGGCGATCTGCTTCTCGGTTGGGACACAGACCAGTTTCCCACCGACCTGTACAGCACGACCTATGCGATGATGGTGATTCTCAAGCAGGGCGGATTGAAGCCGGGTGGCGTGAACTTCGACGCGAAGCTTCGTCGTGGATCCTTTGACCTGGAAGATCTATTCCACGCCCATATTGGTGGAATGGATGCCTTCGCGCGCGGACTCAAGATCGCCCATCGAATCATGGAAGACGGCCAGGTGGGAGACTTCGTCAAACGCCGTTACGCCGGATGGCGACGGGGTATGGGGCGACAGGTCCTGGCCGGTAAAGCCAGTTTTGAGGATATGGAGGCCTATGTGCACAAGCACGGAGAGGCGGCCAAGACAAGTGGTCGGGAGGAGTGGTTGGAAGCTCTGATCAACAGCTATCTGTAGGGACAACCATGACACCATCAGAATCCGTCGAAGACCTGTTCGCTTCGACAAGTGAAGCCCCCGCGCCGGCCAGCAAACCCACGAAGAAGGGGCCAGCGAAGCTGGTCCTCGTCATCGACGACTCGCCGATGATCCAAAGGTTTTGCGCACGGTCATCGTCGGGCTGGGCCATCGGGTCGATGAAGCGGAGAATGGCGTGGTCGCTCTCGGTGCAGCCATGGCGAATCGCCCGGATCTCGTCTTTCTCGACATCCACATGCCCGAAATGGATGGACTTTCGATGCTCAAGAAGTGGTCACGCCACCAAGTCTTGGGGAAAGTACCCGTGGTCCTGCTGACATCGGAGACGGACCCCGATATGTTGACGGCGGCGGCCCGTTTTGGCGTCACCGACTATCTATCAAAACCTGTGCGGCCCCAAAAGATCCGCGAGAAGGTCGACAAGTTTCTTTCATAGCGCTGATGCGCGAGTATCTGCCCTAACTGGGCGGGGCCAGCAACCGCACACAGGCTCTCGCCACGCGCAGATGCGCGGCCACTCGCTCTGCCAGATCCCACGCCTTCGAGGGCGTCTCTGATGTGATGGATCGGGTACACCGTCCGGTCCGGAACAGCCATAGCGGCAGAGGCTGAGTGCCGATGTCGAAGGTATCCAACTGGGCGGGTGTCCCGTCGACAACTCCATCCGAGATGGGAAGCTCCTCTACCTCCGATGCTTCGTAGATCGGTGATGGACGCACGGCGTCGATCAGATCGGGTCCGACTCGCTCGGTCTCTTCCAGACGGAGTTCGATCGAATTCCCAGTCCTCGTGAAACTCCAGAAACAAGTCGAAGTGTTGAGTTTCTATCCCGGTCTTGCACAATCGGACCTCGGCGAGATCCTTATCCTCAAAGGCCCGATTGATGTCGATTCCCTGTGCATTCTCACGGCGATCGTGGATGTAGCCCCACGGATTGATGCAGGGCAGAATGTTCAGATCGACGCGCCCCTGCAGACTCTGCGCATCCGTCTCGAGGAACTCCAACAGTGCCAGGTGCCCTGCTGGCTCGTCGCCATGCATACCTGCCTCAACAGTCAACGCTGAGGGGCAGCGGAATCTCCGGACGGGGACAGGTGATAGAAGGGATACCCCTCGACGTTGCCGACGACAGCTCCTGTGTAGACCGTCCGCAGGAGAGCTTCGTAACGATCGACCAACTGGCTGAAATCGCGCAGCTCGGTGGTGGTCACCCCGCGTCGATCCAGATTGGGCTTGCCCACGCCATCTGTCCATTCTCCTGCGTCACGCGCAGGTAGTAACAGGCGGCATCCGTCGGTCTCGGCGTGTGAGCGCCGTGAATGGAGTAGAGCGCCTCCGGCACGGCACGGTGGAACACGACAGAGTTTGGCGAGCCTTCCATTGAGAATCCACGCCGACCTGCCAGCAGATCACCCAGGGTCACCTCAACGTCGAGGGCGCCCGGACGCGGTGTATGTGTCCAGTCCGGCTGGGTCGCCACCAGCGAGGTGACCGTCTTGTTGTCGAGGTGCAGCCGCAGGACGGTCTCAGGTGTGCCCGTGATCTCGAGACAGATCGCGTCATTGGTGCTGCAGTACGGAGTCCCATTGCGCGTCGTGAGCCAGCCGCCCCGAGAGGTGTGGGATTGCCAGGACACCTGCGCCGGCGACCAGCCGTCGATTCGTTTGCGCCGAGCTTCATCAAAAGGATCCGACACGAAACAGGGAGCCACGTGTTCGATCACACCCGCGTCGATTTCGATCTGTCCTCGCCAGTCGTAGACCTGATATCCCTTCATCGGCCCCCAACCGTATTCCAGTCGAAGACGATACCGCCCGACCTCGGGGATCTCGCTTTGGTAGTCGGGGACGCGCACCGCCACGGGGACGCCGTCGCGGAGCAACTCGACGGTCTTGATGAAGTCCCACCCGCGAACGGTGTAGGTCAGATCGCCATGGCCCGGCTCGACCACCGATCCCAACGGGGCGGTACCACAGAAGTACTGGATCTCGATGCGATCACCCGTGACAGCGACTGTTCGACGCTGTCGCAGCGCCCGCAGAATGTCCTCTCGACAGTTGCTGTCGGCGAAGACCCCGGTCAGCCCAAGACCGTAGCCCCCGGGATACCCATCGTGGTTGTCCGTACCGGCCGTGAAGCCCACGCGGTGCCCTGCCTCGAGCCCTGCCTGGACTGTGAATCGATGATCACCGGGCCCGCCGCTGTGACCGAGCATCGCATGTAGTCCGATGTCACGCTCACTACTCCCATGCTCTGAGAAGATCTCCACGAGTGGGCTCAGCTGAGCATCGCGCAATTCCCAATCGACACCACCTCTGTAGGCCGTATGGTGCGGAATCAGTATCGCGTCCCGGGACCGCATGATGGTCAGCAACTCGGTGAGGGTGGTCGTCTTTTCCAGCGGCATGTCGTCGTCACCATACACGACGTGCACATGCCCCCAAGGTGTGGAATGCCATTCATAGGCGAGGAAGCTGGTGAATTCACCAGGTCGATTCCGCGACTTGGCCGCCTCCTGAACCTCGGACCAACGATCATCGACGACGGGATAGTGGGTCAGATTCGATCCGTCGGTGTTCTGACCGTGGGGTGTGAACGCATAGAAATCGAGGTGAGATTCGGCGATGTCGTAGCTGCGTTCGAGAGATCCCTGCGCATACCCGATCTCGTTGTGATTGTGCAGGTCTCCCCACAACAGTCGACCTGGAATCATCGCTTCAAGCTCCATCCTCCAGGGCGGCCACAGCCTCCTCCACGGCAACTCGAACATCGGTGTACGTCAGTCCAAGATCACGACAGATTCTGGATCCGTCCGCCTGTACACCACCGATCATCGTGCGCGCCACATCGGCCGACAGACCAAAGGGCGGAGCATGGCCGGTGAGGTCGGAGACTGCCGTCAGCAGCCGTGCGCTGAGTCCGGAGATCCAATCTGGAACTTCAAGGCGAGGTGGGCGGACGCCGCTGGCTTCGAAGATCAGGCGGTTAAGTTGGTGGAAGGTCATTCGGGCGCTGCCGACGATGTATCGCCGTCCCACCGCGTCCTCCACATCCAGTAGTCTCTCAAGGGCTTGGGCAACATCGTTCACGTGAACCCACGTGATGACACGATCCGCGAACAGGGTGGCCGGCATTCTGCGGCGGACGACGTCGGCGATATAGCGCCCTGACGACTTGGGATCGTCAGCCCCGAGAACCGAGCCGGGATAGAGGACGGCAAGGGGAAGTGCGGCCTCTCGAGCCATCTGCTCCACGATGAGGTCCCCTTCGTATTTCGTTCGAGCATATTCGCTAAACCGTCGCGGTCCAGGTGCAGACGCCTCGTTGAACGGCACCTCCGTGGGACGGCCAAAGATGGCCACAGTCGACACGTGCAGGAAAAGCTCAACTCCGGCTTCGATCGCGGCCTGTGCGGTCAGCCGGGTCCCCTCAACATTCACTCGCCGGTAGATGCTGGGGTCTGGTTCCCAGAAGGAATACAGATTGGCCAGGTGAACGACCTGCTGACAGCCCTGTGTGACGGCCCTGAGTGCTTCCCAATCCGTGACGTCGCCCCGTATTAGTTCGACACCGAGGTGTTCCAACTCTGCAACGTCACTACCGGATCGCACCAGACATCGCACGCGAGCCGGATCACCGGCGGCACTCAGCCGTCGAACGAGATAGCGGCCGATGAAGCCCGTCGCGCCGGTGATCAGGATGGGTGCACTCAAGCGAATCGAAACCCGGTCGCAGTTGAAGAAAAGGCCCCACATCGGTCGACATGGAGCCTCAGATCAACGTAGATCTGTCATGGCCGCCAGTCCAGTCGTGTCAGTCCCGTGGCGATGGCATACTTGGTCAGACCGGCGACGGTGCGAATCTGCAGTCGATGACAGATGTGTCGACGATGAGTCTCAACCGTCCTCTGACTCAGGTCCAGGCGGGTTGCAATCGCCTGGCTACTGAGTCCCTCCGCAATGAGACTGAGCACCTCACGCTGGCGTCGACTCAGATTCTGGACCTCTTCGACGGCAGGCGCTTCGGCGGGTTCTGTATCGATCAGTGGACCCAGCGAAGGGGGGAAGATCGTTTCGCCTTCGTGAATCGGTTGTATCGCGCTGCACAGATCCTGGGGAAAATACATTCTTCATCAGGTATCCACTGGCGCCAAGGCGAGCGGCGCGCAGGGCATACTCATGATTCTCGTATACCGTGAGAATCAGAATACGCATCTCAGCGTGATCTGCTCGAAGCTGACGGGTTGCTTCCAGACCGTTGATATTGGGAAGGCCAATGTCCGTGACCACGACATCTGGCCGAAGTCGGGGCCAGTTCAATGGCACCGGCCCCGTCGGTGGCTTCGCCGATGACGTTCATCGCTTCCTCTGCGGTCAGCATCGCCCGCAGGCCGTCTCGAACGATCGGGTGATCATCGACAAGCATGACACGAATGGGTGTCGTCATGTTTTCAGCTTACCTAACGTCTGCAGGGAAGGCGCAATCTCAAACAACCGGCGCCATCCGATTCAGGTACGATCTCCAGTCTGCCACCGGCTAGGTCGGCCCGAGCCTGCATGTTGTTCAGCAGGTTCGTTTCCAGATCGAGTCCCGGGCCGCTGTCAATGATCTCGCGGAACGGCCATCATACGGTCCAGTGCCATCCGTGCTCCATCGATCACATCGTCATCAAGAGTGATCTCGAAGCGCTCGTCTGCAAGAGAGAAATACACATCCTGCAGCCCCGTCACTTTCATATACGGGCAGTGGAGACGACATCCAATGCAGCCATCGGCAGGGACGAATTCCTTGCCGGGATAACGCAGGCGGAGCTGGTGGATCATCCCCTCTTCGGTGGCGATGATGAAGGTCTTGGCGTCAGGATAACGACCGACTGCATCCAGCATCCCCGTCGTTGAACACACCTCGTGGGCAGCATCGACGACGTCCTCGCGGCATTCGGGGTGGGCGATGATGATTGCTTCGGGATGGTCCTTGCGCGTTCGGTCCACACTCGCGTTGCGCAACACGTCGTGTGTCGGGCATACGCCATCGTAGGCGATGACTTCCTTCTCGGGAACCTGTTTGGCGACCCACCGCGCGAGATTCTTGTCGGGAGTAAAGAGGACCTTGTCCGTATCAAGGCTGCGCACGACGGACACGGCATTGGCGGACGTGCAACAGATGTCTGACTCCGCCTTCACCTCCGCCGTTGAATTCACATAGGTCACCACCGTGTGATCGGGATACCGATCCTTCCACTCTTCGAGGCTTTCCACCGTAATGGCATCGGCCAGGGCGCAACCGGCACCCAGGTGAGGGAGAAAGACCGACTTCTCCGGGCTGAGCACTTTGGCTGATTCGGCCATGAAGTGAACACCGCAGAAGACGATGAGGTCGGCATCGGTTCGTGATGCTTCCACCGAGAGCCCCAGCGAATCGCCGGTAAAGTCAGCCACATCCTGGACTGAAGGGATCTGGTAGTTGTGTGCAAGGATGACGGCATTCTTTTCAGCACGCAGGCGCTGGATATGCCGAATCAGTTCCTCTTCAGGAACGTCTGCTACGGGCGGTTGGCCGACGAGGGACGTGTCTTTCATGGGTTTACTCCGTCACCTTCGCCCCGGCATCCAGGGGGACAGCGTCAGTGCCATTGGGGAAGGCGCGCCAGAATTCCTTGCGGATCAGTCCGGTGATCATAGCGCTCTTGCTGATACCGTGATAGTGCGCAATCGCCTCTAACATCCCGAAGTCGCGGTCTGTGGCCGAGAATGTCCTAGGACGGGCTCGATCGCGTGGAGGGTTTGTTGCGGTCGACATAGATTAGGCCCAAACAGAGAGTGGATAATTGTCAATAATTAATTAACATCGAAATAAGTCGTGCTTAGATACTGTAGAGAGTCCGTTTCCAGATGTCAACCGAAATCTTCAGCGTCAGGCCGACTGGTGATCAGCTGCTACAACGCTCACCCGCCTTCAGCCGAAGGATGTTTCCCCCGTTCGGTTGGGACCCAGTGTCGCAAAACCACTCCTCACAGAAAACTACATTTATGTCGTCTGAACCAATGAATGGGAAAAAAAGGTCGCAAAACGGTCGGCAGCGACTATTCCTCATCACCTGCCCGGTGGAGCTTGAGCAGGTTTGTCGTCCCCTGGCGGGTGGATGGAGTGCCGGCGATGAAGACGAGACGATCTCCCGTAGATGTGGTGCCATCGCTCAGCAAGGCGTCGTCGATGGTGGCGATCATCTTCTCCGCCTCCTCCACGAATTCTATCTGTCGGGGCTCGACACCCCAGAACAGGGCCATGCGTCGTCGAATCGCCTCATGGGGGGTGAAGGCGATGATAGGCGTGGACGGCCGATACTTGGAGATCAACCGGGCTGTGAACCCGGACTGGGTAAAAGCAACGATCGCTCGAGCTCGAGTATCGGCGGCGGCTCCACTGGCCGCCTCGGCGATGGCATCGGCAAAGGGCGACTCGCGATCGTCAGCCCTGCGCCGGTGACCTCGGCCCGGCAGGTAGCTGGCATGGGTCTCGGTTTCAACGATGATGCGATGCATCATGCCCACCGTTGCCACCGCATGCTCGCCGATGGCGGTCTCGGCAGACAACATGACGGCATCTGTCCCATCGAGCACGGCATTGGCCACGTCCGATGCCTCCGCCCGCGTCGGACGCGGGTGGTCGACCATCGATTCGAGCATTTGTGTCGCTGTGATGACGGGCACCTGCCGCTCTGCGGCGCGTCGGATGATCTCCTTCTGCACAAAGGGCACCCGCTCCGGTGACAGTTCGACGCCGAGATCACCCCGCGCGATCATCACCGCATCCGCCACGTTCAGGATGTCATCCAGATGTTCGATCGCCTGCGGTTTCTCCAGCTTTGCAATGGTGGCTGCGTGGCTTCCCTGCTCAGCGATCCGGCGCCGCAGATCTTCGACGTCTGCCGACTGCCGTACGAAGGACAGGGCCACGTAGTCGACACCGAGTTGCAGGCCAAACTCCAGATCGTCGATATCCTTCGCCGTCAGGGCCGCGACGGCCGTCCCGGCGCCCGGCAGATTCATGCCCGCTCGTTCGCGAAGGATGCCGCCCTCCACAACGACCGTGTCGATGCCATCGGAGCTGACGTCGGTGATCTCCAATCGAATCAGGCCGTCACTCAACAGGATCGGGTCGGACCGCCGAGATTCTCCCAACAGCGGCTCGTAGGGAGTGGCGATGCAGCCCTCCTGGTCGGTCGATTCTCCGATGACCAGGCGGATCCGCTGTTGGTCGGTAAGATGGAGAGCCCCTCCCGGCAGGCGGCCGATTCGGATCTTGGGGCCCTGAAGGTCCTGCAGAAGGGCAACGGAACGACCGGTTGTCTCGGAAACTCGACGAAGACGCCCCGCGACCTCGGCATGGTCGGAGTGGCTGCCATGGGAGAAATTGAGACGCGCCACATCCATACCCGCCTCCACAAGCTCACGCAATTGAGACTCTGATTGCGTCGCCGGCCCGATGGTGCAAACGATCTTGGCCCGTCGCTTCTGCGCCTTCATGAGGCGCGGCTTTCGATCTTGGGAGCTTCTCTTTCGATCGAAGAGTCTTCGATTTCGACCGACGGAGCATTCATCACAAGGCGCAGATCCGATTCATCGCGTCTTCCACCAGATGGCGATGCTGGAACGCCGACAGGCGCAGATAACCCTCGCCGGCGGCGCCGAAACCTGCTCCGGGCGTGCTGACGACATTCGCCTCGTTCAGCAGCTTGTCGAAGAATCCCCAACTGTCGAGTCCGGTGGGACAGGTGATCCACAAATAGGGGGCATTGTCCCCACCGAACACCGTATACCCAGCCTCTGTCAGACGCTTGCGCATGATGGTGGCATTGGCCAGATAGAAGTCCACGAGCTCCCGTACCGCCTTCTTTCCCTCCGGCGTGTAACAGGCCGCCGCACCCCGTTGAACGGGATAACTCACGCCATTGTATTTGGTCGACTGACGTCGGTTCCATAGTCCGTGCAGGCTGTGCTGGGCGCCATCGGCCGACACGACCTGCACCTGTTTTGGCACGACGGTGAAGCCACAGCGGACACCGGTGAATCCGGCGGTCTTGGAATAGGACCGCATCTCGATCGCCACATCCTTCGCCCCATCCAATTCGTAGATCGAGTGGGGGATCGAATCATCCGTGATGTAGGCCTCGTAGGCTGCATCGAAAATGATGATGGCTTGCTCGGAACGAGCGTAGTCGATCCATCGCGCCAGGTCTGCCCGGGTGAGGACGGCGCCCGTGGGATTGTTCGGCGAGCACAGATAGATGAGATCGACATGACGGTCAGGTAACGGTGGAGCAAAGTCTGCTTCCTCCAGGCAGGGCAAATAGACGAGGCCCGCATAACGACCCTCGTCATCGGCCTTGCCCGTGCGTCCCGCCATCACATTGGAGTCGCAATACACGGGATACACCGGGTCGGTCATGGCCACCACATTGTCGAGACCGAAGATCTCCTGGATGTTGGCCGAGTCGCACTTGGCGCCGTCGGACAGGAAGATCTCGTCGGTTTCGATCTGCACGCCCCGGCTGCCAAACTCGTGCTCCGCGATGTGTTCCAGGAGAAAGTCATACCCCTGTCCCGGTGGGTAGCCGCGAAATGTCTCATCGTGGGCCAGTTCCTCACAGGCATCCTTCATGGCATCCGCCACGGGGCGTGGAATCCCGCGAACCACGTCACCGATTCCCATCTTGATGATCTCAGCATCGGGATGGGCATCGGCAAAGGATTGGGTTCGTCGGCCGATCTCTGGAAAGAGATACCCGGCTTTCAGCTTCAGATAGTTTTCGTTCAACGTTGCCATCAGTGTCTTCTATCCTTCTCAGCGATCTATATTATTAGGTCGGCCCACCGTCACGTCTCTTCCTGCTTTCCCGCACAGGGACCAGAGACCGTGTAAGGATCCAACATCTGGACCCGACGGCCCAAGTTCGGGCGGGCCTGAATCTACGGTCGGGGATGTCGGGGGCAAGACGACTCTCCCGCAGTCAAACAAGGCGCAGGTCGGTTTGGACATCGGATTCTTCACCACTGCAGGCGCGGACAACTCCTGGTCCCTGGAGGAATGCGCTACCTGGGCGCGGGCACACGACTTTGACTGTGTCCGCCTCACCGATCGTGGTGCCGCCGATCCGGTGCAGATCCTCAAAGATTCGGCGCCTCTCCAAGAGAGTCTGAAGAACCACGGACTCTACCTGGCTTGTTTGACGGCACACTGCAACCTCCTCGATGATGATGAGTCCGCGAGCGAACAAGAGCAACAGCGACTCCTGCGTGCGATTGACGCAGCGGCTGCACTTGAGTGCCCCGTCGTGCTAACCGGCAGCGGTGCACCCGTCAAGAACGGGCAGTTCTACGGCATGTTCTCATCGCCGCCGGGCAATGGTTCGGATCGCACCGATGAGCTTGTCGAGCGATATCGGAAGATGTTTACCCCTGTCGCGGACCACGCGCGAGACCGCAATATCCGGGTTGCGCTGGACGTGGCTGTACGAATGGGCAACATCGGGTGCAATCCTGACATGTGGGATCGCCTGCTCGACGCGGTTCCATCGGACCACATCGGACTGTCATGCGATCCGTCGCATTGGGTCTGGATGATGATCATGCCCGCCGAAGACGTGATCCGTGAGTATGCCGGCAAGTGGTTCTACGCTGACCTGAAGGATTGTGAAGTGAGTCCGCGCATGCTCTACCGTCAGGGCATCATCGGCAACTGGTGGTGGCAATACCGTGTCTGCGGCCGCGGCGACCTCAATTGGTCAAAGATCATCCACGCCCTCGGTGAGTCAGGCTACAACTATGTGCTCGACGTAGAGAACGAAGACCGCGGGATGCCAGGCTTGGAAGGGTTCGCCTTCGCAGGACGACATCTGCGACAACTGTTGCCGGACCGACAGCAGGCCCAGCCGGCGAAGGAGCCCTGGCGTATCCGCTGATCGCTCCGTCAAGGCGAACGGATCACCTGCTCCTGGCGCTGGCACCTCTGGCCCATGGCATCGCGGCGTCGATGGTCGACATCGACGGCTGCAAGCCTTCAAAGACCAATACGGATATTGAAAAAGACGATGACAGCGACCACCGATTCTCCTGTCGCAGACGACACCGACGACGGGCCGAACGACTTCCTGCGTGACGCTATCAATACGGACATGGCTGATGGCCGCACCTCGAATGGTGTCGTCACGCGGTTTCCACCTGAACCGAACGCCTACCTGCACGTGGGTCACGCCAAAGCGATCTGCGTGAATTTTGGGATCGCGGAGCAATTCGGCGGGCGATGCAATCTGCGTTTCGACGATACCAATCCCGTTCGCGAAGAGCAGGAATACGTCGACTCCATGATCGAGGATATTCGCTGGCTTGGGTTTGATTGGGGCGAGCGTGAGCTCTACGCCTCCGATTACTTCGAACAGCTCTTCGACTGGGCCTGTGAACTGATCAACAAGGGACTGGCCTATGTGGACGATCAGTCCGCCGATCAGATCCGGGCGACGCGAGGTTCACTGACCGAGCCAGGACAGAACAGTCCACACCGCGATCGTGCAGCTGAAGAGAGTCTCGATCTGTTCAAGCGCATGCGCGCGGGAGAATTCGCCGATGGGGAGAAGGTGCTACGTGCCAAGATCGATATGGCGGCCCCGAATGTGAATCTGCGCGATCCTGTGATGTATCGGATTCTGCGAGCGACACACCATCGCACTGCAGATGAATGGTGCATCTATCCGATGTACGACTGGGCCCATGGCCAGGGCGACTCGATCGAGGGCGTGACCCACTCTCTGTGCACGCTGGAGTTCGAGGACCATCGCCCGCTGTACGACTGGTATATCGAGCAGTTGGGGATCTTCCCATCTCGGCAGATCGAATACGCCCGCGGGAACATCACCTACACCGTGACCAGCAAACGTCGACTGCTCCAGCTTGTCGAGAAGGGCCTGGTTAGCAATTGGGACGATCCTCGATTGCCCACCCTGCAGGGCATGCGCCGTCGCGGTGTGCCACCCGAGGCCATTCGTCGTTTCTGGCGGGAGGTGGGCGTGGCGAAACGCGAGAACAATGTGGAAGTGTCTCTGCTGGAGTATTATATGCGCGACCATCTCAACAAGGTGGCGCCCCGTTTTATGGGTGTTCTGAATCCGTTGAAGGTGGTCATCGAGAACTACCCGGAAGGTGACGTTGAGCATCTGGAGGGTGTGAACAACCCCGAGGATCCGTCGGCGGGAACTCGCCAGATCCCGTTTGGTCGGGAACTGTGGATCGAGCGCGACGACTTCATGGAGGATCCGCCGAAGAAATTCTTCCGCCTGGCACCGGGTCGCGAAGTGCGCCTTCGTTATGCCTATTTCATCACGTGCACACAAGTTGTGAAGGATGAGAGCGGCCAGATCGTGGAAATCAGATGCACCTACGATCCGGCCACCAAAGGCGGTGACTCGCCCGACGGCCGCAAGGTAAAGGCCACTCTCCACTGGGTTGCGGCTTCGACGGCGTTGCAGGCTCAAGTGCGCCTATATGATCGACTCTTCACGGTGGAGAACCCGACCGACGTTGCCGACGATGAAGACTGGCTCGACAACTTGAACCCTGATTCTTTGCAGACATTGGAGACCTGCTACCTCGAGCCTGCTCTGGCTGAATTGAAGGTCGGCGAAGGATGTCAGTTTGAGCGACTGGGATATTTCTGCGTCGATCCTGACTCGACATCACAACGCCTCGTGTTCAATCGGACCGTCGCCCTGCGCGATGCCTGGTCGAAAGTCAAGAAGAAGGGCGGATGAGGGTGTGTACCGCCCAAGAGGGGACGGCCGCAGGGCGTGAGATGAATCGTCCCCCTCGCTCCTGCACCCACCACCTGGGCACCGCCGTCCTGGCTGCCATTGTCGGCTGCTGGTTCTGCTCTCCGTCGCTGTTGCGCACAACGGTGCCGTCGGCCTTGCCCATCCCGTTGACGGCATTGTCATCGACGGGAATCTGGAGGACTGGCCCTCGGCGATTCCGAGCTATCCAGTGTTGAATGCCGAATACGGGGCAGCCCCTCTCGATGCCACCGATCTGGGCGCATCGGTGCGTTTCGCCTACGACCCTGACGAGTCCGCACTGCTGATCGCCTTCGAGGTCGAAGATGACGACGTCCAGATCAGCACCCGCCCGGACCGCAGTTGGGACACCGAGGATGGCGTCGAGGTCTATCTCGACTTAGCTCACAATGGTGAGACGATCCGTCAATTCGCGCTGCGCGGAGACGGAACCAAACGCCCAGCGTCAGGTTGATCCAGACGCCGAGGTCGCCGTCGCCTGGCAGAGAAAGGGCACTCAGCAACACTACGAGTGGCGCATCGACCTGGATCCCGCACTGCTCAAGAACCTTTCTGCAGGTCGTACGCTGAGTGCCGATGCCGTTGTATGCGACTACGATGTAGACGGGTCGTTCTCCTGGGTTGCGTGGGGCCGCCGAATCGGTAAAGTGGGACCGGAGAATCGGCGCGATATGGTCGACTGACGGCAGAGGGGATCATCGATCTGACAAAAGCCTCCTATGATGCCAATGTGGAGGAGGGCTCCGAGATCGCTCGCCTGATGCCGCCCACCGATGGAGCCGACGGTCGTGATCTGATGGGCAATCGAGTTTCGGCCCGCGCCGGTCGTCCTCTCGAGGTGAAAGCCGTTTTCAATGTCCGTGCAGAAGACGGTGTACGTGGTGTCACCCACTTCTACGCAGAAACCGACGGAGCCATCAAGTCGATTCCGGGTGAGATCGCCGTAGTCGACACGTTAGTCATCGACAGCGATGTCGGCTTTGACACGGGCAACCTCAAATTCAACGGTGAGATCGTCATCAAGGGTTCCGTCGGTCAGGGCTTCACCGTCGAAGCCACGGGAAATGTCTTGGTCTTTGGGTCCATCGACGCGGGGGCGACGATGGTGGCAGGAGGCAATGTCGTCATCGGCCACGGGATCGGTGGACGCCGCACGCGAGTTGTCGCTCGTGGTGAGGTCAGGGTCGGTTATAACGAAGAGGCCCGCGTGCGCGCTGGCGGTGACATCCTGATCGGCAGCCACTCCGCGCAAGCGCTCCTGCATGCCGACGGCGTGATCGGTGTCAAACGAGGCGAAGGGCCGAAAAGTGGTGGCATCAGTGGCGGCGAGGTCTGGGGATTGGCAGGTATACAGATGCAGGTCGCCGGGTCCAACGCCCACAACATGACGAATCTGACAGCAGGGATGGACCCAGAAGGGGCCAAGAAACTCGATCTGCTCAATCGGAAACTTGAAGAGAGCAACAAGCTCATCCTCGTCACCTGTCCCGTTTTCAGTTGCAAAAACTGGATGTGGCGGCGATTCAGAAAAGGCTCGGTGTCTCAACGGGGCCGCAGAAGAAGCTGCTTGCCCGCGCAGTCAGGCACATAGGGAAACTGGTACAGGCGCACCAGGAGATCCTCAACGAGCGGAAAGACATCGATGCCAAGGTGGGTACCGCCTTACGCACTGTCTTTATCGAAGCCGCCGACGCCATGTTCCCGGGCGTCAACGTGCGGATAGGGGACTCACAGCGGCAGGTGAAATCGCCCATGCAGAGTGCGCGCTTTGAAATGCGCGGCGAATCGATGGTCGTGCACTGACCTGACAAACCAGACCCAAACAACCAGCCCATGAGAAAGGCCTCGACGATGGACAGATCGTCGGGGCCTTCTTTCGTAGCTCATCGCTGCGTCGATGTTTAACTCCGACTCGTCCACGCCTTTTCGAGGCTGCGCGCTTTCTTCTTCGACACACCGCCGAGCAGGTCGACGCCCTTCTGCAACCGAACGCGGGATATGTCGGTACCCAAGAGTGCGATCGATTCGAACAACGGCGGGCCGACGGGCTGCCCCATGATCGCCGCATACAGAGGGCGTGTCACATCGCGGACGGGCCAGTCCCAGTAGTCGGCGACGCTGCGCACGGCAGCTTCTACGCCCGTCGATTCCCATGGATCCACTGCTTCCAGCGACCAGATGACGGTCTGCAAGATCTGGGCAACCTCCTCAGCGGCGCGCTTCTTCGGTACAAGATCCTCCACCGCCGGATCGACATCGCTGGCGAAGAAGAAGGCGCATCGAGGGATGAAATCACCGAGGGTTTCCATGCGCGACTGCATGAGGGGTGCCATTGCTGACAACGATGTGTCATTGATGGCCCATTCCTTTAATGCGGCGACGATGGACGTTGGATCCATGTCCTCGCGTAGATAGCGGCCATTGAGCCAGCGCAGCTTCTCCAGATCGAATACCGATCCACCGAGGTTGATCCTCTCCAAGTCGAAACGATCCGTCAAGGAGGACAGCGTGAATTTCTCTTCCCCTTCTCCGCCCTCGACCGGTGCCGGCGGATACGCCATCAACGCCAGGTAGTTGAGCAGGGCCTCTGGTTGGAACCCCGCCCGCCGATAGAAGTCGATGGAAGTCGGATTGCGGCGCTTGGACATCTTGCTGCGGTCGGGATTCAGCAACAGCGGCAGGTGCGCGTGTTTGGGGGGCTGCCAGCCGAACCACTTGTACAGGAGCAGATGTTTGGGCGTGGAGTTGATCCACTCTTCGCCGCGGATCACGTGTGTCACACCCATAAGATGATCGTCGACGACGACGGCAAGGTGGTACGTCGGGAAGCCGTCTGACTTCACCAACACCTGGTCGTCGATCTGATCCAACTCAAAGGAAATATTGTCGCGCAGAACATCCTCAACGACGCATTGTCCCTCCCGCGGCACTTTCATGCGGATCACATAAGGCTCGCCCTTCTCCGCTCGCTCACGGGCTGCACCCGGGTCGCCATCGCGCTCAGCCGCGTATGGTGGGGGGGCACCCCCCCGCTGACCACTGCTTCGCCAGCTATCCAATTCGTCCGGCGTTGCGAAGGAGTAGTACGCGTGACCCGCCTCTACCAACTGAAGTGCGTGCTCGTGGTAGATCTCGAGCCGTTCACTCTGCCGATAGGGGCCAACCTCTCCGCCCACGTCAGGGCCTTCATCCCAGGACAACCCAAGCCAGCCCAAGGCCTCGATGAGAACGTGCTCGTGTTCCGGGCGCGATCGAGCCTGGTCCGTGTCCTCTATGCGGAGCAGCAGTTTGCCGCCATGGACACGCGCGAAGAGAAGATTGAACAAAGCGACGAAGGCGGTGCCCACATGAGGGGCTCCCGTGGGTGAAGGGGCCACTCGGACTCTGACGGGGGGCACGGCCCGCTCATCTGACATGGTGAAATCGCTCTAAGTATGGGTGAACAAAGAAGATAGTTAAGATAGGCCAGACCCTGTCTCTGGCAACGCTTCGGCAGCCCCGAAGGGATCGTCGCTTTCCGAATCCCGGTGAAAGGCCTACCTTTACCTGTCTTCAAGAGAAATCGCGGCCGGGACAGTGCCGCGAGCCCCGCGACACATCCCTTGGCGGTTGTCCCTCTCCAAATGACACCGCCTCTCTCGACGCGCCGAGCCGGTCACCGGCCCGAATCTGCCCGCGTCCGCCGCGAAAGGTACCAACCACATATGAAGTTTACGGAGTGCAATCTCCAGAAAAGCATCGTCGATGCGCTCACTGAAATGAGCTATGTCGACATGACACCCATCCAGGAGCAGGCGATTCCGCACATCCTGGAAAAACGGGATTTGATCGGTCTCGCCGAGACCGGATCTGGAAAAACATCGGCCTGCGCCATCCCCATCGTCGAACTCACCGAGCCCGACGAACGCGTCATTCAGCACATCATCCTCGTGCCAACCAGAGAACTGGCCCTGCAATATGTGCAGGAGATCGATGATGTCGCCAAACATACAGACGTTGTACCCTTCGCCGTTTTCGGCGGCTTCGATATCAGCATTCAGAAGGCCAAGCTCAATCACGGTGTGCACATTCTTGTGGCCACACCGGGCCGACTCATCGATCTGATCTGGAATACGAAGCTCGACCTGACCCATGTTAAGACCGTCATCCTTGATGAGGCGGACGAGATGCTCGACATGGGTTTCATCGAGGATGTGGACTTTATCTGCTCGTGTCTGCTCCAGGAGCACCAGACACTCCTGTTTTCTGCGACCATGCCACCAGAGATCGCGAAACTGACGAGCAAGTATCTGACTGATCCGGTCAAGATCGAGCTCAACAGCGATCAGGGCGCACCCAGCTCGCTGGAGCACCATTTTCTACACACACGCGGCGATCGCCTCGACACCCTCCTCCGTTTTCTCTCCGATGAAGAGGACGTCGATCAGGTGATCATCTTCTGCAATTCCAGGGACAAGGGTGGTGATCTCTACCGCAAGGTCAATCGCAAGTTTCGTTCTTGTGAGTACATCCACGGCGGGCTCGACCAGAGCCGACGCATGTCGATTTTCGATCGGTTCAAAGACCGCAAAATCAAATACATGATCGCCACCGATGTGGCGGGTCGAGGTCTCGATTTTTCGCATGTGACCCACGTCATCAATTTCGATTTCCCGTTCAATCCAGAGATCTACGCACATCGAACAGGGCGTACGGGGCGGATGGGCCGACGTGGAATTGCACTGACCATGGTAACCGATCGAGATCTGCCAGGTCTCAAGCGTCTGATCCAGGTGAGGGAGATCGACGCGCAATGGCGGGGTCTGGCGCCGGATCTGTCCAAGGTCCGCTCGAGCAAGGGGCGGGGTCGGCCCGGACGACCCAAAACCGGCCCCCAAGGCGGTCGTCAGCAGCACAGTGGCCCCCCACACCACCGCGAGCACCACCGAGAATCATCGAGCAAGGGTCGGCGCCGCTCGGCCTAGTCTCGATCAGGGGTCGACAGGCCTTTCCCCATATTTGCATCCGGCACTCGCGCCGGATGCGTGTCGTTTCTATCTTGGCATGGGCGCCATGAAGTGGGCTCCCCATGCGGCTGGTGTCCGACATCCCCCCTCTCGCCGGACTCTGCCGATCTCTCCCCTCCAGAAGCCGTTCCATTTGTTCCGTCGGTGTTCTGTGACACCAGCACTGGCTTGGAACGGTGACTTCTTTCTGAATGACCTAACAATCGCACCTGGTCACCGAGTTCTCGGTGGCACCGGTGTTCAGTCAGGGAAGCGATGGAGCGTCGATGACGACGGCAACAGCACAGAATGATCTATTTGCTGCCAAGAATGGTGGCACAGGCAACGGCAAGAAGCCCGCGTCCACTGGCAAGAAACGCGCTGCCAACGGCAACGGTGGCTACGATGAGAGCAAGATCAAAACGCTCAGCTCTCTCGAGCACATCCGGCTGCGGACGGGGATGTATATCGGCCGTCTCGGCGACGGTAGTGATCCCGATGACGGTATCTACGTGCTGCTGAAGGAGGTGATCGACAATGCCGTCGACGAGTTCATCACCGGCAACGGTCGCAAGGTAGACGTCAGGATTGAAGACAACTGTGTTCGGATCCGCGACTTCGGCAGCGGCATCCCCCTGGGCAAGCTCGTCGAGTGTGTTTCGGTCATCAACACGGGTGCCAAATACAACGACGAGATCTACCAGTTCTCGGTGGGTCTCAACGGTGTGGGCACCAAAGCGGTCAATGCTCTCTCCGATCTGTTCCGTGTAGTGGCCTACCGGAAAGGTGTATACGCCGAAGCACTTTTCGAACGCGGAGATCTGAAGAAGGAGACAAAGAAAGGGAAGGCCGCCAAGGAGCCCGATGGCACACTCGTCGAGTTCCACCCCGATCCAGAGATCTTCGGTGACTTCGAGTTCAATCTCGATTTCGTGCAGCGACGACTGTGGAACTACGCCTGCCTGAACAGCGGCCTGTCTCTCTATCTCAACGGTCAGAAGTACGAGTCCAAGAACGGATTGCTCGACCTGTTGGGGCGCGAGGTCGGGACAGAAGATGGAGCGGCATCCTACGAACCGGCTCACTATCGCGGCGATCGTCTCGAGTTTGCCTTCACCCACGTGGAGGGATACGGCGAGACGTACTGGTCCTTCGTCAACGGTCAGTACACCTCCGATGGCGGAACCCACCAGTCGGCGTTTCGCGAGGGCGTCCTGAAGGGTGTAAACGAATTCTTTCGCAAGAGCTACAATGGCGTCGATGTGCGTGACGGAATCGCTGGCGCCGTTGCCGTGAAGCTCAAGGATCCCGTCTTCGAATCGCAGACGAAGAACAAGCTTGGCAATACGGATGTGCGTGGTTGGATCGTCAACGACGTGAAAGAGGCTGTCGTCGACTTTCTCCACAAGAACAAGACGGCCGCAGACACCTTGGAGCAGCGTATCGTCAACAACGAGAAGCTGCGAAAAGATCTCAATGCGGTGAAGAAGGAAGCCAAGGAGAATGCGCGGAAGATTTCGATCAAGAATCCGAATCTTCGCGACTGTAAGTATCATCTGGGTGATCGGAAAGGCGGCGACGAGTCGACGATCTTTATCACCGAGGGCCAGTCGGCTGCGGGATCGATCGTATCCTCTCGCGATCCCAATACGCAGGCCATCTTCGTGATGACGGGCAAACCGCAGAATGCTTTTGGCCGTGGCAAGGCTGAAGTCTACAAAAACGAGTTGCTCTTCAATCTGATGATGGCTCTCGGCGTTGAAGATGGCGTCGAAGGTCTGCGCTACAACAAGGTCGTACTCGCCACCGACGCTGACGTCGACGGCTTCCACATCCGCAACCTCCTGCTGACCTTCTTCCTCACCTATTTCGAAGATCTTGTGGTTGCGGGGCACGTCTACATCCTCGAAACGCCTCTGTTTCGAGTGCGCAACAAAAAGGACACCGTCTACTGCTACTCAGAGAAAGAGCGTGACGGGGCGTTGAAGAAGGTGAAGAGCCCGGAGGTGACCCGCTTCAAGGGGCTGGGCGAGATCTCGCCGAAGGAGTTCGGCCAATTCATCGGCGACGGCATCAAGTTGGTGAAGGTAACGATCGACAAGATGTCGGCCGTGACCTCTACCCTCGAATTCTATATGGGCAAGAACACGCCCGAGCGCCGCGAGTACATCATGGAGAACCTTCTGTAGATGGCCTACATCAAGCAGATCTATGACCGCAACTGGGTCGAGTACTCCTCCTACTACATCAAAGAGCGTGCGATTCCGCATCTCGACGATGGTTTGAAGCCGGTACAGCGGCGAATCCTGCACACGCTGTACGAACTCGACGACGAGCGTTTTCACAAGGTGGCCAATGTCGTGGGATCCACCATGAAGTATCACCCCCATGGCGATGCATCCATCTATTCAGCCCTGGTCGTGCTGGCCAACAAAGATCTCGCCATCGACAAGCAGGGGAACTTCGGAAACATCTACACTGGCGACATGGCGTCGGCGGCCCGCTACATCGAGTGTCGTCTCACCGATCTGGCGCGCGAGGTCATTTTCGACAAGCAGATCACCGACTACGTCGACTCCTACGATGGTCGTAATAAGGAACCCGTCGTTCTGCCCGTCAGAATTCCTCTGCTGCTGGCGCAGGGGGCGGAAGGCATCGCTGTGGCGATGGCGACGAAGATCCTTCCTCACAATCTCATAGAATTGCTCGAGGCGCAGGTCGCCTACATGCAGGACAAACCGTTCCAGGTCTTTCCGGACTTTCCCACAGGTGGCATGGTGGATGTGTCCAGCTATGAAGACGGCAACGGCAAGGTTCTGGTACGCGCCAAACTCGAGCCCACTTCGGATGACAAGCGGATTCTCGTCAAGGAAATTCCCTACGGCACCACGACGGAAGCGCTCATCAGTTCGATTGAGGATGCGGCGCGCAAGAACAAGGTGAAAGTCGCCTCGATCCAGGACTACACGGCAGAGAATGTCGAGATCGAGATCAAACTGCCGCGGGGTGTCTACGCCAAAGACGTGGTGGATACGCTATATGCTTTCACCGACTGTGAGATGTCGATCTCTCTGAATCTGCTCGTCATCGACGGTGAAACACCCCGCGTAATGTCGGTGACGGAAGTCCTGCAGCACAATGTCGATCGTCTCGTCGACATTCTGAAGGCGCAGCTGCGGATCGAGGAAGGTTCGCTGAACGACCGACTCCATGCGAAGACGCTGGAGCAGATCTTCATCGAGAACCGCATCTACAAGGCGATCGAGGAAGAGAAGACGTCGGAAGGTGTGATTCAGGCGGTCTTCGACGGTCTGGAGAAACACAAGAAGCAGATCAAACGCGAGGTGACGCGCGACGATGTGGACATACTGCTGCGGATTCCCATCCGGCGGATCTCCCTCTACGACATCGAACGCGCGAAGAAGGAGATGCGGGAGATCAAGGCGCGTCTAAAGCAGGTGCGCCACGATCTGAAGGAAATCGTTGCATTCACGATCGCCTACCTGAAGAATCTCATCGATCAACAGCGCGATGCCTTCCCCCGCCGCACCGAGATCACCACGTTTGATCAGGTTGATGCCCGAGAGGCGGCCAAGCGTGATCTCAAACTCGACTACGACAAGGCCACCGGCTACATCGGCTACCAGGTGGAAGGCACCCATGTAGCGCATGTGTCTCTCTACGATCGCGTCCTGGTGGTCCGCAAGGATGGCTCCTACTCCGTGATGGATGCGCCGGACAAGCTCTTTGTCGGCAAGGGAATGCTCTACGGAGGTTTTCCCGACAAGGAGCAGATCTTCAATGTCGTCTATCGCGACAAATCGGGTGCCACCTGTCTGAAGCGGTGCTCCATCGACAAGTACATCCTGAATCGCGGATACGATCTGGTCCCCGAGGGGGGAAAATTGCTGAAACTCAGTCTCGACTCCGACGCGACGGTCGAGTTGGAATACAAACCAGTACCACGGCTGCGCGTGCTCGAGGAGAGTTTCAAGATCGCCGACTATCCCGTGCGGGGCCTGAAGGCAGGCGGCATCCGTCTGTCGAAAAAGGAAACCAAGACCGTACGCGTAGGCTGAGTCTTCTTCACAGCAAGACAGCAACGGGGTCGGTGGTCACATTGGCGGTCACCGGCCCCGTTGTGTATCTACCTATCGACAACACGCCGACCTCACCCACTCCGCAGGGCTTTGACCGATGAACTGGGATCTCTCCAGCTATTTCCCTTCCCCCGACCACGCCGACACGGCCGCCTTCAAGCAGAAACTCAAGACCGATTTGGCGACCCTTCTCAAACAGGCATCGAAGCTCGAGTCGCTGGCCACGTCCAATCTCGACACCTGGGAAGAGGCCCTACTCGCGTCGGAGGATATTCTGCGACGGGCATCCCACTTGGGCAGCTATCTGGGGTGCCTGACCTCAGCCGATACGGCGAACGAAGCGTTTCGCAAGGAAGAGGCCGCCTTCGCACTGCTTGACGCAGAGGGTGAGAAACTGGATGTGGAGTTCAAGCGAGGACTGAAGGGTGTCAGCGATGCCGACGTCGAGGCGTTGCTGTCGCGTCCATCTCTGGCCGGCTGTGCACACTACGTCGGTCGGCTGCGAGAGGCGGCCGAGAAGACAATGAGCCTCCCAGAGGAGCATCTGGCGGCAGATCTGGGTGTGAATGGTCTGCACGCCTGGGGTCGTCTCTACGACAATGTCTCCGGAAAACTTGAATTCGATATGGCCTGGCCCGATGGTCGAACCGAACGACTGCCCATGTCACAGCGTCGTTCGCTGCTTTCGAATCCAGATCGGGCGGTTCGCAGGGCCGCCTTCGATGGGGGCAACGCGGCCTGGGAAGGTGTCATCGATGTCACGGCGGCAGCGATCAACGCCATCGGCGGAACCCGATTGTCCCTGAATGAGCATCGGCGCATCGAGCACTTTCTCGATGTGGCCCTGTATCAATCCAAGATCACACGAGCCTCGCTCGACGCGATGTTCAGCGCGATCCACGAGAAACGGCACGTGGCTCAGAAGGTTCTGCAGATCAAGGCGCAGGCACAGGGGACAGCAGGCGTCGCCTGGTACGATCTGGAAGCGCCTCTGCCAACCGAGGAGGGGGACAAGGAGAGTCTGACCTGGGAGGCGGGCAAGACCCAGGTACGAGACGCGTTCGCTCAGACCTATCCGGACCTGGCGCGCTTCACCGAGTCGGCCTACGAAAAGCAGTGGATCGAATGGGAGCCCCGCTCGGCCAAGCGCCCCGGAGCCTTCTGCACCGGGTCACTGCTGACGGTGGAACCCCGTGTGTATATGACATTCAATGGGTCCAGCGGTGATGTCCGCACCCTGGCCCATGAGTTGGGACACGCATTTCACCATCACATTCTGCGCCAGACGCGCCCCTTCGGTCACCTGTATCCAATGACGCTCGCCGAGTCGGCCTCGACGTTTGCGGAGATGATTCTCACCGAAGGTCAACTCAATGATCCGGATCTGAGCGACGCACAGAAGCTGGCGATCCTCGACACCGAGACGGGCAACGGTGCCGTGTTTCTCACCGACTTGCCCGTGCGCTTCGAATTCGAGAAGGCCTTTCACGAAGAGCGTGCGCAGGGAGAGGTCGAGGTCAGCCGGCTTAAGGAACTGATGGTAGAGACCCAACGCAGCCTGTTTGGAGACTGTCTGGAGGAGGGCGGGGAGGACCCCTTCTTCTGGGCGTCCAAGCTGCACTTCTATATCACAGGCGTCACCTTCTACAACTTCCCCTACACCTTCGGATTCCTGTTGAGTCGTGGGTTGTTTGCCAGATTCAAGCAGGAGGGTGCCGCATTCCTCCCACGCTACGAGGAGTTTCTTCGGCGTACAGGACAGGATATGGCAGAGGGTGTCGCGCGTGATTCGATCGGCGTCGACCTTACGTCTCCCGAATTCTGGATGGACGCCATCGACACGTTGCTGGAGCCCGTCCAGCAGCTCGAAGAATTGCTGGCTCGAGGAAAAGGAGGCTCATGATGACCCGATTCAACACCCGCCCTACACGTGCCAGGTTGAGTCGTCTCGCTTTCAGGTTTTCTCGAGTGCTTCTGTGCATGTGTGCTGTCACCTACACCCTCCAGTGCCAGCCGCCGCCCGCGGCAGTTGCGCCCGTCGAGGCACCCACGGCGGTAGGTTCGACACAAATGATCGCCCCCGTCGTCGTCGGAAACCCAATGGCTCCAGGGTTTGATCTCAGCGGATCAGATCACCGGGCCGTAGAAATCGCGGACCGTGTGATGGCGCGTCTGGGTGGACGAGAGGGCTGGGAACACACCCGCTATCTGACCTGGAGGTTCTTCGGCAAACGTCGACATGTGTGGGACAAGTGGACGGGAGATCTGCGCTTCGAGGCGGGCGACCGAACGGTTCTGATGAATCTGAACGACCGCACCGGTCGTTCGTGGCGTTCAGGGCTGCTGGTCGAAGATCCGGACACGGTGGCGGCAGACGTCGATGGCGCCTATCGAGCCTGGATCAAAGATTCGTACTGGCTTGTGATGCCCTACAAGCTGAAGGATTCAGGTGTGACCCTGCGCTACAAAGGGCAGGACATGACCGAAGAGGGCATTCCCGCACACGTGCTCGATTTGACCTTCCAGGACGTGGGTGTAACACCACAGAATCGATACCAGGTGTGGGTGGACATCCACGAGTCGCTCGTGCGGCAGTGGTCATTCTATCGGCAGGCCGACGATTCGGAACCGCGTTTCGTGAGGCCCTGGCAGGACTGGCAGTCGTACGGCCGGATCTGGCTTGCCTCAGACTTTGGTGGTCGCCGGCATTCCGAGGTCGGTGTTTTCGACGACCTGCCGGCCAGTGTTTTCGACAATCCGGGTCCCACGTCCTTCCGCGTAGATCCCTGAAAAAAGTTTTCGTTCTCGGGAGGTTCTTTTTTGTGCAGGATTAAAGTTGGACTGTGGCGGTGCCGAAAAAGCGAGAGAACGCTTCCTCTTTTCCTGGCTCGTCGTCGCCCAGACCTTGCAGATCAACTCCTTTGCGCCTCTGGCGCCTCTGTCATCTTCCCATCGAGTGGGTGCTCCAGAACCTGAGTCGGACACACACGACAAGGGCCCTGTCTCCTTCGATGTCGCCATCGGCGGTCTGGGGACCGCCGTGGGTGCCGCATTACCTCCTCCATCTCTGCTACCCGGTGTTGAAGAGCCGGCAGGTGTCGGCGCCGGCTCGACATCCACTGAGGCGTCCCAACTGGGCGCCCAGGAAGGCACCGCCGGACCCTCGGTTGGTCCGGCAGCTGGGGATGAGGCTGAGGAGTCGAAGGGGTTGGACACCGAGCAGGAACTGACGGACGAGGAAAAAGCCGAGGTCGACGAGCTCAAGGATCGTGATCGCGAAGTGCGTCAGCACGAACAGGCCCACATGGCCGCCGCCGGTCCCTACGCCAAAGGTGGTCCGAGCTACGAGTACACACGCGGCCCCGATGGCAAGAGGTATGCCGTCGGTGGCGAAGTGCAGATCGACACGTCCAAAGAGAGCGATCCCGAGGCGACCATCCGCAAGGCGCAGCAGATCTATCGGGCTGCCCTGGCGCCTGCCGAGCCATCCTCTCAGGACCGAAGTGTGGCCTCGCAGGCCAAGAAGATGGAGGTGGAGGCTCGCTCCGAGTTGAGGGAGCAGCAGGACGAAGAGGGGACACTCGGCGCGGAGGGCTCTGCCGCCGAAGAGGGCACACCTGCCACTCAGGAACCATCGGAAGGTCCCGCATCCATCGATCTACCCGGCTCCGGTCCTTCGTCGGACTCAGAACCCAACGCCGGTTTCGTCGGGTCGCATGCCTCAGCGCCCGGTCCTTCGTCATCTGGCTCTTCGCCCAGCATGCAGGGACTTCTGGATCTTCTCGCCTGAGCACGGAGCACGGGTTCGTCTGCTTGTAAGATCGGCATCGCCTGCCCATCATTGGCGAATGCTGAAGCGGATCACGACCATCCCGAAAGTCCTAGTTCTCCTGTCACTCGCGTTTTCTTTCGAGTCCCTGGCTGAGGTCGTGCATGGCTTGCCCGTGGCCGGTGTCGAGATCAGGGGGGCCCACTACACGAGAGACTTTGTCATCCGCCGGGAGTTGGAGACGCGGGCCGGTGAATTTTTCGACCCGGTGACCCTGGCCGCAGACCTGCAACGGCTCGACAACCTCGACATCTTCAGTAGTCTCAAGACCCAGCTGCATCCATCAGCGGACTCTGTGCACGTCGTGGTCATCGTGCGCGAGTTGCCCCCGATGGTCCCCTACATCAGCTACGACGTCAACGACCAGGATGGCTGGTCCTTCGGGCCAGCGATGAAATCGGTCAACCTCCTCGGGCAGGACATCTTCCTCGCCGGATACGCGCTCTTTGGTGGACGGGATTCCTTTCTGCTCGATCTGTCGCAACCGTGGTGGGGGGGGAATCACGTTTCCTTTGACCTGGACGCCTCCCGCAACATCCGCGACAACGAACTCGATGGATTTCGTGAGACCACAACCGTGTTGACGCCCCGCATCGGTGTATGGATCGGCCAACATGGGCGTGCCTCTGTGGTGGCCTCCTACATGCGCGTCGGTGCTGATCGACAAAGTGCACTTCTCTCACAGCAAGGTGACGACCAGCTGTTTCGTCTGGGTGGAAGTGTCGGTTATGACTCGCGCGACGCGTGGGGGAATCCCCATCGAGGATGGCTCAGTGAGCTGGAAATCTCGAAGACCGGGGGTCTGCTACCCGGCGATGGTGATTTCTGGACGGTCCATGCCGACGCCCGAAGATTCCAGCCCGTGGGCGACCACACCGTCGTGCTGGCGGGGCTGATGAGTCTTCAGCCCGGAGAGTCCGGCCGCCAACTTCCCAGTTACATGGACTACCATCTCGGCGGTGCCAACTCGCTGCGAGGGTATGCCGTCGATGATCTGGGTCCCGAGTTGTTCGGCACCCACCAGCTCCTGTCGACCCTCGAGTATCGCGTCCCCCTCGTGCGACCCTGGGAGATCACGATTTTCGGATTGTCTGCCGACATCGGAATTGGCGGCACGTTGTTTGTCGACGGGGGGCTGGCATGGACCGATCGCGACGAGTTCGATCTTCAGCGCGGGAAACTCGGTGTCGGTACGGGCCTTCGAGTGCTGATGCCCGCCGTGGACATGACTCGCTTCGAGGTGGGGTACGGCGAAGATGGCTGGCGTTTCTATCTGGCTACATTCTCGAAGATGCAGGCCCAACGCTGGCGACTGCGCTAGCTGGTGAGCTGCAATCACAAAAAAAAAAGCGGCGCCGGTGTTATCTCCGGCGCCGCTTTCCACTTCGCTCTGAGTCGATTTCAGTTGCGCGAAAACTCGCCCAGCAATTCGCCGCAGTTGTCCCGCAGCTTCGACAGTGCGCGATTGCGTAGTTGTCGGACACGCTCTCTCGTCACGCCGAGGTCGTCACCAATCTCCTCCAGCGTCATCGGATCATTGTCCCCCAACCCGAAATACGAACGGACGATCTGAACCTCTCGTTCATCAAGAACGAGCAGGCAGCTACGAATCGCACGCTTCATTTCGTCCTCGTCGTACACTTCGTCGTGTTCATCCTGCGGTCCGGCGAAGATCCCATGAAGGGTCGCCTCTTCTCCTGGGTAGGCGGGTGCGTCAAAGGACACATCTGGTTGGCCCACCTCCATCGCATTCCGTGTCCGTGTTGGACTGATGTCGACCTGCTCGGAAAGCTCCGAAGCCGTGGGCGAGCGGCCCAGTCGCTGGGACAGGATGCCGGCTTCCTTCTCCAACTTTTGTAGATCGTTGATCTGGCTCATGGGTGGACGAGCGATTCGGCCCTGCTCGGCGAGGGCCTTCAAGATGGCCTGTCTAATCCACCACACCGCGTAGGTGATGAACTTGAAGCCCCGCGTTTCATCGAAACGTTTCACCCCTTCCATGAGGCCCACATTGCCTTCGGAAATCAGCTCGGACAGGCTGAGGCCGTAGTCCCGATATTCCCGCGCGACGCTGACGACGAAACGGAGATTACACTCGATAATCTGCTGGCGGGCGTCCTCGTCCCCCGCCTTTGCGCGGGCAAAGAGATCGAACTCCTGAGCCCGTGAAAGGGGCTCGGTGTTCTTGATCTGTTGCCAGTAAACCTCGACTGAATCCACGACCGGAGTAGCGCGGGTGGCCACGATTGCCTCTCTATGTAGGAAGTAGGGTTGGGCTTTCAGGGTCCAATTTTAACGTTAACGTAAAGGTGCAATATATAAATGCCCCATAACACCTGCAAGATTCAGTCCAGGGGTGGCCGTTTCCGCAGGCCCTTCTTCTTGGCGTGACGAGTCTTTCCATCCAATCGCCGGGCGATGGCGGCCCTCCCGGGGTGCGTTCTACGACGCGAAGGAGGTGGCGGACGAAGGGCCTCGGCCAACATCTTGGCGAGGCGCCGCAGGCAATCCTGTCGGTTGCGCGTCTGCGAGCGACTGAAGGACGAATGCAGAATCACGTGCCCCTCTGCGGTCAATCTCGAAGCGAGACGCTGCCGAAGGCGGCGACGCTGTTCGTCGGTAAGTGTAGGGCTCCCCATGGCATCGAAACGTAGCTGTGCGCGCGTGTTGCTCTTGTTGACATGCTGTCCTCCCGGACCGGGGCTTCGCCCGTAAGAGAACACCAGTTCAGCGGAGGGGATGGTAGGGCCGCCCGCAATGGGCAGGCCGTCTGGTGAGTCGTTCATCGGCTTTCGTATACTTTGCGCTTGCCACGGGAGTGGTCATTGGCAGCCGGTTCCGGCCGTCGACAAACCTCCACTCCCTCTTCATCAGGCACAAGGAGATTCTCACCCATGGCCCCATACCGAGCCGCCATTGTCGGCTGCGGTTCCATCGGTCACGCCCACATGGATGGCTATCGACTCGTCGACGGCGTCGACGTGGTCGCCATCGCTGACCCCGTACTCGAAGCACGCGAACACTACCTGGAGCAGTATCCGGATCTATCCCTCCAGGCTTTCGGCACCGTCGAAGAGATGATAGAGACAGCAAAACCCGACATCGTTAGTGTCTGTACCTGGCACCTGCTCCACCCTGCTCCCACAATCGCCGCGGCCCGAACCGGCGTGAAGGCGGTAATCTGCGAGAAACCCATGGCCATCGGCATGGGCGCCGCCGACAGCATGGTCGAAGCCTGTGATGCTTCTGGCACCAAGCTCATCATCAGCCATCAACGTCGCTTCACACCCGGATGGGAGCGCGCAAAACAACTGATTGCCGAAGGGGTGATTGGAGCCCCGCAGTTTGTGACGAACAAGGTTCGCGAGGGGTTGACCAACTGGGGAACCCACACCATCGATGGATCGCGCTTTGTGATCGGTGATCCCCGGGCCGAATGGGTGATGGGCGCTGTCGAACGTCGCACCGATCGCTTCGAACGCGATACGGCGATCGAGGACGCCTGTATGGGCCTGATCCATTTTGAGGGCGGTGTGCAGCTGTTCATCCAGTCCGACCTGATGGCTGAGGGCGCCACGGCGGGGGCCTTTCAGATACGCGGCACCGACGGCCACATGGAGGTGACCGAGACGACCGTGCGGATTCTCAATGGTGACGGTTGGCGAGATGCCGACGTCGAACTCGATGATAACTACCAGGGGATCGGGGGCAGTACGAATGCTGCCCAAGTACAGGAACTGATCGCCTGGCTCGAGGGAGGGCCGGAGCATCGTGGCTCGGGGCACAAGGCGCGCGACACGGTCGAAGTAATGATGGCGCTCTATGAGTCAGCCCGTCGCAACGAGGTTGTCAGACTTCCCCTGGAAGAAAAGGGATATCCCCTCGAACTGATGATTGGGGAAGGCAAGCTCCCTGTTCGTGAGGAGGGGCGCTACGATATCCGCAGCTTCCTCAGCTGGAAGGGGATCGACCGGGATGCGTACCGAGAACTGCGGGACCAAGGAATCGGTCACCACCAGGCGATGAGGCAACTCCACGAGGAGACATCGTGACGGATCTGACCAGTCTGTCGCCCAACCTTTGGGTGACGGAGGAACCCCTGAAGCTGGGTCCGGCGCGACTGAATCACAGAATAACGGTCGTGCGTCTGTCGGATGGAAGACTGTGGGTGCACTCTCCCGTCGCTTACACTGACGAACTGAGTGCGGCTCTGGCAGAACTGGGCGATGTCACCGATTTGGTTGCGCCATCCATCTTCCACGACCTGCACTGGAACCAATGGCGCGGCCAGTATACCTGAGGCGCGTTTCCATGCCCCCGTCGGCTTGCGTCAGCGGCAGCCTCATCGTGGCGGATCTCGTGTTCAACTATCCGCGCGTGGAAGAACTGACCACCGGCACTCGAATGATCCTGACCATGACAGGGGCCAAGGGCAAGATGGCCGTGTCACGCCTGTTCCGTTTCATGATCAGGGACGCAGACGCATTCCGACGAAGTCTCGACCAGGTCCTCGCCACCCCCTTCGAGCGACTGATCGTCGGGCATGGTGAGGTCGCTGCCGATGGACATCGACAACTCACCGAAGCGACCGAGTGGATCCGTACCTGATCACCGGGATGGGAGGATAAGGCTATGTATTCTGTATCTCACGATGGCACCAACAAGAAAATCATGTGGCAGGAGATGTTGCGACACGAATTCGAGATGGCGATTCCACAGAACCCCGTCGTCGTCGTCCCCGTGGGGTCGGTCGAACAACACGGACCCCATAATCCGATGGATGTGGATATCTCCGCGCCCTTTCACATGGCGGCGGAGGTAGCCCGCAGGATAGATGACTTCCCGGTGATCGTGGCGCCGCCGGTGTGGTCGGGGTTTACCCACTACAACATGGGCCATGCCGGCACCATCTCGCTGCAGTTGGAGACATTCCAGGCCTTGATCGCCGACATCTGTCGCAGTATCCACGCCAATGGCTTCGAACGCATCATCACCGTCAACGGCCATGGTGGCAATGCAGCGCCTTGCCGGGCGGTGAGTTGGAAGTTGGCAGAAGAAGACATCTTCACCCTCAGCTTTAGCTGGTGGGACATGGTGGAAGAAGAACTTCACGAATGGTCGGCCACCGACGAGGGTGTCGGACACGGTGGCGAATGGGAGACGGCTGTGCAGCTGCATCTGAGGCCGCACCTGGTCGATGACACGCGGCGCGTCAATGATGACAGTCTCACAAACCCCTTCGAGGCACCGCTGGAGTTTGCCACGTTCGCGGAGCGACGCCGTGACACTCGAGATCAAACAGGTGTCATGGGAGATGCGACGGTGGCCACGGCAGAGAAAGGCAAGCGAATCTATGACCTGGCTTGTCAGCGACTCGAAGACCTGTCTCGTCGATATCACGAACTGCCTGTGCGTCACTATCGCGAGTTTGGTAGCCACTGCACCTGAGTGGCAAAACGCGTTTCTTGTAACACAGGCCTAGCTCGAGCCAGGGCCCAGAACACGAGATGCCCTGCCGGAAAGCCGACAGGGCGATCTCATTCGACGATCTGTGCCGCTCTCGAGCGCATGCCGTGCGCAGCGAGGGCTTGGTTGCCGGCGGAGTTGTGAGCCCCGGGGGATTCCGGCGAGAGGAGACTACTTGATCGGATCGGAACAGGTGTCGGAGATCCGATTTGATATCAAGTAGTCTTCCCTAATACTATCGTCGGTGAAGTCAAATCCTTTAGCAGGAAAAGACAAGTGGTGTAAAAAACTGACAGAAAAGACCGTAACGCGAGAATAAATAACAGATTATGAGATCTGACTTCGATCTTGAACGGTCAGAGAAGTGGCCGGAGTTGGCGATCTAAGCAGGATACCAGGAATAGAGGAAATGCTGTCGCCGGCATGTGTAGTGGGTAGCTCACGCAGCCGTGAACCAGAACACCGATCACCGTTGCGACACCGCCCTGATACGAGAGTTGCTCCGGCCAGCGCGCAGCGGCCCGGATCCCTGCCATCAGCGGAACCACCAGACACCCGCTGAGAAGGCGAGCCATCCTAAAAGCCTTGTCTCAGCGGCGACGTGCAGGACCTCGTTGTGTGCAAATCGTGGCCGGTCGAGTTGTGCACCCTCGCTGAGCCTGTGAAACTGTGGAGCTGCACGCAATTCGGGCAGCAGTTGCCGGTAGGCTGAAGCATATCCTCTCGGGCCGACGCCAAGCACCGGCGATTCTCGTACCATCGAGATCGCCGCTGTCCACAAGAGAAGTTGGTGCTGTAGCGTCGAGTCCTGCCTGCGCTCAGTAGGGTCCAGCACGCCAGCGGTCTGCTGCATTCGTTCCGATACAGAGAGCGCATCACCCTCGGATGACTCCAGCACCGGTGTCGCCTGCAGTGCGACCGTCGTGATGGCCCACGTCGACAGCAGGATCGCCCCTCGTCGCAAGAGAAGCACGCGTTGAGGCGGTGACGCGGGCCATCCAACGGCGGGTATCAGCAGGCCCAGACTGCAGACGGTTGCCACCCAAGCACCGCGACTCGCCGCCAGCAGAAGGGAGGCGTAGAGGGAGGCGCACAGGAGGCATGGCCATTTCTGTTGGCAGCGAAGGAAGCCGACCGTCAGCCAAGGGCAGTCCCAGAGCGCAGAAGCTGCCAAGATGGTTCGGATTGGAGAACACACTCAGAATCCGATCCGAAGAGTTCGCGACGAGGCCAGAACTCGAAGTGCCACAGTTGGGACAGGGCGACGACGCTGACCACCAGCGCACCCATGCTCGCAGCCTTCACCGGCATCGAGAGGATGCGCCGGTCTCCTCCAATCCACCAGCCGAGCCACAGGATCACCATCCAGCAGGCCTGTGTCCCTGCTCCCAGGGCCGTCGGCTGGCCCGATGCGGTCGACAACGTGAGAACCAAGACCCACAGACCCGCTGCCCAGATCATGGCCCGCGGGGGCATGGCTGGACGAGTGCCTCTTTCGCCGACGGCGACGAACAGTCCCAGTATCAACAGACCCAGAGTCAGCACCGGCAGGAAGGCCTCACGATTCCATCCCGGAGGCATGAACAGGAGTCCGAGAATCCCCACCGACGCCCCCAGGGCGACGCCGAGGCGGGATACTATGATCACACGTTGAAAGGACGTCACGGCCCGCGTCTCCCGTTGACGAATACCTCTGGAGCCCGTAATTTATTTCCCTTCAATCTACTTCCACGCCTCTATCAGGAGCCAGTCGTCATCGCCAGGGTGAATCGCAAAGAGTTTACGGCGAAGCTGAAGCCCGAGGAGATCGACTACAAGCGTCTCGACGTCCTCGCTCGCTTTCTCACGCCGATCGGTAAGATCGAACCGGCGCGCAGAACGGGCGCGACGCGCACGCAGCAGGCGCGCATCGTACGCGCGATCAAGCGTGCCCGCTACCTCGGTCTCTTACCGTATACCATCAACGACTCCCGCTGATCGACCCACGATGGGTGAGTCCGCGTCCTCTGGCGCACCTGCACTAGGACTCATCGAAACCCGTGGTCTGGTCGGCGTTCTAGAAGCAGCCGATACCGCCGCCAAAGCCGCAGATGTCCAGTTGATGGGCATCGAGCGCATTGGCGGCGGACTCGTTTCACTACGCTTGAGTGGTGATGTAGCCGCCGTGCAGGCCGCCGTTCGGGCCGGTTCCGCTGCGGCCAAGCAGGTCGGTGAGCTCATCAGTTCTCACGTGATCCCAGCTCCCCACCTGCCGATGGCGACGATCGCCTCGTCCGAACATCCACCGACAACCGCTGCAATGTCCGTGAACGCGGTAGCGCCTCTGGCCGAACCAACAGACCCTGCTGACTTGGAAGGCATGTCTGTTACCCGACTTCGTCAGCTGGCGCGCCGGACGGCGGGCGTTCAACTGCAGGGCCGTGAGGTTTCGAGAGCGAACAAGGGACAACTGCTGGCCGAGTTGCAGCGCGTGCTCGGCACGGAGGAAGAATAGCCATGACTGAAGACACGACCGATTCTCACGAGCACGAAACCGGTGTAGACCGACTGTGGGATAACCTGAAGCGGGGTCTTCAGGACGGCGCAGAGTTGGCGATGAACAAGGCGGAAGAGTTGACCCAGGTCGGACGTGCGCGCCTCGATGTGGCTGCGGCGAAGACTCGCTTGAGTCGTCTCCAGGCTGAGTTGGGTGCGGTGGCGTTCACACGCCTCGAAGCAGGAGAGTCGGTCTCGGTGGATGAAGTGGGTGGGCTGTGCGACCAGATCCGGCAGGCGGCCGGTGATCTTCAGGTGGCAGAAGAAGCGCATGCCGATGTGAAGCGCAGCCAGACCACAGACTGATTCGGCCACAAAAAAGGCGCCCAAGGCGCCTTGTCCGATCATCGTGTGAGAGCTTCTGCTCGCGAAGTTGGTACATTGAAGGAGTTGACCTCTCCGCTCTGGGGATGTCTACTCCTTCTTCTTTTTTACCTTTTTCACGACCTTTTTTTTCACGACTTTCTTCTTCACAATCTTCTTCTTCTTCTTCACCGGCACCTTGCCGTCGCTGTCGACGGGTAGTTCGTCATCGTCGTCGTCATCGAAGGTGTCTGGAATATCTTCTTCGGCGAACATGGCGCGCGCCTCCTCCATGTCCATCTTCAACTGTTCTTCGTAGCGCTCCGCTTCCTCTGCCTCGGAACGCACCGGCCACTCCAGAAAGAAATCCTCTACGGCTACCGACAGTAGGTCGGCCTTGAGATACCGTTCGAAGCTCGACGCGATCATGTGCGTGTAGAGGGCCGGTAAATCGGGGTTTTCTTCACGGGACACCAATTCGACCAGTTCGTGCAGCAGCAATGTCTCGAACAACGACACCTGTTCGACACCGCCCACGGACGCCGTGTCCGCATCCCAGTTCGTAAGGGTCTTGCTGACCCCCGGGATGATATGAATTTCAGATCCACGCTCGAAAGCGATGACCTTGGCATCGGCAACCGGCTGCAGATCCGTGCTGCGCACATCCTTGAAGGGATGACCCACCAATTGCAGAGGTTCGGTGTTGGTCGGATTGAGTCGATCTGACAGGACCCGCCCCGCCTGGGCCGGTCGACTGACGATGTAATCGAGGATGGTATCTGTCTTCGGCGACCAGATCTGAGACAGGCGACGAGACCGTGACGTTGCCACGATTCTTGGGTCTTCCTGATCGGTCGCTTCAGCGAAACACTCCTCGATCAGTTTCTTCTTTTCATCGGGCCCGGAGCCCGCCCTGAATTTGAACTCGCCAAGTTGCTGTAGAACCTGAACCCGGTCCTTCGTCTCGTCACCGGCGAAGTCGAGCAAGGCGTTGTAGAACGTCAGATAGCCGTCTTCATCCGTCCACGTGCGAAAGTCATCGGGCGAACGCTTGAGAGAGTCCATCTTGTCGTAGAGACCGCGCATGATGTCTGCATAGGCGCCTTCAATTCCCGCCGAATCGGTCTGGTCGTAGAGGACCTGTGGTTGCGGGTCCTGATCAAATACGGCCATCACTTCATCAGCAGGAAAGGTTCGACCTGAATACCACGGTCTAAAACAAGGATGGTTCAAACGGTATCTCCGGGTCACCGATGAAAACTGGCAATCTCTCCAAAATACATTTCCGTTAATAACTCAGCAAATCGACTCCCACTGTCGCAACCCGTGGCGACTCAAATAAATAGGCAGTGCACGGAAGCCAGGTGCGGCGGCCTCAATGGCGGTCACCATCTCGCGTCGCTGATGCGATACATCGCCTGTCAGAAGCGTAAGAGAACCTCCGTCACCGTTTACCTTCCAACCCAACGCGCCATGGGCCCTAGCGATCTCGATGACCTTCTGTGCATCGGACCCTACCAGATCCGGATGGAGTTGGGCCTGGGCAGCCGTGTTATTCACCATCGCCTTGCCCAGGGCCGAAAAGTCACCTGCATAGACAGCGTCGTGCGAAGTGTCTGCCGTTTGTCTCAGTGCATCGAGTTTCGGATTGCCGGGGCCGGCTCCCTCCAGTTCAGCGATGACTTTCTCATGGACGGCCGAAGAGGAATGGGCCTTTCCGAGGAAGATGAGGACTAACCGACGCTCCAATTCCCACCAAACGTCGTTGGCGATGTGGATCTGCGATACGGCAGCATGAGGATAGCGAAACATCTCGATGTAGTTGATGCCACCGAAGGCAGAGCACAGCTGGTCCTGAATCCCACACTGCTGACCAAGTTTCTCGGTTCCGATCTTCTGTCGCTTCCAAGACACGGCCCCGCACTGAGCCGGATCAGCCCCGCATCGTGCGGCGGTCCAGCCATCCTGGAGGCACCCTTCGAAGCGAACGACCTATTCGCTTGAAGAGGATGATGACGAGGGATCTTCGCCGACACTTCGTCATTATCGATCAGCACCGCGCCCTTTGATCCTTCCGGTGGCCCTCACCGGAGGGATCATTTGGTTCTGGCCTCAAACACGACCGATCTTTATCTCAACGACTATCTCGGTAACGACCGTCGCCATAGGTTTGCCCCGATCGCCCTCACCAGCATTGGAGTCAACTTCATGGCAACACATCACCTGTCCCGCGAACAGATCGTCTACGTCCTCGACAAGAGTCTGCCCCCTGCCTTAGAAGTCGAGCCGGGGGACACGGTCATCTTCGATACGTACGACGCACGCTCCGGAACGATCCAGAGCGACGATCACCTGTTGGATCATCCTCATCCGGTCGGCTCCAACCCGGCGACGGGACCTGTCTACGTTCGGGGGGCCGAGCCCGGTGACGGTCTATGTGTGACCATCGACTCAATCGAGCTGGCCGACGCAGGATTCCTCGCAGTGAAAAAAGGAGAAGGGCTGCTCGCCCATCGAGCCGATACCTACGCCACTCGAATCGTGCCAGTCGTCGACGGTGTCGTGCACTTCGGCGATCTGCGATTCGCTGCAAACCCAATGGTCGGTGTCATCGGCACGTCACCGAAGGGCGACGGTGTTTCTACCGGGTATGCGGGGCCTCATGGAGGCAACATGGACAATCGTTTCATCGGCGAGGGCAGCCGGGTGCATTTGCCGGTTCAGGTGGATGGCGCCGGCTTAGGGTTAGGCGACGTCCATGGGGCCATGGGCGATGGGGAAGTCACCTTCATCGGTCTGGAGATCTGTGCGGAAGTGACAGCCACCATCAGTCTGGTGAAGGGGGCCCAAACCCAGCGGCCATTGGTCGAAACGGACGGACACTGGGTGACTACAGGAGAGGGGGATGACCTGGGCGACGCAGCCCGGATGGCGGCCGACTCCATGGTGGATCTCATGCAGCAGCGGCTCGGTCTGAGCTTCGAAGACGCCTATATGCTGATGAGCGCAGCCGTCGACGTTCAGATCTGCCAGTGCTGCGAACCGGGAGAATTTCCGGTCACGACACGAGCCGTCGTTTCTCGTGAGCTGGTCCCGTGAAAACCCTCAGCGCGTAAAAATAGTCCCGCGCACGTAGTCTCCATCGTCGGAAGCGAGAAACGTGAGCACACGCGCCACGCCCACGGGATCGCCGAGCGACTCACGGGCGCCGGCGACGGCGGCTTCCACGTTCTCTCCTCGAGAGGCTGCGCCCTCAGCGACATTCTTCAGCTTCAGTGGCGTGGCGATTCCTCCCGGACAGACCACGTGGATCCGACTGCCCGTGGCGCCCAGGTCGCTCTGCAGGTTGTACTGCAGCCCGTGCACACCGGCCTTGCTTGCCGCATAGGCGTAGGAGGAAGACCCTCCTCGAACGCCGGCGCCGGAGGAGATCAACAGGATCACTGACTTGTCCGCCTTGCGCAGGCCAGGTGCTGCGAATCGTGTCGTCAGATACGTGCCCTTCAGGTTCGTATCGAGGGTGGCATCCCAATCCTCTTCATCGAGATCGTCGATGCCACAATAGGCACCGCGCAGAACGCCCGCGCTGCATACGAGCACGTGGATCTGTTCGTCTGTGGTTCGAATCCGTTCAAAAGTCGCGCGAAGCTGCTCGGCATCACGCACATCGACCTCGTGGAAACGGGCCACCCCTCCATGGTCCCGAATCCGTGCTTCCGTCGCCCGTCCATCCTCTGCATTCGCATCCAGCAGATGAACGATGGCCCCCTCTGCCGCACACAGTTCGGCCGCGGCGCCACCGATACCGGTGGCACCACCGGTGATGACGGCGACACGATTCTCCAGTCGATTCACAATCCCTCCTTCTGATTGGCTGCATCTGGAAAGCCAGCATCGATGTCCACGTCTTCCAGGAGTCTCGGGTTCCCCGCGGTGAGACCACCATCCACCGTGAGGGTTTGTCCCGTGATCCAACTGGCGTCGCTCGAAGCCAGGAACAGGATCGCTGCCGCAATGTCTTCGGGTTCTCCCACCCGGCCTAAGGGATACCAGCGGGTGAGCTCGTCAAATATCTGGGGCTTGTCGGCCACGACACCGTCCCAAATGGGTGTCCGCACCGTTCCCGGACACACGACATTCACTCGAACACCCCGAGGTCCATACTTGATGGCCATGTTCTGTGTCAGATTGATCATCCCCGCCTTGGCGGCCGAATAGGCTTCTTCGCCGATGCCGGTCAAGCCATTCACGGAAGAGACATTCACGATCGTGCCACTTCCTGCCTCGATCATCGCCGGCAAAAGCGCGCGGCTCACCAGGAACACACTCTTGAGTACGACGGACAGATTGAGATCCCACGTCGATTCATCAAAGGTGAGTATGTCGTCGCCCGCAGCGATGCCCGCATTGTTGACGAGGGTGTCGATTGGTCCAAAAGCGTCGATGGCGCTGGCTGCCATGTTGTCTACCGAAGCACTTTTTGAGACATCCGCCGTCAATGCGATGGCTCGGCCACCCGATGCGGCAATCTCCTGTGCCGTTTCCTGAGCTCGTTCGGCCCGCAGGTCAACGACGGCGACACGGGCTCCTTCTGCGGCCACCCGCAAACACGTCGACCGACCGATGCCGGAGCCGCCGCCCGTGACCAGTACACCTCTTCCTTCAAACCTCATGACGCCTCCGGTGGGTTCGTCACCAGACGCGATCGCAGGGCGCGTATTCGCCCAGCCGCGGACTCGATACGGCTCTGCTTGAGCGTCCCTGCCCGGATCGCGTCGGTCACGATTTGAATGGTTTGTTCCACGATGTCCTCTTCATAACTGCCCTGGTTGGCGAGGGCGAACATATCTACGCCGGCATTCAAGGCGCTCACGATGGCCTCGCCCAAGCCATACTGCCGGGTAATGGCTCCCATCCCCATGTCATCGGAGATCTCGACACCTTCGAATCCGAGCTCTTGACGCAGAAGCGTATCGAGGGTCGATGTCGACAGTGTGGCTGGTACGTCGTCGAGTTGTGTATTGACGACGTGTGCCGTCATGACGGCGTCCACCAATCCTTGCTCGATCAGACGACGAAAAGGGAGCAGTTCATGGCCAGACCAGGTTTTGGTCACGTCTGTGAACCCCACGTGCGTGTCGTCACGGGATGATCCATGTCCGGGGAAGTGTTTGAGGCACGTCAGGATCCCACGGTCTCGGTGAGCGCCGATGAAGGCAGCCGCATGCTCGGCGACGGCCATGGGGTCACTTCCATAGCTGCGTTTCTTGCTGCCGATGATCGGGTTGTCGGGATTCACGTTGACATCGACACAGGGCGCCAGATTCAGATTGATACCCGCCGTGGCGAGCGTGTCTGCAATACCCGCCGCCGCATCGTAGGTCTGCTGAGGATCGCCCGTGGCCCCCAGATCCTGGGCACAGATCGTGGCGGGGAATCCGTAACGCTCGTGTAGACGACACACCAAGCCCCCTTCCATGTCGATAGCGATCAGCAGGGGTAGATCTGGCACGGCTTGGTGCAGATGCGCACACAACTCAGCCATCTGAGCGGAGGACTCCACATTGCGGGCCATCGTTCCTCCACTTGGCCCGTCCACATCGAAAAGCACCACACTTCCCAAGCCTTGCTTCACATCCGCCATGACGGCGTCATCTGCGCCCACCCTCACACCACGAAAGCCGCGCATCACCGTCTGTAGAATCAGCGGTCTGAGGCTGTCGTCCACCTCTATTCGTCTCCCCAACAATGTTGCACACACGTGGCGACGTGGTCTCCCAGCAGAGTACAGCCCTGATCCCCGAAATGCACCCCATCCTCTGACAACAGCCGATCGCGACCGGCGTTTTCGATGACCGCATGCAGATCGTTGACCTGAATGCCGCGCTGCTGAGCCTCCTCTAAGGCGATGGCATTGTAGGCTGCCACATCGGCCTCTAACCGGTCGAAACCTTTGCGCTCGTGGTGCCATGCCTCATTGACCGGCGTTGTCGCTGCCCAGATCAGGGGTACACCCGTCGCAGCAACAGCGTCGAAGATGTAGCAGAGATTGGCTCGATAGCTCTCTGTGTCGATCTGTGCCTTGCCCGTATCGAAGGATTTTCGCAGGTCATGCAGACCACAGTTGAGATGGATGATGTCTGCGGCGCCCTCCTGCATCCATTCGGTCAGATGAGTGCGAACCTTGCTGCTATCACCCCCATTGGTTGCGGGTCCCCAGACCTCAGCGCGTCCCTGCAGGGCCGTCACGACGTGCTGTTGATACCCCATCCGGATGGAGTCACCGATCAACGTCACTCTCTTCATCCCACTTCGCCCTGGGTGAAATGCCGACGACGATGCTGGCCAACGCCAGCATCGCCGTCAAGGTGAGATCGAACTGAATCGTGTGATCAGTCAGGCGCTGATCAGGAACGGGGTTTCCATTCCTCGTAGTACTCCCAGTTCGCAATCTCCTGCAGTTGTTCCAACTCATCCGTCCTGGTCTGCAGGGCAGACCGCACAACATCTCCAATGGACAGCATGCCGATGAATTCACCGTTGCGATCGATCAACAGATGTCGCAGACGCAGGCCAAGAAACTTGTCCATCAGGTCAAAGGCCGTATCCGTGTGCGGGGCGTAGCGCAGCCCGGTGGTCATGACTTCGCTGATCTGTGTTGTCGCCGCATCAAACTCCGGGTTGATCGTATTGCGGCTGAGATCTCGCTCGGTATAGATACCGACGACCCGCGTTCCTTCTTTGACCAGAATCGAGCCGACCTTGCTCTCCACCATGATCTTGAGCGCCTCGAGTATGACTGTCTCCTCCCCCACCGCGATCAAGTCCCCTCCCTTTTCCTGGAGGATCTGCTCTGCCGTTTTCACGTCCGTCGCCATGGGTGGCTCCTTTCGTGCTGGGTGATGGAATGTGGGCACCAACGCGTCCACACGTGGGCCAACGATACGAACTACGGCGGACTACTCCAACGCGAGATCTGTGAGAAGATGTGAGNTCGTCTACCGAGTCCNGCGGAACAGAATCAGATGATGGTGGTCTCGGCGGACCTCGAAGATTCGCTGCAAAGCCTCTGCATAACCGCTGGTGGCCGCTATACGGCCGTTGATTTGCTCGATTTCCACCTGACGCAGCGGCGACAGCGTGCGTGTGAGCAGATGATCCAATGGCATCAGATACTCCGCCAGACGTGGATCATCTGGATCCACGCCGATTTCGAGAACTCGGCCATGCCGCTGTGAGGTCAGCANTTTGGTGGCGCCCCGGTACACCAGATGGTTGCTGGCTACTCGACGGGGGAGTTGGGCGCGCAGGTCGGTCANCGGCAAACCACACAATGAAGCCGGGTCGGTTGCACACATCCAGAACACGGCGTCTTCCGGCAGTCCTCTGGACAGTTGGCGGAATGCACGATGGCTCATGAACTGAGGGCCCGGGATACCGCTGAAAAAGTGACCCACAAGGATTTCGCCCGACAGCTCCATCAGACGCAACGACCGGAAGATTCGAGCCCAGCGAAACCACACAGCAGCTGATTGAGCGCCCAGAGNAAAGCCGTCAGCGTCTTGCCCGATCCTGTGGGTGCCGTGACCAGGACGTGTTCACCCTCGGCGATGTGTGGCNACGCTTTGGCCTGGGCATCGGTGGGCGTACCGATCTGTTCTCGGAACCAGCACTGCAACGTTGGATGAAACAGGTCCAACGCCTGATCTGTCACCAGACTGGCCCGGTGATCTGGCTGGTCAGATGTGGGCACCGATGAGTCCACTTCGAGAGGCATCAGTCGGACTCGGGCCGGGGTAGATCGGCCCAGTGACCATCGTCATCACCGCCGCGGATGATGACCCCCTTGCCATTCCACCCCATATGAGCACGCACCTCCGTACGACAGTAGCGGAGGGTCAATCCGCATCGCCTTCGGGTGGATCGATTGGCACCCGAGCCATGCAACAACAGGTCCGAATGGACCGACATCTGGCCGGCCTCGAGCTCGACGTCGAAAGGGTCGCCGAATCGTTCAACGGCATCGACAGTCTGGCTGAGCACGTTGTTCTCTTCTGCATCACTCTCTCGATAGGGGAGATGACCGTGCACGTGGCTGCGTGGGATGAAACGCATGCATGCATTTTCGGTGTCGGCATCGTCGATGGCGAGCCAGACCGTCACCGTCCTCGACGGGGTCATGGGCCAATAGCTGGCATCTTGATGCCACGAGACCGTCTTGCCATCACCCGGCAACTTGCAGAAGAAATGGGACCCCCAACCGACAAATCGATTACCCAGCAAGTCTCCGACGATCTGGGTGATCTGCGGGTGACACAGAAGGTCGTGCACCCTGCCATGCCGCTGATGGGCAGAACTGATGGAATACTGGTTGTCTCCCTCAGCCAGCACGCGCGCAAGTAGATCGTCGAAATAGCTGCGGATGTCGCTGATCTCATGGGCGCCAAAGAGCGGAATCGGAGACAGAAACCCTTCGCGATTGAACGTCTCGATCTGCTCGTGAGACAGCGCCACCGGCTCGGCCACACCGCATTCGTGAAATGACAGATCCCGGTCCATCTCGGACAGGATCTGATCTGTAATCGCCGTGTAGTGTGTGGGCGTGGGGGATTGAGAATCGTCGTTCATCGTGGTCCTTCTGGGTCGCGGGGAGGNGAAGAACGAAGCGAGGAGATGCAACCCATGCAACTATGNGGTCGATTCGTAGCGGCCAACCTTCCTATACTATTCCACACGGCTCTTCTGACTCGCGATATCGCCAGGAGATGACACCTATGAGCTATGACGGACCCCTCACCGAACAGGAGAAGGTGCTCATTGATCTGAGGGGCTACATCCTGTTCCCCGCCGTGCTCAGCGCCCGTGGGTGCTCTCGTCGGCGGAACCGCCTTCGAACATGTTGGCATGTCCGCCATGTATCGGGGCGCTGCCGTCTGGCTGCTGCTGGGGCTGGCTACTTACCTTCTACTCAGCCGATTCGTGCTCCGAACAAGGGCGACTTGATTGGAATCATAGCCGGAGCCGCTCAGCCACTGGCGACCAAGTCCTCATGACGAACATCATCAACGAACACGAGATCTGCGTTGTGGCGCTCAAGCGCAGTGGCCACCATGCGATCGTTCAGTGGCTCTACGCCAACGTCGATGGCGGGTATCTCTTCCTCAACCAGTGTTCACCGGCAGCCAATCCCTTCGACTTGAAGCATATTGTCAAGAAGCCGGAGAAACGCTTCATCACGAACATCGACGGCCTCGATGCGCAGACGGCATGCACAGGAGTTCACGTCCCCAAGCAAGCCTTGATCTACAACTACGAACACATGTCGTTGGATCAGATCACGGCGCCCGTTGGGGAAGGTCAGCACGAGCGATGGGTCGGAGCGTCGAAGCGACGCACCCATATTCTGGCGCTGCGCGATCCCTTCAACAATCTGGCCAGTCTGCTGAAGGTGTACTATGCGGGGACCAAATACAGCGTCCGACTGTTGCGACGGTCGGTGGAGTTATGGAAACAGTATGCCCGGGAAGCCCTCGGTCAGACACAACTTCTATCACATCGTCTGTTGATCGACTACAACCGCTGGTTCACCGATGTATCCTACAAGACCGGGCTTGCCCAGCAACTCGGGTTGTCGGGTGCGGGAGCTGGTCTGCAGGAAGTGGCCAAATGGGGCTCGACGAGCTCATTCGACGGCNCCCGCCTCGACGGACAGGCAGCGCAGATGAAGGTGCTGGAGCGGTGGCGGCACTTCGTGGATGATCCCCTCTATCTTCGGCTGATCCGAGATGAGGAACTGTGGGATCTGTGTGAACAGATCCACGGGTTGCCCGACGGGGTCGAACAACTCAGATCAGATCGCATGGCGGTGCCGGAGCTGCCATCGACCAGATGGTTGCCATCGACGTTGCTGGGGAAGCAGCGTCAACTCAGCAGCCGTTGGCAGTACTGGCGGGCGCCGAAGCCCGACGCCGACTAGCTCCGCCAGCCTGCTAACTTCGTTCGTCTGGCGGCGTCTGGGTATCAAACCGGCTCAGTACGTGGTAGGCGACAATCCCGAGACTGACATGCACGTTGAGAGAGGCGCCCTTGCCGTGCATGGGTAGGTAGACGGCCCCATCGCAGGCGCCCAGCGTGCGATGGGTGACACCATGGTCCTCGTGTCCGACCACGAGGGCGAGTTTGGCAGGGTAGTCGAACCGATCGAACCGTTGGGCGTCTGAGGCGAGCTCCACGGCAACACAGCGGTACCCTTCATCGCGCAGGCCCTCCAGTGCTGTCGCCGCATCCTCAGCGTAGTCCCAATGAATCCGTCGATCACGCCCGCGCCCCACCTTTTTGATCAATGGGTGAGGTGGACAGGTTGTGATGCCGGTAAGAACCATGTGACGCACACCCGCTGCATCAGCGATTCGAAAAGCGGATCCCACGTTGATCGGATCCTGCATGTCCTGCAGAACGAAGACCATGTCGAGACCTGCAGGCGGCTCGATCGTGCGCAGGAACTGGTTGAGCGCCTTGCCACGCAGCTGTCGGCGCGGGTCAGCGGTCACAGAAGCTCCGCAACTGCTGCTTGGCGTCACCGATCAAGGGTTCGCCATGGGCGAAGATCACGTGATCGAACGCATAACGATCACACACGTCCAGGTAAAGGGCTTTGGTCTGCGTCTTGATGTGCTCTGCGTCATCTCCGATCAGTGAATCCGGAACGAAACCAATGGCACCATCGTGGGTGCGGTTGGCAAAGTCGAACCGAATGAGAGAATCGGCGATGGCCAACACGCCAGTGTCGATGGGCAGCAGGAGGGCGGTCTCGTCGGGGCAGAGTAACCCTACCTCGATGGTGCGCACACCTCCCGGCAATACGTCGCCCGCATCGAAGGGTTGGACGTCGAGGGGGTCGTCGACGTACTCGTGCAGACCGTGTCGATTGCACCATACGGTTGCGTCAACCGCACGGGCACAGTCGGCGCAGCTGCGATCGTGCAATCGATTGGTCATGTAGATATGGGATGGCGGTGCGACCTGCTGAAGGAACCCGATCTCCCGCTCGGGTAGAAGCGGATCCAGCAGGTACGTGACACCCTCACTCTCGGCGTGGTAGCAGTCGACGTCATGCCCGATATCCTGGTGGAAGGCACGCCAATGTGTGAGGCCGGGCAGCAACTTCCGCATGAGGTGTGTTAGCTGACCGAGCCCTGCCCACGAGGCTTGATGATCATCTCTTCGATCACCACTCGGGCAGGCAATGTCGCCACGTACATCACGGCATCTGCAATATCCTGAGGTTGGAGCATGCGCGACTTGCGCTCATCGGTGACCTTTACTGGTCGCTGATCGAGGATCGGTGTGTTGATCTCTCCTGGTGAGATCACGCAGGCTCGGATTCCGTGATTCGCTTCCTCACGATCCACCATCTTCGTCACCACAGACATGGCATGTTTGGCCGCCGAATAGGCGACGCCGCCCAGTACACTCGGCGCGCAGCCGGCCATCGACGACACGGCGATGATCACGCCATCGCCCTGCTCGCGCATGTGGGGCAACACGGCATGGATCGTGTTGTAGGCACCGGTGGCATTGATCTCCATCACACGATCCCAATCTTCAGGGGTCAGTTTCTCCAGCGTGCGATCTGCCACGTTGATCCCCGCGTTGTTGATCAGGATGTCGACACGACCAAACTCGGAGATCGTTTCGTCGACGATCTGCTGCATTCGCTGACGATCGGTGACGTCTCCTGCTGCGGGACGGGCGTTGCCTCCCGCCTTCTTGCATGCAGCCCCCAGTTTTTCGGCGTCTCGTCCGATGGCAATGACCTGGGCTCCCTCGGCAACGCAACTGGCGACGATGGCTTCACCGGCACCAGATCCACCGCCGGTTACGATCACGACTTTGTCCTGCAATCTCACGAAAACATGCCTCCCAGATCAGGAATAATGGTCACGTCTGTTGAGTGCCAATGCACCGTGTCGGTGCGGAAAGGTCCATTTGCTCATCATAGTACAGCACGAACTCAACTACAGCACGGGCTCGTCTCCGAAGACCTGCGTTCTCTTCATCACGCGGCGCTGTTCGTCGGGAAACCCGAGTCGTCGGTGCATGGTGGGCCGATTATCCCACATCAACAGATCGCCAACGGCCCACCGTTGGGTCCAGATGAACTGCGGTTGATCCATGTGCGCATAGATCTCGTTCAGCAGTTGGGCGCTGTCCGCCTTATCGAGCCCGACGACGTGACTCGTCAGATGAGGGCTCACATAGAGTGTTCGCCTCCCCGTTTCGGGGTGGGTGCGCACA